>NZ_JCAMOR010000027.1:0-104325 GCF_059512385.1 Bradyrhizobium sp. Crot121 | reverse complement strand
CTGTTCAACTGTCCGACCTGCCTTCTGTTGGCAGAGTCAGAGACGGTTAGCGAGCCGGTTCAGGTATCTCCCGACAACCTCGCGGTAGCCGGTTTCCGGTTTTTTGCCGTGGCGGCATAGGGGGCAGCGGGTTACGAAGAGCGATGTCCGCTGTTACGTCCGGTTTAAGAGAAGACCGCGGCTAAATTGGCTGCCGAGATGCGGGCTGGCGTGCCCTCGATGTTCTTCCGGCGTCTATAAGCCGGAGCGTGTCGCCGCGGCCCGCGAGGGCGACGCCTGCAATGGCCGGGGCAACCAACTCGCCCTTATTCGCGCCGGTGCCGAAGCCGACCATTGAAACCGGTGTTGAGGCTATGACACTTGCCGTGCTGAGGGTGTTCGACCAGCACGCGCGGGCAAAATAACTGTCGGCGACGACTGATCTCGTTCCAGCACTGCTCGTCAGGCGCCCGGCAACGTAATCGAAGAGGACAATTACTGCGATGAAGGAGTCCGGTGATGGCCCGTTTGAGACGCGCCGAGGGACACCAAGAATGTCCGGTTATTGGGGAAGACGAGAAGTAGACGGCGCCTGTTGAATTCGACGCGAATGACCCGAAGCCGACTCCGGCGAGGCAGCGGAAACTTCAGCACGTTCGACGAGTGTGCGGTAGCGCGCGGGCCGCGAGCTGTCGAAGACAATCCCTACAACTTCTCAACCGAACCCCGCACTATCGAAGACAATCCCTACAACTCCTCAATCGAAATTCGCACGGTCATCCAACGCATTGGATGCTGGATTCTGAATTTTTGGTCTTGTGATTGGCGAGCTTCGTTCCAACTACGCCGATGCAATTCCGCCACCTTGGAAGCCCATCCGATCTATCAAAGGAGTCTCCGATGTCCTTGCATACCTCGCTGTCACGACGCGGCTTCTGCACATGCTGTGCCGTAGCCGCCGCCGCTTTCGCAACCAACCGTGGCTGGTTGAAGCCTGACGAGGCCTACGCCGAGTCACGCAACATCGTCGATACGATCCGCGACGCCGCCGCAACGATGCCCCTCCAGGTCCACAAGCTGCGTGGCAACGTGACGGTCCTCGAAGGCTCCGGAGGCAATATCGCGGTCCTCACCGGCGAAGACGGCAAGCTGTTCGTCGATGCCGGCATTACCCCGACACGGCCGCGGATTCTGGAGGCGGTCAACAGCCTTAGCCGCGATCCGATCAAACACCTGATCAACACCCACTGGCACTTCGATCACACGGACGGCAATCAGTGGCTAAACGAAGAAGGCGCTGCCATTCTGGCTCACGAGAACACGCATAAGCATTTGCTGACTGCCCAGAGGGTCGAGGACTGGGACTACAATTTTCCTTCGCCGCCCTTGGCCGCGGTGCCGACCGAGGTGTTCGCTTCGGAAAAACGCCTCAGCCTCAATCGCTCCACCCTCGATCTGAAGCACTATAGCCCCGCGCATACGGACAGCGACATCTCGGTTCGCTTCGCTGAGGCTGATATCCTCCATTGCGGAGACACTTACTGGAACGGCTTCTATCCGTTCATCGACTATTCGACCGGTGGCAACATCGACGGGATGATCCGGGCGACCGAGCAGAACATCGCCGCCACCAGCGGCGAGACCATCGTCATTCCCGGCCACAACATGCCGGGCCAAGCCAGCGCCGTGAGCAACAAGGACGAGTTGATCGGCTATCGCGATATGCTCGTCGCCATCAGGGAGAAGGTCACAACGCTCAAGCGGTCGGGCCGCTCGCTCGATGAGACCATCGCAGCCAAGCCAACCGAGCAGTTCGACGCGAAATGGGGCCGGTTCCTCATTACGCCGGCCTTGTTCACCAGGCTGGTCTACGAGGGCGTCTGATGGCAAATCCTGTCGTAGGTTCGAAGGCCCCGCGTTGGCCGGTCGCACCATCAGCGACGGCACCCGCGACGGCAACGCCGCCGCCGCTGCTGGCATTGCCGGTGGCGTCCGTAGCGAGGACAGCTTCCGCGGTTTCCCGCTACGCGGCTTGTGCGCCGGCATCGGCACAAGATGGCGATTATGGGCGCTCACCTGACCTGCTCGCCGTCCTGAAATGCAAACAATATCTCCGCCGCGGTATGCACGGTGAAGCGGCTTTCGTCATTGAACGAACGCATGAGTGCCCAATCCTCGGCGGGCGCCTTCTTGGCGAAGGCCGCCACACGGTGCTCCTGCCCGCTTCTAGGCGCCGGGATTCCCGCACTTGTGATCGGACTAGGCTATGGCGCTTATTGGCTCGTCCGCCGCCGCCGTAACGCTAGCTGATTTTCCGAGAGACTTACATAAATTGAAACGAGGCCGCTCTTTGGCGGCCTTTTCGTTTTTCCTTTGCGAGCGTGCTGTCCGTTCATGGCCCGAATGCGAAGTCCGCGCGGGATCGGAAATCGTCTGCTTATCGGGGTAGATCGGAAGTGACTGGTCGACCTTCCAATCGGCGCTTTTGACCCAAAGGCGACGTGGCAAGTTGCCACTGCAATCAGGCGAAATCATAGATGTCCGGAGTACCTCGATGTAGAGGATAGCATTTTCGCATCGGTATCGCCTGCAGGATCAGGAAGGTTCTGCTTGTTCCATCAGTCCAGCGAGGCTGCGTCTTGGGCGGCCTCTGCCTTCACGGCGCTCTTCAGCGAACGGATCCATTCCGTGTCGCCCACCGATTGAGAGAGAAGCCGCGCTCCGATCATGGCCGCGAACAGAACCTTGGCTTCCTGATCGGACGACGCGCCGTTCGTACCGCGCGACTTCGCCAAGTGATCGAGAAACTGTGCGTACAGAGCCTCCGTCCCGTCCCTGTAGGACTCGCGCGAGGACTCGTCGGCGGCCTCGGCCGTCACGTGAGGAGCGAAGGCGATCATCGGACAAGCCTGATCGGCCCCTTTCTTCGTCAGATAGTAGTCGACGATGGCGGCCGACCGGACGCCCGGATCGTCGTACTTGCGTTCGCAGACCTGCCGCCAGGCGGCGGATGACTGCTCGAAGGTCAGGGAGAAGACTTGCTCGACGAGGGCGTCCTTGGACTTGAAGTGCTTGTAGAAGCCGCCAACCGTCATGTCAGCGGCGTTCATGACCTCGGCCACCGAAACGCTGTCCACACCGAACTCGCGGAAGAGGCGGGACGCGCACTTCAGGATCTTCTGCCGATTCTTCTGCGCCTGCTCCTGCGATGAGCGACCCATGTCCGTTGTTCCTTTCCGAACTCGATCGAGATCCGCGACTTTACGCCGGCCTCGGTCGTAAGAAACCGCCGTCCCGCAAGCAATCGTGACTGGCTAGAATAGATTATATATATTATCTATTTTTTTGAAAGTCTCCAAAGCCACGTTTTCGCGAAGGAACTCGACATGGCGACCACCTACGACCCCAAGATCACGGCGCTTCTCTGCATCGATTTCTACAACGATTTCCTCCATCCAGACGGCAAGCTTTGGCCTTCGGTCAAGGACGTCGCCGAGCAGGTGAACCTGCTCGACAATCTCCGTGCGATCGTCGTCGCCGCGCGGGAGGCCGGGATCAAGATCATCCATGTACCGCATCACCGCATGGAGCCCGACACCTACAAGGACTGGAAGTATCCGTCGCCCTATCAGTTGCAGGCGGCGAAGAACATGATCTTCGCCCGCGGTCAGTGGGGCGGCGAATTCCACGATGATTTCAAGCTCCGGCCGGGCGATCTCTGCTGCACGGAGCATTGGGCTTCGAGCGGCTTCCCCAATACCGACCTCGATCAACTGCTGAAGCGGCACGGCAAGGAAAAGATCATCTGCGTGGGTCTGCTCGCCAATACCTGCCTGGAGGCCACCGCCCGCATCGGCATGGAGCTTGGTTATCACGTCACCTACGTGCGCGATGCCACCGCTGCCCGCTCGCCCGAGGCGATGCATGCGGCGGTCAACATCGACGCGCCGACCTATGCCCATGAGATCGTGACGACCGCCGAACTGATCGCGGCGATCAAGGCTTCCCCGGCGGCGGCCGCGGCGTGAGAGGAAGCGACGTGACTGCCGATATCGAGACTGCGGTCCACTATCGGTACGTGGAGCCGCTGCCAACCGAAGGAGGTTTTTGAGATGCCCGTAGCCAAGATTCATGTGCACGAAGGTGCGTTCAAGGATAGCGAGCTCGCCGCAATCGGGACGGCCGTACAGGCAGCACTGGAGGAAGTGCTCTCGGTCCCGCCGGAGGACTACTTCCGCATCACGCACGTTCTTCCGAAAGGACAGTTCGTCCACACGCCGGCTTTCGTCGGCTGTACGTACAGCGATCGCTTCGTCCTCCTCGAGCTGACCTTTATCTCCGGTCGCCCGAAGGAGAAGCGCCTGGCGTTGCTCGCCGCGCTGAACCGGCTCGTCGTGGAGAAGGCCGGCGTGAGGGCGGACGACCTCGTCGTTCTGATCTATGAGATGCCCGGCGAGAATATCTCCTTCGGCCAAGGGCTCGCGCAGCGAGCGCATATCTCGACCTGAGGGGCTCCGCGCCCCGTCATGTCCGGCCGTGCAGACGAAATGATCGAATAGCTCGACAGTGTGCTGCAGTGCATGAGTCCGAAAATGGCCCTTCGCGACAGGTTGCGCAGCGCGGAGACATGTCCGCAGTTTGGGGTAGACCGGAAGTCTCGGGCTGCGGGGGAAACCGGCGCGATTGACCGCACCGGACATCGCGCCCTATCGCTGCCATGCCGCGCTGATGAACGGCGCGGAAGCAAAAGCCAGCGCCCGCTTTGCAGTGATGCCCTTCCCCTGTACCATCATGAAGACGACCGGCGTTCAGCGGTCGCTACAGCAAGGGGAGGGTTTTCATGCGTCGCAACATTATCGCCACGCTCGCGCTCCTGTTGTGGGGAGTGGGGCTCACCGCCTCCGCGGTCTCGCAACCTGTTAAGCTTGGTGTCCTCAACGACCAGACGGGACTGTACGCGGATCTGACCGGCATGGGCTCGGTCCACGCCGCGCGCATGGCGGTCGAGGATTACGGCGGCAAGGTGCTGGGCCGGCCGGTCGAAGTCATCTTCGCCGACCACCAGAATAAGCCCGACGTCGGCGCCAACATCGCGCGGCAGTGGATCGAGACCGAGGGCGTCAACCTCATCCTCGACATTCCCAATTCGGCCGTTGGGCTCGCCGTGCGCGAGGTGACGCGCACGCACGACGCCGTTGACATCAATACCGGCGCCGCCACGTCGGATCTTTCCGGAAAAGCCTGTTCGCCGCACGGCGTGCACTGGAGCTTCGACACCTACGGCCTTGCGGCGACGATCGGCCAGGCGTTGGTGAACCAGGGCGGGGATAGCTGGTTTTTCATCACCGCCGACTATGCATTCGGGCATGCCCTCGAGCGTGACACTTCAGCATTCGTCGTGGCCGCCGGTGGCAAGGTGGTGGGGGCCGTGCGCCATCCGCTCAATACCGCCGATTTCTCGTCCTTTCTGCTGCAGGC
The DNA here is from genome assembly GCF_059512385.1 of Bradyrhizobium sp. Crot121. NCBI lineage: Bacteria > Pseudomonadati > Pseudomonadota > Alphaproteobacteria > Hyphomicrobiales > Nitrobacteraceae > Bradyrhizobium > Bradyrhizobium sp. Crot121. Next base: position 98,868 of record NZ_JCAMOR010000027.1, on the reverse strand, counting down.
GCAAGCCTCGAAGGCGAAGATCGTCGCGCTCTCGAACGCTGGCGGCGACACCATCAACGCGATCAAACAGGCCGCGGAATTCGGCTTGACCCGCAGCAGCGACCAGCGCGTGGCTGCGCTCCTGCTGCAGTTTCCCGACACCCACGCCCTTGGGCTCGAAGCGGCGCAGGGTCTGACCGCGAGCGAGACTTTTTTCTGGGACCTCGACGACGTGACCCGCGCCTGGACCAAACGCTTCCTCGCCCGCAACGGCGGGAAACCGCCAAGCATGATCCATGCCGGGACCTACGGGGCGACGTTGCATTACCTCAAGGCGGTGGCGGCAGCTGGCATGACCGATGCGACCAAAGTCGTCGCCAAGATGAAGGAACTGCCGGTCGACGACTTCTACACCAAGGGCACGGTGCGCGAGGACGGGCGTGTGATGCGGCCCTATTATCTGCTGCAGGTGAAGAAGCCCTCGGAATCCAGATACCCGTTCGATTATCTCAAGATCCTTGCCACAGTGCCGGCTGAGAAAGCGGCGCGGCCGCTGAGCGAGAGCGCTTGCTCGATGGTGAAGCACCTCTGAGATTGGTCGCGGTGACGTGTCGGCGGCTCGCACGCCCGTCGGGCGTCGCTATCATCGGTTGTTCTCTGACCTCGACGGGCCTCCGTTCCGCCCGCGCACAAACGGGCGCTGTTCTGTAGCGGCCTTCGAAGCGCGGCGCCCGGACCAGAGATGGATTGGTTCGCCTGCGCTCCGCTCGGCGCCCCTGGAATGGCTCGCTCGCGACCAGAGCAGTTCGGGCATGACCGCTTCTGGCCCTGATGCGAACTGCGAGCGGACTTTAAAATGGTCCGCTTATCGGGTGAGACCGGACGTGACTGGCCGACCTTCCAGACGGTGCTTTTGGACCCACAGCGGACGTTGCCCATCGCCCGGCGTCCCGTTACGGCATTGTCCCTGACCGGTTCGGGCAGGAATGACTTCGGGGGACATGTCTAACACGGGCTACGCACTGACAGGCTTCGTCTTGTGGGCGCTGTTTCTGGCACTAATGCAAGCCATCCGAACCTATCTCGTCGCGACAGGAAAGGTCCCGGCCAACGCCTTTCACGCCAGACAATGCCAGACGTCCCCTCCGGGGGTGCCCAGCGGAACGATGCATAATCACGCGGCCATTAGACGCACTATGCAAAATCGTTCTGTGCAGTCCTCCCTGGAACGAGTGGTATGATCGGCATCGTGGAAACTCGATCATGGAGGTATTTGCTCCGACTAGATTTGTAGTCTGTAAACCTGCAACCCATCTGGGAGGAAACCATGAGGTATCATCTCAATGCATCGCGGATGTGGGGTTGTGTTGTACTTGCTTTGGCGTTCCCGGTGAACGCTGACCCCGCTGTGGCGGAAGAAGCAGGCCAATGGTTCGGTCGAGCCGTTCTGGTCACCCTGTCGAATAAGAGCGTGAAGCTCGAAAACCGGGCCGACCATACGGTGTCGGTCACCGAATACGATGGCGCCGTGTTCAATGCAGACGGCAAGCCCTTCCTCGACAAAGCTCGCTATCAGGTGGTTGATCTGACGGATGCTGGCACTTCCAGCGGCGGCTACAAGACATTCACAGAGGCCGACGGGTCCAAGGTCTTTGCCAAGTACGTTCTGAAAGACGCGAAACTGCCGGAGCTACGCGGCACCTTCGAGTTCATTGGCGGCACGGGGAAGTATGCGGGGATCACGGGCCGCGGCGACTACCACGTCGTCCTGATCAGCGACACGGCGTTATGGGATGAACTCCGCGGCGAGTACAAGATTCCAGGGACCGTTGGAAGGTCGCGACCTGATCCGGCCAGATGAGCGTTGAGAACTCGCTATGGCGAGCGCCGTGCATTCACGGGAGAGGTGCTCAACTTGGGCACAAAACCAACATAAGCACCCCACTAGATACGAGCGGGATGTAATGACTAAGGGTCGGCAGCGGTCGGTCTGGCACCGCCCAATCTGATTTCCGCTGTTGGCCCATGGCCGAAATCTGGATTGAAGATCGCCACGTCAGCTCACCGGGGTAGACCGGACGCCGCTCAGCGCGGCGTCAAATGCCGCTTGTGACCCAAAGCGGGCAAGAGTTGATCTAAATCAACACAAGTCGTCGGCCGCCTCCGGAAACTCGATGTCGGAGAGCACACGAAGCCGCGGTGCCGCCCAAGGATGAAATCGTCGATGATAAAGATCACTCTGATGATTTGCGTCGCCCTCATGCTGTTGGCGTCGAGTGCGACTGCGCAAAAGCCAGTAGGACCCTGCACAGCGGACGAGATGAGGTTGTGCGCCGGAATACAGCCAGGTCGAGACAGTCTCCGCGCCTGTTTTCGAGAGCACATCCAGGAACTTTCAGATGCGTGCCTCTTGGCACTTGCTAGGCTTAGTGCGGTTGACAAGACATGCAGGGAGCGGCTCAACCGAGAGTGTGCCAGCGTCGAACCCGGACAGGGCCGCCTCGAGTCTTGCCTGAGGTCTGCTGCCGCCAAGCTGGACGATTATTGTAAAGGTGCTCTTAGTCGCGCTATCCCCGGCGCCGGCAGTACCCGGTGATGATCGCGGAAGGACCTTCGTTGCTGCGAAGTCCGGAAATGGCCCGACTGCGAAGTCCGCGCACGATCGGAAATCGTCTGCTTATCGGGGTCGATCGGAAGTGACTGGTCGACCTTCCAATCGGCGCTTTTGACCCAAAGCCGACGCGGCCATCGAACAACGGCACGCCGCCAAGACTCGGCGGTTGTTGCCAGCAGCATCCTATGACACCATCCAGGTGCGTTTTTATGGCTTCTGGATGCCTATGCCACGTCGGAAATATACTTGGGAAAAGCTGTCGGACGAGCAGTTGCTCGAGCAACGCCTCAGTAGCCTGAAGGTTTCGGTCGAAGACACCTGGCTCGAGGATTGTCTCAGAACTCTATACGAAGAGCTTCAGGCGCGGGGCATCCGGCTGCGGCCACACGCATGGATATCGAGCGAATGGTTTAGTCCGGCAAATGTGCCGGGCATCGCCATCCCATTCTATCTCGCCCATCCCCGACTTATGAAGATCGAGAAGAAAATGATGCTCGACGTGGAGGGTGGCACCTGGTCCGAGTGCATGGCCATTCTCCGTCACGAGGCAGGCCATGCCGTGCAGCACGCCTACCAGCTGCAACGCCGCCGGCGTTGGCAGCAGTTGTTCGGCCCGTCTTCGAAACACTACCCCCTCTACTACCGGCCCAATCCGGCTAGCCGGCGTTATGTCCAGCATCTTCGGCTCTGGTACGCGCAGAGCCATCCGGACGAAGATTTCGCCGAAACCTTTGCAGTGTGGTTGCGGCCGCGGTCGAACTGGCGGACACGGTATGCCGGTTGGCCAGCGCTGAAGAAGCTTGAATATGTCGACGAGCTGATGGGCGAGATAGCAGGGAAGCGGCCGCCAGTCACGACGCGCGAGCGTACCGATCCGCTGCATAAGCTCAGTCAAACGCTTGGCGAGCATTACCAAAAAAAGCAGGCGTTCTACGCCTTCAAGCCACCGAAGACATACGACCGCGACCTCTCCCGCCTGTTCTCTGCTGACCCACGGCATCGGCGGCAGCAACCGGCTTCGGTTTTTATCAGACGGCACCGCGCCCAGATCAGACAGCTGGTTGCGCGGTGGACGGGCGAGAACCAGCTTACGCTCGACGCCGTTCTTGACGATATGATCTCCCGCTGCCGCGAACTCGATCTGCGTGCCCCCGGCTCCGAACGGAAGCTTGTGCTCGACTTCACCGTCCTGTTGACTGCCAAGACCATGCACGCGCTGTTCGGCCCGTCGCGGCGCAAATGGATCGCGCTATGAGACGTCTGCGCATTCTAGTGCTGATGCATCCGGACTGCGTGCCCCCGGACTCGACCGACGGATACACCGCGCGGGAAGTCAACGCATGGAAAACGGAATTCGACGTCGTGAGCACCTTGCGTGGGGCTGGCCATGACGTTCACCCGCTCGGCGTGCAGGAGGAAATCAAGCCGGTGCGCGACGAGATCGAAGGTTTCAAGCCCCATGTGGTATTCACGTTGCTGGAGGAATTCCACTATGCGTCCGCGTATGCCCAGCATATCGCCAGCTATCTCGAGCTGATGAAAATCCCGTATACCGGGTGTAACCCGCGCGGCCTGATCCTGGCGCGCGGCAAGGATCTATCCAAGACACTGGTGCACCATCGCCGGATCGCGGTGCCCGCCTTTGCCGTGTTTCCGATACGCCACAAGGTCAAACGGCCGGCGCGCCTTGCGCTGCCGCTGGTCGTCAAGAGCCTGAACGAGGATGGGTCCTTCGGAATCTCGCAAGCATCCATCGTCGATACGGACGAGCAGCTCGCAGAGCGCGTCGCGTTCGTTCACGAGCGGCTCGGTACTGCCGCCATCGCCGAACAGTACATCGAAGGACGTGAACTATATGTCGGCGTGCTCGGCAACAATCGGCTGCGCGTTCTGCCGGTCTGGGAATTGAAGTTCGGCAGCATGGGCGGTCAGGGGGCACGGCAGATAGCCACCGAAAAGGCCAAACACGATCCGAGTTATCAGGAACGCGTCGGAATTGTAGATGGGCCGGCCAAGGACCTTGCGCCGGAGGTATCCGCCGGCATTCAGCGAACGGCGAAACGCATCTACCGGACGCTGGGGCTCGATGGATACGCACGCATCGACTTTCGCCTTTCTGCCGACGGCACTCCGTATTTCATCGAAGCCAATCCCAACCCTGAAATAGCGAAGAGCCAGGAGTTCGCTACAGCCGCTCGGTATGACGGGCTTGATTACCCCGACCTGTTGCATCGCATTCTGGTCCTCGGAATCAGCCGGGCAAAGGCAGGCGCATCCGTAGGCTGAAAGACCACGCGAAACGGGCCATTGCGCGAGCTGGTCTGCTTCTGGCCCCGAGCCGACCAACGCTCAAGCCGTTGTTACGTCGGCTGTCGGTGGCAGACCGGACGCCTGTCCATGCTGGGATGCACCGCCGCTTTTGGACCCAAACCGGACACTGGGGCTTGCTGCCGCAAGAGAATGGTCACCCCCTGAACGCCTCCAGCGGCATCCTTAGTTTGCGGAAACAAGTTTCAATCCGATCACGCCTGCCACAATCAAAGCAATGCAAAGCATCCGCGCCGGCGACGCAGAGTCGCCCAGCACTGCGATACCCAGAACCGCGGTACCGGCGGCGCCGATACCGGTCCAGACGGCGTACCCCGTTCCTACGGGAAGTGTGCGGAGCGCCTGCGAGAGAAGAAAGACACTCGATAAACCGGTGGCAGCCGTAAACACCGCGGGTATCAGCAGCGTGAATCCTGCGGACCACTTCATACCGAAGGCGAATCCGATCTCGAGAAGGCCGGCGGAGACCAATATCATCCATGCCATGTGGGTCAATCCATTCGCTAGTCGCCGGGGTTACGGCCTGGCGGCGCTCGTGAGGGGCCCGGATGCGCATGGACGAATCTCCGTGCGCGACGCGTTGCTGATGGCGCCTCAAGCCTTACTGGCGGCGGCAGGGATCGAGCGGAACGAAATTCCCAATCGATTGAACGCGCTCATCAAGCCGATCGCATAGGTGAGGTCAGCAAGTTCCTTGTCGCTGAATTCGCGAGCGGCGGCCTCATAGTCGGCATCGGGAACGCCGGTTTCGGCGACCCGCGTCACAGTTTCGGTCCAAGCCAGCGCAGCGCGTTCGCGCTCACTAAAGACATCCCCTGCGTCGCGCCATACAGGCACCAGCACGAGCTTGTCTGCGGCGACGCCAGACTTGAGCAGATCGCGGGAGTGCATATCGATACAGTAGGCACAGCCATTGATCTCCGACACCCGCAGGTACACGAGATTGACCAGTTGCTTTGGAAGGCCGCTTTTTTGAAGATAGACGTAGACACCTCCGAAAGCCTTGAAGCCTTCCGGTGAAGCCTTGGCGTAATCGATGCGCTTGTTCATGATTGAAATCCTCATCTGGTTGAAGGATTCCATCGTCTCGTATCTTGGCCTATTCAAGAAGGTCCAAGATCGGCCTTTGTAGCTGGGCCATGATTCCAGGCTCCAGAAGATCGGGCCCAAACTGCCGTTACATCAATTTTAAGATGCGCCGTCCGAAATTTTCGGCCGTGCGCCGAGAGTCAATATTCGTAAAATTCAGAAGAAGGGCCGAAACTCCGTCGTTACGCGTCGTCCAGTCCGTGAGCGCCTCCGCGTACAGATTCTGTTCCCGCATGCTTGCAACGAGCCGGCGGTCTGAACGGTTGCCTCGCAGACGCAAGATCAGGTGCATGCCCCCGGGCTGCAAATCTATGCGCACATATTTTCCCAGCACGCTTTCCAGGCCTGCCGCGGTCGCTTCCCGACGCTCCGCATAGAGTTTTCGCATCCGCTGGATATGGCGTGCAAAATGTCCCTCACCGATGAATGCAGTGACGATGGTTTGCGTCAGCCCGGGACAGCCCGCCGAAAGGCTTTCAGTGACCTGCTCAAACTGCTCGACCTGCCCTTCCGGCACCACGAGATAGGCGAGGCGGATGCCTGGAAATAGCACCTTGCTGAACGTGCCAGCATAGAGCACCCGCCCATCACGATCGAGGCTCTTCAACGCAGGGAGCGGGCGGCTGACATAGCGGTATTCGCCGTCGTAATCGTCTTCGATGATCCATGCCTTGTTTCGCGCGGACCAGTCCAACAGCGCGAGGCGCCGGGGTAACGACAAGGACATGCCGAGCGGGCTCTGATGCGCAGGTGTGACCACCGCCGCGTGCGCCCGGGGCGCCCGCTTGACGGCATCGGAAACAACCATGCCCTCCCCGTCGACCGGCACGGAGACGCCTTCAATGTGCATACGGTTGAATATTTCCCGTGTGGGCGGGTAGCCGGGGTCTTCGAGCCAGACGCGATTACCCGCTTTCAATAGGGCATGACCAATCAGTTCAACAGTTTGACGATATCCCGAGGTAACGAACACCTGTGATGGCGAGCAGCTGAGTCCCCGCGAAACCTGGAGGTACCTGGCGATTTCCGCACGCAGCAGCGGCAGGCCGTACACAGAAGGATGGATCATATCAGAAGGCTGCATGGCTCGCACACTGCGCGCGCCAAGGCGCGCCCAGATCTTGCGGGGGAACGCATCCAAGGCCGGCAAGCCCATCTGGAACGGCAGGATGGAATCCGGGCGAAAACTGGCAGTATCGATGTTGGGATTCGGCAGCGGCACCGGGCCAGTAATGGCCGTTCGCGGCTTGAGCTCCGGGCTGACAATGGTCCCTGCCTGCCCCCGTGCCTCGATATACCCCTCCGCGGCCAGCAAGGAATAAGCAGTTTCAATGGTACCTCTGGCCAGCCCCAATTCCTTGGTCAGCGACCGCGCCGAGGGAATGCGGTCACCAGGCTTCAGCATTCCAGTTGCGATAGCGTCGCGAAACCGATCGTAAATTTGCCGGTAGAACGGTGCGGCCGCCGTTGGATCAAGCGGGGAGATTTTTTCAGGTTTCACGGCAGGCATGGCCCGATCCGACCTGTGGAGGAACGAAACCTACTATGCCACAACGGCTCGGATCGGTCTCCACCTCTCGCGGGCTGCAACGCCGAGACTATCGCACGGGCAATCATGGACCACTCGCAAAGCTCATTTATGGCCCTTGGATGCAGGCTGCAATTGCTTATCGTTGATGAACAGAGTTAGACCGCAGCGATTGGAAAGCAGATGATGAAAATACTGCATTTGATTTGCAGCCCCCGCGGACAGGCATCGGAGAGCTACAGATTATCTCAAAAAATCATCGACTATTTGCTGGATAGCGAGCCCACGGCAACCGTCATCATTCGACCGATCGGCCGCGCCATCGCCGATCTCGATGAAAGCTACGCGACTGCTCTTGGCAGCACCGAGCGATCGTCCGCGGAACTGTTTGCCGAGGGCTCCATGTCCCGGTCAGAAGAACTGATTCAGGAACTGGAGAGCGCGGATTTCGTGGTCATCGCAACTCCAATGCATAACTTCACGGTGCCCGTCGCTCTGAAGGCGTGGATCGATCACGTCGTTCGAGTCCGTCGCACTTTCAACGTGACTGCCGAAGGAAAACTGGGCGCACTGCGCGACCGTCCAGTCTTTGTCGCGGTGTCCTCGGGCGGAAGATTTTCTGGCGAGCGCACGCACCAGCCGGATTTTCTCACGCCGTATCTGAAAGCTATCCTGAGCACCATCGGCCTGCATGACCTGACGTTCTTCTCCGTTGAAGGCTCGGCCCTTGGTCCTGATGCGTTCGCCAAAGCCCGCACCAGAGCCGATCAAGCGATGCAGGGGTTCTTTCTCCGTTTTGCGCGTAATTCAAAGGTGTCGTTCCAGCAAGTGGTATGAGCAGCGGTCGCATCGATTCAATTTGCATTCGTGGAGAACAGCATGACTATCGTCAAAGCCGCTGCCGTACAGATCAGCCCCGTGCTCTACAGCCGGGAAGGAACGGTGCAAAAAGTAATTCAGAAGATCGGGGAACTCGCCAAGCTGGGGGCTCAGTTCGCCACGTTCCCCGAAACGGTGGTGCCGTATTATCCCTATTTCTCATTCGTGCAGACCCCTTTCGAGATCAGAACCGGCAAGGAGCACCTCAGGCTGCTCGATCAGGCGGTAACGGTACCCTCGGCCACTACAGAGGCTATCGCCGAGGCTGCGAGGCGGGCCAGGATGGTCGTGTCGATAGGCGTCAATGAGCGGGACGGCGGCACGCTCTACAACACGCAATTGTTGTTCGACGCAGACGGCGACCTAATCCAGCGCCGTCGCAAGATCAGTCCCACTTTCCATGAGCGCATGATTTGGGGCCAGGGCGACGGCTCCGGGTTGCGCGCGGTGGACAGCGCCGTCGGTCGTATCGGCCAGTTGGCATGCTGGGAGCATTACAATCCGCTGGCGCGCTACGCTTTGATGGCGGACGGCGAGCAGATCCATTCGGCGATGTATCCGGGTTCATTCGCAGGTGACCGATTTGCCGAGCAGACACAAGTCAGTATCCGTCAACACGCCCTGAAGCCGGCTGTTTCGTCGTCAACGCAACAGCGTGGTTGGATAGCGAACAGCAAGCGCAGATCATGAAGGACACCGGGTGCAGCATGGGACCAATCTCCGGCGGCTGCTTCACGGCAATCATTTCGCCCGAAGGTGAATTGATCGGCGAAGCCCTCCGTTCCGGTGAAGGTCAGGTGATTGCCGATCTCGATTTCGCGTTGATCGATCGGCGCAAGCAGCTCATGGACTCGCGCGGCCACTACAGTCGACCTGAAGTTCTCAGCCTGGCCATAGACCGCACAGCGGCGGCGCACATCCATGAACGCGGTACGCATCCTTTGCCGATCGTCGTTGAGCCAATTGATGAAGATAAGGTCGAGGCAGCTTAGTGCGGGCGCAATTGCGCGAGGGTGTGTTCTTTGGAGGTCCGGGCTGCAAATCCATTGTGCTCGTATTGAATGGCGGACTCCCGGCGCTCAGTTCGGTCACCGACACGTCCGTTCCTGGCCCTTCGCCGACTTCTCGACCGGCGGCGCCGGTGTCTGGTTCTGAGGTGGGTGCGGACAATAGGGTGCCGGAGTGCGCGGACGTCTCGAATACTCGCCTAGTCACTCAAAGGGCTAGTTCTTCCATAACGAAGGATGGGCGAATCATCTGACGGCAACGCGTCCGCGCCTGCAGACCGGAAGGAAGTCGCCTTGTGCGGACAGTTCGGTGGCTTTGCACTGGCCGCAGCAAACTACCCGCTTTACGTCAGCGTTTTGTGCAAATCCCCGCACGAATAAGCAACTTAGGCCGCGGCCGATCGCGCGGGCCGCGAAGCTCCTTTTCATTCTGGTTTCGAATGAATTCGTCCTGCAGGCGTCAAGTAACACAAGCCTTAGACGTTTTGCCTCCCGCACCGCCTGCAAGACCCTAGGTCGTCCTTCACATCTGTGTCTTGCTCCAGCTTTGCGTCCACGGGGATTAGATAATTGCCGCCGTCAATCTCGATACCATGACCCGCATAGAAAATGAGGCGATATCAGCTTCCGAGGCCCTGTCTTCGAACGCGCCTAGCGCTTGGAGAAAATCAGAGCGATCGGCGTTAGATACACGACTTACTTCAAAGGCTATTCGCAGAAATGCTTCTTCCAAGTCGGCTGCGCTCGTTTGAAGGATTAGCGAGGGAAGCCACGCGGTGGTCCCGTTGCCAACTATGAGTGCTACGCGTTGTTGGAATTCGGCCTGCGCAGAACTGGGAGCAAGTAGCAAGGTGTGCAAAAATTGCGACAGCCAGCGGTGCGATGCCGAATTGCTTCGATTTCAATAAACCCAACATGCGTGGCCCAACCCAGGTCGGGCGCCATGTGGCAGCCATGATACGTTGCCACCGAAACCGCAAGCTCTGAAACCGAACCGTAGCATTGAAACTGGTCCACTGCGCCACGGTCCAAAATGTTCTTTTAATATATTCGCGTAAAGCACGCCGGCAACTGCTCCGGTTAGTGAACTGCTCGCGCCTCGATCTGGTCGGGTCCTGTGCTTGCGCCTGGGATCTTGCTCGTCGGAACGCCATTGGTTCAACGAACGATCTGTACCTCAACGCGACGTAACAGTTGCTTTATCTGATCGTCGTCAAAGCTCTCAGCGTTTTCTAGTCTGATCGGCTCGTGATAGCCTTTGCCGATGGTCGTTATGCGGTCAGGTCCGTAGCCGCGCGTCATCAAAAAGGACCTCACTGCGTCCGCCCTTCTTCGGGAGAGCGCCAAATTGTAGGAGTCCGAGCCGTCATGGTCGGTATGACCAATGATGAGCAGCTTGGGGAGCTGCTTGGTCCGCAGATACGCGATCAACTCATCGGCGTATTTTGCTCCGAGCGCCGTCATTGTAGCGCTATCGCGAATGAACTGGTGGGGACAATCGTGGATTGAACCTCAATACCGCGAGCAGCGATTCCGAAATTGGAACCCCGTACGAATACCGGCGACAGAAAACGCGATTGCTGTGCAAGATGAAAGATTCTCAGAACGTCCTCATCTGTTGCGAGCGCACCCGCTTGCGCCTTTTGAACGTCCACCAGCGCCTCCTGGAACAGCTGGCTCGCTCCAGAAAAATCCTGCTCTGCATTCTGGCGTTTGGTCTGCAACAACAACCCCATGACCTCGAGAAGCTGCCAGGGCCGCCCGAAGCGGGTGGCGGACTCATAGATGGCTAGCCGCTGATCGAGCGGAAGGTGCGAGGCAATTTCGATATGCGCCAGGACAGCGTCTTGAGCAATCGTCCGCCGCTGTTCCGAAGAGCAGGACGCATTATCAAGAGCCTCGATCACCTTCCGTCGGAAATCCGCAAGCTTGAGGTGAGCACGCGCGCTGTAGAACTCACCCCAATTCTTGTCGCAGTCGTCGGAAGCCTCGCTCCGTGTGACCATGCATGTCAGACATAGGGCGGCAAGGACGAGGACGAGTAAGAACGCTTTTCTACAAACGCGCAGCTTGCTCATAAGGAAGCCAGTCTTACTAGGCGTCCAGCGGCAGTCACTTTTTGTCCGCTGCCACCGTAACAATGACTAATGCTGCCCCCTGGGACTCGGCAGGTGCCGCGGCGAGGTCTCGCAAGAACTCGTCGTCCGATCGATCTAGATTCGCAAAGGCCTTCCCGTTTTGCCAATCCGAGAGCAGAGTTTTGCGATGCTTCTCCGGCAGCGGCGAGGTGGAGGCGTAGATGTAGAGAACATCCTTACCTACTGGCCCGCGGACATCGATCGTCCACTTGTCCGCATCCGCGGGGATCCGACTCTTCCCAGCCTTGACGAAGGCCTCTTTGTGATATGCGTTGGGAAAAAGCCAGGTGGTAGCCTTGCTCGTCCCCTTATTCAGTATGTACAGATAAGCATCCTTGTCGACATTGACGGTGAGCTTCATCTTGTCGCCCACCTTATAAGTGGCATTCGGACGATCGGTTTGCGCAACGACCTTGATCGTCTGCCTTTGCGTCTTGGTTGCCTCGATAAAAATCTTCTGGGACGCGACTAGATCACGCTCAAGATCGCCCGGTTGGTCGTCTGCGAATGCAGAGGAAGCCAAAACAAACGAGGCGCAAAAGGCAATGGCCGAAACTGTGCTGATGTAGCTCATTAAAACCTCCAAAAGGGTACTTATTTAACCAACTCATAGGTCAATTGCGCGATCGCGCGATTGATGGGGGCAACGGGTTCGACTTTGATCCCGCGAGTCTTCACCTCGCGATCCGCAAGCGAATCAAACAACGATTTTGGATCGGCTATCACGCCCAAGTCATCGTTTAGTTTTGTTAGATCGTCGATCGGGGTCTGCGGCGGCAGGACCACAGCGATGAGCGTATTCTTGCCGAGAGGGGGTGTGGCGCGAAGACGGAAGCTGTCTGCCTGGTCGGGCAAGATCAGGGCTGCACCTGCGCGGATTTTGCCGGCTACATCGTTCTTGATGAACTTGTTGGGATAAATTTGATAAGTCTTTCCATCAGGGTCGCGGTTGAAAACCACCAAATTTCCATCGATGGAGCTGATGACACGGAGCTGGATCAAGTCGCCGAGACGCGCGCTTGGGCCAGAGAGAAGTTCGATCGAGAGCTGAGCCAGAGTGCTGGGCTTAGACGCCTGAGTGTTTCCGAGGATCTTTGCAAGAGCCTGGCTAAGGTAGGCGGGAACGGAAGACAAAGCCGTCCCACTCCCGGTGCCTTCGTCCGAAGCTTGAGCGAACTTGGCGGTTGGGACGAGTTCGCGTATCCAGCCCTCCGCATTGGCCACGGAGGCGTAGACCCCATACGATCTCGGCTGGGCGCATCCTGCACCCCAACTTACCACTCCGATCTGGATCGTTTCCGCGAGTAGTCCTCGGTAAAGCAGAGGGCCTCCACTGTCGCCCTGGCAGGCGTCAGACTGGCCGTCCTCGAAGCCCGCGCAGAGATTCGCCGCCGTTATGCGGCTTTCGCCGTAGCGGCTCTGGCATCGCGCCGTCCCAACAATGGGGACGTCAGCCTGAAGCAAGCGGTTTGAGGCCATTCCGGTCTGGCCTTGTCCTGCCTGCGCCGGACGCGCAAGAATCCTTCCAAACCCAACGATGGTGGCTAAATCGCCCTCCCTAGGAATGGTGTCGCGAGCTTGCCCGCGCAGTAGCGTCTGTAGTGGCGAAAGCGCAGCCGTTTTAAGCTTTAACAGCGCAGTATCGTTGGTGGGCGGACCGCCGCGATATCGCGGGTTGATGACAATGTCTGCGATCGATATCCGTCGACCTGTAGTGTTGAGTTCGACCGTACCCTCCTCGATCTCGAACTCGGCGATATCTCGGTTGGCGACGCAGTGAGCCGCTGTAAGAACCCAGTACTTGTCGATGACCGTTGCGCCGCAAATAGGGCGATCGCGAAAGATCAACGCCACCATGCTCGGCCAGGCTCCGGGCCGCGCGGGTTTGCCGCCAACGATTCGATAGATGGGATCGCCTCCCCGCGTCGTCGATTCCGTCTCGGGAAGAAGGTTGCGGTACGTGGTCTCGTAGTCGATGTTGTTTGCTATTCCGGTTGGACGGCCATCACCCAGCGCGGGTGCGAAGCCCATCACGAACAGCGAAGCAATAGTGAAGCAATGAAAACGTTTTAACATGATCATTCTCAAAGCGGAGACCTGCTTAATGAGCAGGTCTCCAGGGTATTGCAACTACCACGGAAAAGGCAACTCGCTTACTTGACGGTCACGACGGTGGCTTCGGCAACCGACCATTCGTTCTTCGCCAGCCGATCGGTCTTCGCCTTGAGCGCCCGGCGAAACGCGGCTTCATCGATATCCAGCGAGTACTGTTTTCGCACGGAGGTTTCACCTGCAAAGCCGTTTATCTTGGACTTTGTGGTTACGAAGATGACCCGATCCTTGCCGAACGAGTGGCTTCCGCTGGAGGGCCCGGTCACATTCCACTCGAGATCGCCCTTGGGCGCGATCGGCACGTTCTCCCGGACCACGAAAGCTCTGCCCGAAGCCGAGAGCAGGTACAGGTGCCCAAAGCCATTCCGGTCGGCCTTGCCATGGATTCGGATTTGGTTGTCCACGGTAAGCGCGGAGGACTGGACGGTGACCTTCGGATGGGCGACAACGGCAGAGGTACCTAGGTACGCCGCGCCGATCGCGAAGAGGGCGAGGCTGGCGGCGGTGGCGAGGTTCTTCGCGGTGATGTTCATGGCTCTCTCCTGTATGTTTGATGTCGTCGATTGACGATGAGTGGATTATGCTCGGGTTTTTCGCGGTAAAAAGAGACGAGGAATTTGGAGAGCTCCAGTGCAATTTGTAGGCTCCAAATGATTTGGAGGGGGCGATGCCGGTGGTTTCAAAAGCGGGCACCGGAAAGCTGTTAGACTGGACTGCCGAGCGAGAGATCACCGCTGATCTCGAGTTGATCGGGGAGCTTCGCCGCGCGCGCCAAGAATTTCAGCAGGAGCTTTGCGCAGCGAGCGAAAGTCGCGATGAAGAGGTGCTCGAGCTCCTCAGAAGTGATGCGATGTATGAGTTCAGTGAATTCTTCTATTTATTGAAGGCCCGCAAGATTGAAACCAGCGATGACATTAGAAATCTTGCCGAAGCTCACAATGCATATCTGACCGAACTTACTCGTGATGATTCGAAGATGCGGCGAATTGGATTGAAGCGCGACAGGTTGCTTCTCGCCATCTTTACATCCGACACTCTGCCGAGACTGATCCAGAACTGGAAGGATCAGGCCGGAGCAATCGATCAATCGAACCTTGGCCGCTTGCTGGTTACTATTATGTCAGTAGAGACCACTAGAAAGCTGGTTGTGGGTGCGGCCAAGGCTGGCTTTCTACATCGCGAGAAAACCCCGTATGGCACCTTTATAGTTAGATCAAACGGGAAAATGGAAGACGTGTACGGGCGCGTTGTCCGGGATTTGCGCATCAATCTAGTGAGGCTGAAACACCCATGACCAAATCGGCAGCTCTCATATTCCTTGTTGCCCTGCAGGTTGCGCTTCCGTGCAATGCAAGGTCGGCGTCCGATCAATCGTTCTCCAAGGCCGAACTGAGCATCATTGACCGTAATCAAACCCTTCAAACATTGATGAAATCGCACCCACAAGCGGTCCGGCAAGCGCTTGATCTGATGCAGCAGAACCGGGTTGGCTCGCGTTCGACAGGATCTGAGGAGAGTCTGCAGTCGCGAGATGAATCGGTTGTCGATCCCGATTTGGACGAGCTCGAACGTTCAAACCCGGAAGCGGCTCGTGACCTGTTTCTGCTGATCAAGCGAGTAGCAGCGGAGAAAAGCAGAAAGTAGCCAGGACATTTCCATGCCGATCGTTTTTCGTTTTGCCCTTTTCGTATTGTTGGTCGTCTTTCAATTTCCTGAACTTGCGAAAGCCGAGGCTGGCGTTCCGAAGCGGGTAGCGCTGATCGTCGGAAACGGCAGCTACAGATACGTGGCATCACTCTCTAATCCGCCGAATGATGCTTCTGATATCGGAGAGGCGTTCAGGCGCGTTGGTTTCAAGGTGTCGATCGCGATGAATGCGGACCGGTTAGCGTTCCTGCGGGCGCTACGGGCGTTCGAGGATGAGGCTCTCGAAGCAGACATTGCCATCGTATTCTATGCGGGGCACGGCATTGAGATCGATGGCAGCAACTTCCTGGTTCCGATCGACGCAAAGCTCGATCGCGACACCCACGTGGAAGACGAAGCTGTTCCGCTCGCGAGAGTTCTTCAGGCTGTTGCTGGTGCCAAGAGGTTAAGGCTTGTATTTCTGGACGCGTGCCGAGCAAACAACTTTGAAAACACCATGAAGCGAACCGTTGCATCGCGTGCGATCGGGCGGGGACTAAACAACCTGCAGCCCGTGGGCTCGACCGTCGTCGCTTATTCCGCCAAACAGGGAACGCTTGCCGAAGATGGGGCAGGGCGAAATAGCCCATTTGCCAGTTCGTTGCTTGCCCACATCGAACAGCAAAATCTCGAGATCAACTTCTTACTGCGAACAATTCGCGACGATGTTTTGAAAGCAACCAATCATCGTCAGGAGCCTTACACCTATGGATCGCTCGGCGCCGAGCGCATCTATCTGAATGGCCAGGCTGAACCAGCCAATACCGCGGATGAGGCGGCCTGGAATTTTCTCGATAAATCTAGCGTCAAAGATCTACTTAAATTCATTCGTCAGTTTCCCACCAGCCAATATCGATCCGAGGCCGAAGCTATAATCAAAACACTCGATGGGGAGCGGTGTCAGGATGGCAGCCTGCGTGCCGGCACGGGCGGGTGCAAGCCGTCCTCATCCTCGAGATTGCCGGTTGCCCCGGGGAGCGTCGCAATCCCGGACAAGTGCTTTGAGCTGAAAGGCAAACGTTACTGCTGATGTTGAGGGGGCGCACAGTGATTAAGGTTTGCAGACCCAAGGCGCTTCGAGCTTTCTTGATGATCGCGGCGGCAACATTATGTTGTCAGGAAGCTGGTGCCGCAAACCGCGAAGAGGCTATAGCAAATTGTCGAATGAGCCTGGGGCGGCCGATAGTTCAAGCTTGCATGCAGAGGCTTGGGGGAGGTCCAGAAAATCTGGAAAGGTGTCGCTCAACTGCCTCGCCTGTGGTGCGAAGATGCGTCATGAAGGCAATGGGTGCAGATTCTGACGCAGAACGTTCGCCTCCATCGAATCGAGCAGTGCCCAATCCAGCTTCGAAGTCGCCTAAGCCTAGTTCAGAAAGAGTTGCCCGCGGCCCAATTTCCGACATTGCTCCTCTGCCTCCGGACGAAAGTCGCATCCCCATCGAATTTCGAGAGCTGGAAGCATCGGTTGTCTCGACGAAAACTTCATATGAGAACGCAGTCAGACTGAAGAATGGATCAGTGTTCGTTGCGCATGTCACCGAGGCCTTGAAGATCAAGGTTCTCTCCAACGACTCGATTGAGGTCGAGCGTGAGCAGAAGCGTTTCGATAAGAACGACAATCCGATTGGCTCACCGAGCGCGGGTAGTCTTACCTTCGAATTGGCTGAGGAGAAAAAGAACGCTCGTGGCGGTGAGGTTGTCTGGAAATTTGAAGGCAGTACGTTATTCTACCAAGTGAGCCTGGTTCAAGGCGCCTTTCGCACGGTCATTCCGATCTACAGGCAGGGCGACGCGCTGAAGTGCCTCGTCATGTCTGGTTTTGCGCGCGAGAACGGCACGAGCCCGGTTAGAACGATCGGTGCCGATGGCTCGGTCGTCGAAATCTTGAGTTCGAAGAAACTCAATTCTAGCTGCGACGTCTCTCAGCGCTAGGCACTCCGTCTCGACAGTAAAGCTATCGCATAAGCTCTGTCTTGACCCTCTCGGGTGAGCGTGACTCCAATGCGTTTGGAGGCGCGCAAATCGATGGGGGCTTTGCGCCATCGTCAACTCCCCAAAAACGCAGTTGGATCGGACCATTGAATGGTTCGGCGGACGCCTTTCCCGCCCGCCCATCGTCTTTTTGGGGAGTAAACAATGTTCAATCGGTATAGAGTAATCCTTATTCGCTTCTATCTCGTGGTCACCCACGTCGGATTTGCGCTGGCGACATCATCTGCTCCCATGACCGGAATCGCCGCGCTGGCGCTTCTCACAGTGGCTAGGTTGCTTTCGCGACACTCAAGGATCAAAACCCTTGTTAGCTCCGCGCGGTGCGAACGCGGTGATCTCAACAAACTTGCAGCAAGCGCGAAGGTCGCGGATACAGCAGCCACCTTTTGATCCCGGAGGAATAGAATCGATCCGAGTGAATCCGGATCGTCGCCGGCGGGCCTCTAAGTAAGATCCGAATTGTCGAAGTTCCAATAGCGAAGGAAAGCCTTGTGGTCATTCACTGGCCCAGTTTTTCCATAACAACGCATATCCGAATGACGTCCGATGTTGGGGAGAAACCAGACGTGCTGCCGGTTCGAACCGTCGTCCGTTATTGACCCATTGCGGACCTTCGCGAATGTTTGCTCTTCCGCCGCTTCCGAGGGTACACCGGACATCAACCGTCGTAACCCCCGCCGCCGGAATTTATGAGTACACGGCTTCGTCAATCGTTCAGTGGCTCCTCCGTTACGAATGACTATGCTCCGGAATTCTGTTTACTTCATCGCGCCATCGCTGTTGGAGATGTCGGCGGCTACTTTCCACTCGCCGCCGACCTTCGTCCAAACGGTAACGTATTTGCCGACGTCTTTCACCATTCCTTTATTGTCGTCGAAGCTCAGCTCATAAGTACCGACGTCATAAGCCATGTCGCCATCGTTCGAGACAATGAGCTGAGTGGAGGCGAAGGTCAGGTTGACATTCCTCATGCTGAGCAGTCTCTGCCAGGCGGCGGTGATGGCCACAGTGCCCCGCGCGAGTGGCGCATTGGCGTTGAGCATCGCACCGTCGGACGCATAGAATCCCGCGCAGGCGACCGCGTCTTTAGCCCGCACCGCCGCATCCCATTTCTGGCCCAACTCGCGAATCTTTTGCTCGTCAGCGGACAGGTCAGCACGCACCGGGAGCGCCGCTGCCTTGTCGGCGCAGACCGCGATGCCGATCAGGAGCAGCAGCGTCAAAATCGACAGCGTTCTCCAGGATAGCATCTTCACCTCCATCATCAATATGGGGGGCGGGACGACTGAAGCCTGACCGCTTCGTCGCTCCGGCATTCATCGAGATATCCACCACCCGACAAGAATGAGCTTGCAACGCCGGCGAGGGAAATCACCTCTCGCCATAGAGTCGATAGACGATCGTTATTGCCGCCGCGTGATACCGTAGCGACGAATGCCACCAGCCGCCTCTACAGAGACTTCTAAACCCGTTGCCGCCGTTGGACCAATCGAGGTTGCGCGTCCCGACGCGCCGCCGTCCTTGACCATGACCCCGGCATTACGGTGGATTTGTCGTGCGCCACGTCGCCGACGGGACGCCGGACCGAGGTAAGAGAGGGAAAGACATCGCCATTTGCAGATGGGGGCAGGATGCCTGCAATAGAAATTTCGGAAATCCGGAGTTGCGTTCAGGTGTGGTGGTGGCAGGAAGCCAAGTCTGCCGACCCGCCATTCGATCCGAGCTGAACCCGAACGCGCTAGGTCGCCTCTTGGCCCATTGCGACAGATTTGATCTGTCGCGATGTGGTCCGCTCTCAGAGGCAAACCGGACTCGATTCGCTCGCCGCAAGTATTACGGCTTTTGACCCGTATCGGGCCTTCGCGTCGGCCCGCGCTCTGCGCGGATGGTAATCAGAGACGGCGCACGCGGATCACAACCGATTGCCCGGGCGCACAGGCAACGTGAAGGCAAAAACGGCCCCTTTGGGCTCGGCCCCGGTTGCCCACAATCGTCCCTCGTGCGCCTCAATGATTGAGCGGCAGATCGAGAGACCCATTCCCAAACCGCTCGACTTGGTCGTGTAGAAGGGATTTAAAGAGGCGATCGATGCTCTCGGGCGCCATGCCGGGGCCCGAATCCTGCACCGCGATTCGTATTTCTTTCTGGTCGACTCTGTCCGTGTTGATTAGCAGCTGTCGCGTCCCTTCGTCTGAGCCGCTCATCGCTTCGATCGCATTGATAATCAGGTTGAGGACGACTTGCTGCAGTTGGACTCGATCCCCTTGAACAGGCGGCAGCCCCTCGGTGAGCTGCGTCTGAACGGAAACACGGTTCTTGGCCGCTTCGTGTCGGGTCAGTGCAACGACCTCGAGGATCGTTTCGTTAATAGCCAATGCGTCCCTTCGCGGAGGGGCCTTCTTGACCAGCGCGCGTGTCCGGTCGATGACGTCGCTGGTCCCGACGCCCGCCTGTACGATAGCATCGAACGCGTGCCGGGCCTCGTCCAGATTTGGCGGTTGGGCACGGAGCCAATTCAAGCCGGCGTTGGCGCAAGCGACGACCGCTGCGAGCGGCTGCTTGATTTCGTGGGCAATCGATGCCGTCAGGTGGCTCATCGTTGCGACGCGGTTCGCGTGCGCGAGTTCCATTTGTGCCTGAGTGTATGCCCGTTCGGCTCTCTTCTGAGCGGTCAGGTCGAGCACGAAGGCAACACCTTCCTCTGACGCTTCTTCGAACATCGCCATTCCGACCAGTACCGGCACGCGGCCACCGTTCCTTTGGACGTATTCTGTCTCGTAGGGATGGACCACTCGGGTCGCCTTTAGCTCGGCCAAGCGTTGCTCGTCGACACTGCGCGTTTCGGCGGGAGTCAATTCCGTCCAACCCAGGCGCTTGGAGACGAGATCGTCGCGGCTGTATCCAGTAATGCGGAGAAAGGCTTCATTCGCGTCAACGAGCCGACCGTTAGGACCCCAGATGAAGATACCGACGATGTTGGCGTCGATCAGGCGACGCACTCTCGCCTCCAGTCTTTGAAGTTCGACGAGAAGTTCGATGAAGCCGATAGACATGGAAATCATCGCGAACAGAATGACCAGCCAGTTGAGGTCGCGATGAAGAGCCTCCATGGCCTTCCTTGCTTCATCCATCCCAGTGACCATCGGAAGAACGTACATGGTCGCTAGGTCGGCCGCATAAAATAAAGCAACAGCCAGCAGTCCCAAGTTGATGAGCAGCAGGCTGATTCGCGGCCGTTCGAAGCGCTTTCCATGACTGATCAGTCGGCAACGCCATATGCCATAGACGGTAACTGCTATGATCAGGAGATCGATAGCCGTCATCAGAGGCACGGAATCCGAGATCATGGCTTCGTCCGGAACTCGCGGCCGAATGAACTTAGCCGATCGTGTCGCACGCGCAGAACGTTAATCTAGTCTCAATTATTCGGAACAGCTAGCGGGTGCTCGCACTCTGTGACCGACGAAATGTCCGGTCATGGCCCATCGCGTCATTTCGCTGCAAAGCAGCGCGTTCGTCACTTTCAGATCAAAGCAGACATCAGATGCCAGACTGGACCGGCTGGCTTTGTCGAGAATGACCCAAAGCGGACATCTCCACATCCGCGAACTGTTTGGCCAATTAAGCAAGTGCTTCCCCACAGGTCCGTCTGCGTATTTCCGGCACTGCGCCGGCACAGGAGCACCGCTTCTGAGCCAACATGGACGCTAGCCAAGGACGCCGTTCAACGTGATCTTCGAAGTGCGTTCTTGATCAGAGCAACGGCGCACATCAGTCCGGATGCCGCCGGAAACGCGGCTTCGAAAGCCCTGCATTCACACCGTGATGCATCGGCTAATTGTGCGGAAACTTGGTCATGCCCCCCATCTCTGATGCAAAAGGCTAAGGGCGCCCACGCTCGTCAAGCGAGTCAATTTGTGGGATGGCCATTTGCGCTCCCGTGTCTTCACCTTGATCGTATCGATGTGCAGATCGGGGATTCGTACATCGAGAAATCTACAATCCAGCAGAATTCGAACACATCCTTTGTCAGCAGGCCGAGCTTTTGCCCCAGTCGCGTGCGCACAACGCCAGCGAGCTTGGCGGCCTTTTTCTCGATGTCGCAGGCGAAGAAGAAGCGCCAGCAATTCTCGCTCGAAGCAATCATGCCGTCAACGAGCTTGCCTTTGATCTTGATACGCCACCAGAGAACTTGATGACGGATAGGGGACAATGCGAAGGCGAGTTGACTACAAGGAGGAATGGCTCAGATCGTCGGAGACATGCGCGAAGCCGGCGCTGCGAAACGTACCTACTGGATGGTCGCCGACATCAGAACACGGCGTGGCCGTCGTCGTGCGCCTACGGCGCACGATTAGCAGTACTGAGGTGCACTAACCTTCATTGATCGATTGATGAGTATGATTTGGGGGCGCCCTATGCAGATTTATTGCTTCGTTCGAGTCGGGCGATGCGGGCTGGACGCAACCGCAAGGCAGCATTCTCGTCGGCGGCCTTGCGGCAGTCCGCTCGAAATGGCGTGCGCTATTTTCCCGCCGGGATTCGTCAGATATCGTTTGCGAGCGATTCAGATCCGAATTCCTACGGCGCACCGCACGATCGTCGCGTGCGCGATCTCCGCGAAAAGAAGAGCGATCGCGAGGGCAACAGCTCCGATGAGACTGAGGAGGTGCCGGTCGACAAACAGAAGTATGATGCCGCCGAACAATCCCGAGCAGGCCATGCCGCCATACGTCGCCGTGTTGTTCAAGGCCAGCAGCAGAGGAGCAACTTGCGGCGCAGTCTTCACGGAGCCGATGTTGCTGAGGCACCATCAGGCCCCAGCCGCAAAGGCCCCACTGTTGGCGAATTCATGAAGCTCTTCGGGTACGGCAACCTGGCACCGGAAGCAAGCCTTCCGGTCTCGATTGCCTCCCGGATCGCCCGATAAATCTGATCGATGAGCGGTATTTTCTTGGCGCGGTCGATTGCGACGGAAAGAGAAGCCATTGGTCCATGGTGCAGCCAGAATCGCTGATCTCGGTACTGTTTTCTGCCCAAGACCAGAACATATTTCGCTGCAACAACCGCACGAGCGGCAGGCTTCAGTTCCAACTCCGTAAATCAAGAGCTTGGAAGGCGATCATTGATTCATAGGTGAGATCGCTGGATCACCCGACTTGAGAGATGTCAGATGACGCAACAAATGCGTATCGCAATGAACGGATGTGCCCACTGCACGGACGCGCCGTCGCGCGTGCACGCGACGCAAGCCCATGCAGACACCAGTTCATGTCCATCTTTCAGTGAAGGAGAAAGCCATTGACCAGCAACTCAAAAATCTCGTGGCCAGGGACGACAAGATGATCCCGCAGTCAGCGCAATGGCAGATGTCGAAGCGCGCGGGCTCGACGGCCGGCGAGGTCCCGGGAAGTCACGCGATTTACGTCTCCAATCCCCGCACCGTGGCGGTGCTGATTGAGCAGGCGGCGGACGCCAGCTCATGATAGTCTGCGGCGGCCCGGGGCGTTATTGGTGCGTGTTCTCAGTCGGCGAACGCGCTTTCGCCAAACGATATCGGTGGGTGGGCGAGGGGGTGCTAATCATCTCAACAGTCCGGAGAGGCTTCCGGAGCAACGGTGTCGAAGGGGCAGGCTCCCCATAATAAGCGCAGTAGCGCACGGAAAAGATCCGATGCAGTCGAACGTTCATCGCCTCAGCGAGGCGGACTTGGACTATGAAAGCTGGCGCAGCGCCGCACACGCTGTTGCCTGCTGCCGCCATACACCGCGGATTGCCCAATCCAAGTCTTTTGTCGGCCAAGCCAATCCCGGGAGCCTCTATGGGCTTCGGACGGTGGATATTGGCTTAAACGTGGATCGCGTCGATCGGACGCCGCGCGACATCCGCCTCGACGACGCCGATTATTATTATGCGGTCATTCAGACCGACGGCGAATCGAGCGTCACTCAAAATGATCGGACTGTCGATCTTACCCCGGGCACGGTGGCGTTGATCGATGTGGCGCGGCCCCTGACATACGCCATTGAGAATGCCAGTGGACGGTGGCGGACTTTGCACTTGCCGCGCCAGGCTGTGGTCACTCATCTTGGTTTCGAGCCGCGGGGTGGCGTGAGTGGGCGCAAGGACACTCACGCGGGACGTATCCTGGTCGATCTCCTGACTTGCAACGAGGATGAGGAGTCAATGCCCGAAAGGGCCAAAGCCTCTATGCAGCTGGTGATCTATGATCTGCTCAGCGTACTGTTTGCTCCATCCGATCTGCCGTCCATATCAGCTCACACGGATCGATTGTTCGGCCGGGTTTGCGACATCATCCAGCAGCGGTTCTCCGACCCCGGCTTCGGTCTCTGGGATATAGCCGCAGAATTGAAGATCTCGCCGCGCTATCTTCAGAAGCTGTTCGCGGCACGCGGCCTGGCCTGCAATCGCTTCGTCCAATCAGTTCGATTGGATCACGCCGCGCACCTTCTCCATCGCCGGACGACGCTGAACACACGACAGCCTCTCAGCGAAATCGCGTACGCTTGTGGCTTCAATGATTATCGGTATTTCTCTCGCCGATTCCGCCAACGCTTTGGCCATTCGCCGAGCCTTGATGGAACTGATCGCTATATCGCGGACGCCGCTGAACGCGACGCGCATGCTTCCGAAGATTGAGCAGCCATCCTAGCGGGCCATGACCGTTCTTCGAAAAAGTTCGGTTGGGAGGCAGGTACCTAGCGCAGGCGCGTTTGATCCGGCTGCCGTTCGTTTGGTCTCATCACAACAAGAAGACCTATGCTGTTGCCGCCTTATCCGAGGCGCGATCGTATAGGAGTCGTCATGCCAGAGCATTTTCAGCTGGATCACTATCTTGCGCGCATTGGCTTTGCGGGATCGATTAAACCAGATTGGGCGACCCTCTCGGCCATTCATGCCGCTCACGTAAACGCAATCCCTTTCGAAGGCCTCAACCCGCTACTGAGACGCCCGGTCAGATTGGATCTGGCTTCGTTGCAGCAGAAGCTTGTTTACTCTCGCCTTATCGCAAAAGCGGAATGGATTCATGTCGATTATCGTCACCACGCGATAGGCCGAGAGATTACTGAATCGAGTAGCGTGTTCAGCGCACCCAACCGATAGGATAGCCGCACCTCGGGCTACGCGGCGCTTCGGGCCAATAGGCAACACTCTAACGAGCAGGCGTCCAACTGAGGCGGTCGTAGCCGTCGCTCTCCTCCTGCAAGAGGCGATCCAGATCATCCTCGAAGATGGCCTGTGTTGCCTCGAACAGAGCTAACAGCTTGCGGGCTTCTGCTGTGTTTACACGTCTCTTGCGGACCAGCAGTTGCTGCCTTTCGACGATCTGGCGACCTCTGGCAACATGGCGACGAGCAAGGATGAGACGGTCGGAAATTTGAGACATTGGCGGCTTCCCGTTGCAGGCGGGAGCGCGATCGGTCTCTCAGTCATCGGCGCCTACGGCAACGCCTTAGCCGATTATGATCAAAGCATACTCCGTTTGGCGAACTCGGAAATTGTCCAATTCAACCCAGGTCAGTTAAATACGATGGCATGGACGGCCTGAATGAAGCCGCTTGCGGAGCTTCTTGATGATCTCCGCAGATCGTTCGCGTAATCTTCGATGACTCGCCGCGCCTCCTACAATAAGCGATGACTTGGGCTTCGGCGTCTCGTGACCTGGACATGGCTCGTCAGGCAGGTTCATGGTCCGATGGTTCACGCGCCTCAAAGTAGAGCATTGACCTAAATCAGAGAAGGCGTTTGAACCTTAGCAAGGGATGGAAAAGCGCCAGCGGCCCCGGGCGGCCATGGCCCAAAACGCTCAGGGACAACCAACCAGCTCGCAAAGGCAATTGCCCACATAGCCAGTTGCGAGTCCTGCATCAAAGACGGCCGAACGTCCGTTGAAGGTACGAAGCAAACGTGAACCGAAACAGAGGCCATATGCGCTAGGGGCCACTAGCCCACATCGCAAACGCGCGTTCTGGCGTTGGTGACGGATCATCATTCGACCTCATACCGGTATCCCTGGCCACGATTTATCGTGCGTGCCCGTGATGATCATCGAGCAGCTTCGCTCGGGGTTCCTAGGGTAGGTGTGAGGCTCTGCGCGCCGGTAACGCGTTAGCGGATGTGCGCTTACATCCAACTGAAAGGGCATCTGTGTCTCACGACATCAGCAAGCCGGATCATTAGTACTGTGCTCAGAGTAAAGCATGCTGTTTGGACGGGGTACTCGCAGCTTCGCTGCGCATTTCATGTTGGAGTAGGCGATGAGCGAAATCTGGCAACTCTCGGCCACTGAACTGGCGCAGGGCATTGCGCGCCGGCAACTGAGTTCGGCGGAGGTAATAGATGCCCATCTGGCGCGTATCGATGCGGTGAACCCGGCGCTGAATGCGGTGGTGCACGTGCTGGTCGACGAGGCCCGCGCGGCTGCGGGCCTCGCCGACAAAAAGCTCGCCGGCGGCGAGACCGTTGGCCCGCTGCATGGCGTGCCTTTTACCGTGAAAGAAAACATCGACATGGCCGGCCTGCCCACGACCTGGGGCGTGCCTGCGCTGGCCCAGGCGGTGGTGCCAGTTGATGCGCCGGTCGTCGAACGCATGCGCGCCGCCGGCGCCATCCCGATCGCCCGCACCAATCTGCCTGACATGGCGCTGCGCTTGCACACCGACAGTTCGCTGCACGGCCTGACGCGAAATCCCTGGCATCCCGGCCGCACCGCAGGCGGCACGAGCGGCGGCGAGGCCGCGGCGCTGGCCAGCGGCATGAGCCCGATCGGCCTTGGCAACGACCTCGGCGGCTCGCTGCGAATTCCCGCGACCGCCTGCGGCATCGCCTCCATCCGTCCATCCGCCGGCCGGGTGCCCGACGCGGGCTTTGTGCCGGCCGAAGACCGCTTGCTGGCGGTGCAGCTGATGAACGTGCAGGGGCCGATGGCCCGCCGCGTGGCGGATGTGCGCCTCGGCCTGCTTGTCCTGATGGGCGCGCATCCGCGCGACCCCTGGTCGATCGATGCCCCGTTCGAGGGGCCGGGCTTGGCGGGGCCGGTTCGCGTGGCCGTGCTGCCCGAGCCGCCCGGCGGCGGCACCGATCCAAAGGTGGCGGCTGTGGTGCGGCGTGCCGCTCACGCACTGACTGACGCCGGCTATGTCGTGGAAGAAGCCTGCCCGCCGCGCTACGACGATGCGATCGGCTGCTGGCGCCGCCTGATCGTGGGCGATTTCGGCTCGGTGCTGAATTTGCTGTCCCCGATGATGGGCACTGACGCGTTGGCCTTCCTGAACAACTTCAATGAGGGCATACCGCCTTTGGCCGACACCGCGTCATGGTCGCAATTGATGGCCGAACGCGACGGTATTGCGCGCGCATGGTCGACCTTCATGGCGGACCGGCCGTTGCTGCTGTCGCCGACCTGGACGCAATTGCCGTTCGAGCATGGTTTTGATTCGGCAACCCCCGCCGGCGCGGCCGCGACCAAGGAGATGATGCGCCCGGTCGTTCCGGCCAATCTGCTCGGGCTGCCTTCGGCCTGCGTGCCGGCCGGACGTGACGAGGCGACGGGGTTGCCGATCGGCGTGCTGATCACGGGCCAGCGGTTGCGCGAGGATTTGTGCCTTGAAGCGGCCGAAGCCATCGAGGCCCGCCTGGGCGTCGCGACGCCGATTGACCCGGTGCGCTGAAGGCCGGGGCAAGCAGAGTAACAAATACTCGCTGTCGTTCCTGCGAAAGCAGGAACCCCGAGTGTGAGCGCAATTTCAGCTGAAGATCATCTGGGAAGAGATCCTGAAGCGCCTCGACACAATTGAAGTCCTCGACGAGCCGAACCGGGTATATTCGAACTTGATCAAGGGGTATGAGACCATGCCGGTCCGCATTGAAGGCTGAGCCGGGAGCATAACGCGATAGATCGGTGCCGCCTCCTGCGGCGGCACCCTCTGATTCGAAGGTTTTTTGGCTCGGGTCCGAGACTCTAGCCGGCCCAAACAGCGCATTCCGAGCCGCTTGGACGACCCTCTATAAACATTCAAACTTCCCCAGACCGCTTTTTCTGAGACGTGGTTTCTCGTTCCTCAGCGCAACGTCCGGTCCTGGCCCTTCTGAGACCTGCCGACGGACACCAAGAATGTCCGCTCATCGGGCAAGACCGGAAGCGACTGGCCGCTCGCTTTACGAACGCCCGTCGGCATAGTCTCTGCCATCCACGTGGCGTATGGAGGTTCTACTACTTTGGGTCCGTCGCAATTTCGCGAGCCGACTCGACCGGCACCCCGTAGTAGTCGGCTCCGGCCGATCTGAACTTCTTCGCAAGCTCACCCGCCTGACCGAAAGCCTTTACTGTATCGTCGGCCGAGAGTGCCACCGTCGTGGTTATGTCGGACAGGCTTCCGCCAGCTGCCGCCGCAAGCACGGCCGACACCAGTGTACGCTCGTCGGGTGCTTCGGCTACTATCAGCCAGTCGTACCGTCCCAAGGTGAGGTACCAACTGATTAGACGACCGCCGGCGGCGGCGAGCATCTCAGCGATCGCCTCAGAACGGTTCTCCGGCTTCGCGGTCATTGCGCGGATCGCCGCCGGGGTGTACCGCCCTTGCGAAATGTAGATTGTCATATTGTTCTCCTGTCTAACGCGCTCCGTCGTCGCTCATTTTAGGTCGCCGACCGCTCGCGCGGATCGGCCTTGAACCTTAGCCGTAGCCCGCAGATCTTAGCCACCGGTCGCAATACGGAAATCCTGCCGGCCTCCGCTTTCTGATCGCTCCTGATTTTTCTGCATCATGTTCTCGCGGAGCTTCAGCCCGTTAAGCGCGCTGACCTCTACAAACCGGCGGCATTTTCAGTGAAGTACAAGGTCACGCCTTCCAGTCGCCGACGCAGAGCATCGCGATTTGCTGATACTCGACCACCACGTGCCTTCAGGAACTTATCTTAACTCACTCCACGCGGCATCTCCTGAGCGTGCAGATGAGGACATCATCGCACTGGGATTTCCAGACTACGGTCCGCACGACGAGCTCAGCAAACGCCTTGGAAAGATCATTGCAAGGCCGACCAAACACGGAGTGAAATTGATGGAAGTGTCCGCGATGCTGCCTGGCGGCATTGGCGGCGGCCCAATCGTAAATGATCGCTATCAGGTTGTTGGGGTCGCGCAGCGGGGCGGTCATTCAGAACCCGGCAAATCGCGGTAGATCCATACGGCGGAGGTACCGTTATAGGTTAGTAATATTGCCAATCTGCGATCTGCGGCGGGTCGTCCATCGTGTTTGCCATGATGGCCTAACCGGCTTTAACTTTCACGCGGAAGCTGTGGTAAAGGAACCAATTCACGCGAAGGAACTTGGGTTTGCAACCGAGGTCGTGTTCAGCTTGCATCGTAAGTGTTCAGCTTGCATCGTAATCTAGCATCGGAAAGCCTGTCCCTAAGTCAGATCCAGCGCCGACGGCAGCCGTGATGTCTGTACTGCGGTGCAGCGGTGTCTTGTCTGTAGGAGCTGGTTTTGAAGGGTTGACCTTGCCGCTCAGAAAATGCGGTCACACGGCGCGACCCGCAATTGACTCCCATCGGATCAGAGCCAACCGATTGGCAGCAAAATGAGTGCCCCCAAAGTGATCCGGGCAGGCCGCCCAAGCTCCACCGACACGGAGGTAACGGTGTCATGGACGAGATCGAAGCAAGGACGATCCGCAAGATAATGTGGCGTTTGCTGCCCTTCCTCTTCATCTGCTACTTCGTCGCGTACCTCGACCGGGTGAACGTCGGTTTCGCCAAATTACAGATGAATTCGGCGCTCGGCCTGTCGGAGGCTGCATACGGCTTCGGTGCGGGCCTGTTCTTCATCTCCTATTTCCTGTTTGAAGTACCATCCAACCTTGCGCTCGATAGGTTCGGCGCTCGGCTCTGGATCGCCCGCATCATGCTGAGCTGGGGTGTCATCTCTGGATTGTTCGCCTTCATCCCCTCGATCTCAGCGGCTACCGGGATCTCGACCGAGTGGGTGTTCTACATCCTCCGTTTTCTGCTCGGTCTCGCCGAGGCGGGCTTCTTTCCCGGGATCATTTTTTACCTGACGCTGTGGTTCCCCTCGATCTACCGCGCCCGGGTCGTCTCGCTGTTTATGCTGGCAATACCGTTCTCGTCGATTGTGGGCGGCCCGATTTCCGGGGCTCTGCTGAACATCGTCGGCGCTGGATTGGATGGCTGGCAATGGCTCTTCATCCTCGAAGCCTTGCCGTCGATACTAATGGGCTTCGGGGTCGTCTTCTACCTGACCGATCGACCGGCGCTTGCCACGTGGCTGGCCAACGACGAGAGGGGCTGGCTCGAACAACGGCTAGAATCCGAACGGCAGCATAAGGTGGCCGTCGAGCACCTGGGCATCGTCAGGGCGCTCACCGACCTCCGTGTCCTTGCTTGCGCGTTCGTCTACTTTTGTCTGAACGCGGCGAGCTATGGTGTGGCGTTCTTCTTGCCGACGATCATCAAGGACTTCGGCGTGAGCAACTTCCAGACCGGTCTGCTGTCCGCTGTGCCGTTCTTGTTTGGCGCCGTCGGAATGGTCCTCCTGGGCCGCAACTCCGACCGCACATTGAGGCGTCGGGAGCACGTTTGCTTCGCCATGCTTCTCGCCTCGATCGGTCTGGCCGGCGCGGGTCTCGTCTCCGCCCCGGCGCTGGTGCTTGGCTTCCTCTGCCTGAGCCAGATCGGCGTTTCCGCGACGCCCCCTCTGCTATGGCCGATACCCAGCGCGTTCCTGACGGGAGCTTCGGCTGCAGCCGGGATCGCGGGGATCAATGCGCTCGGCAACCTGTCCGGGTTCGCCGGGCCTTTCCTTATGGGCTACCTCAAAGATGCGACCGGCAGCTTCACCGCCGGGCTGCTGGCCTTGGCCGGTTGCGCCTTGGTCGGTGGCCTCGTCGCCCTGACGCTTAAAGTTAGTCCGCGACTAGAGATGGCCGGCGCTGCGCCGGGCGGGCCCGCACCGGCGGCGGCCCGTTGAGAGGACCAGGCGATGAGAGTCGATGAGTTTGGGATGTGGACCGATTCCAGGTGAAGCCGTTCCCGGTCGCCAAGGCATCTGCGTGAGAGAGCGCTCCACGCCGCCGGGAAACGAGATAGCCGCTGTGGTAACGCGCAGCCATCCCATCAGACCGGCAGGTGAGGGTTCTCCTTCAGGAGCCAGACTCCGGTTCAGCCTGGATAGAACCGCGGGGGCAACGATCACTCCCATATTTCGCATGCGACCGAAGGATTCTTTGCACAAAGCCGAGGCCGGCAGGTTTCACGCAGCGCTACGCTCTACACGAGCTGTCGCCGCCCAGAGTTCCGAAGCGGCGTAAATTTGAGAGCGGCAGCATCCGCCGCTTCGTACGGCCGGGCGGCGGCTCAAAGGCGGGATCGGGCCGTGCTGGTCTTGGCCTCTGCGTCCTTTACAGAGGCCGGGATTCAGTCTGATAGGGTCGCGGAGCCCTGTCTGGACCGCCGCTCATCGCTGAGCTGGGCCTCGCGCGGCGTCCGGCCGCGTAACCCGTTCTAAGGGATCAAGATGGCGCCTGAAGGTCGGCTTCAGGCCCTCTAAGGCTGGCGGCTCTGCACGGGAGAAGTCCCGAAAGGTGGGTTTCTCTCGCCTACCGAGAACACCTGAGCCGTAGCGATTGAGCAAGTTTCTTTACAGGTTCTCTCCCTCCAGCGAGGGTAACAGCCTTCTAAACCTCACTTAGGATCACGCCTCGTCCATCTTCGCCAGCACGCGCTGCACTAGTACTTGCGCCGGATTGCGATAGTGCTGCGCGGTTTCAATAGCTTTCAACCTCCGCGGTCCTCGAACGGCAACATCAAGACGCCACGGCTGTTGGGGGCGCCTGGCCGAACGTCAAAGACCCCTTTCCAATCGGGGGCGTCGTCGGGGTATTCAATGTCCACTCTGCTCCGAAAGTGACCGAAGTGCTGCGTTACCGCAAATGCGGCGATGGACCTGAAATCTGCCCAATGCTAAGCCGGTAGACGCGTCGCGCGCCTTGCCCGTCGCGGAAGATTCGACTTGTCGCTTTGGCAGGGTCTTTGCGAGCTCGCGAGCCCACTTGGAAAACAAACGACGTCAAACGATTGATCGAACGAGGTGCGACGTTCCCATCAGTCGCAAGACCCAGGTAGGCAGATCCTAAACCTTGGTTTGCTCTTCTCAGCCGATGGTACCGTACGAGATCGACCTCTGTGCAATGGTTTGGTCTATTTCTCGTGACTATGCTTGGGGTGTAGCCGCCCGATCTGTCGAGCGGCAAGGGAAGAGTTCAGCGATGAGAATCATAGATGCAACCGCATCGTCAGGTTTTGCTCGCAAGACGGCTGAGTCAGCCTCCGAGTTCGCCAGCGTCGTTCACAACCTGATCATGGACGCGCGCGACAGCTACCGGCCCGAACTGCACTACATGCGTGGCCCCGGCCCAAAATGGCGCGCCAAGCATCAGTCCTGGCTAAAATTGGATTCTCAAGCCGTACCGCCCGGCCGGGCAGCACAAGCTGTCGCCGCTCTATGTACGCCGTCGCGACGCGGCTAGCCCCACCCGATAGCAGGCCGAGGTTACCGAGTCATGCTCGTGATACGGGTGTTGCCGTTGGCCGTCTCGCTGTCGATTAACCTGCCGACAATCTCGAGGGCCGAATCCTCGGAGTGCGCACGCATCTCCGATCTAACCTCTGCTCGCGCTCGTTGGGCGGAAATCCGAGGTTGGATGCTGCTCATTGGCGCCGCTCTTTGCCTCGCATTGGTGGCTATGCTGAGCGGTTCGGCGCACGCCGGCGCCTTCGAAGAACGCAAATTGCCGATGAAGTTCAGCTGGGTCGCTTGCCAGCCGAATTGTCGGGGCTGGGTCAGCGCGGTCGGCATCGTGACCGCCGATAGTCCAAGGGATTTCGATGAATTCGCGCGCGGCCGACAGCTCGGCGGCGCGACCATCGTGCTGGATTCCAGCGGCGGTTCAGTCAACGACGCGATCGCGCTTGGACGGCGCTGGCGCAATCTCGGGGCGCTGACCACCGTCGGCATCAGCGTCCAGACCAATACCGCGCAGAGCGCTAATGCCAACATGGCGCCCGCGGCGTATTGCGAATCGATGTGCGTGTTCCTACTGCTGTCGGGCAAGACGCGTTACGTGCCCGAGACTGCCCATGTTCGGGTGCATCAGATCTGGATCGGTGACCGCGCCAATGACGCCAAAGCCGCGACCTACAGCGCAGATGATCTGATGATCGTGGAACGCGATATCGGGCGTCTCGCCAAATACACCTTCGACATGGGCGGCGCGGGTGATTTGCTGTCGCTGGCGCTGAACGTGCCGCCGTGGGAAGATCTGCATGAACTGTCTCGGGAAGAATTGCAACAGACCAATCTCGTCACCAGCGATATGGTTGCTGAGCCGGGCCGCCCGAACGCAACAATGGTCGAGCTGACGCCCAAACCGGTGCTGGGTCGCTTCGTCGGCAGTGCGGTTGCGACCGAGACAAATCCAGAGCCGGCGAAATCAACCAAGTCGGCTGAAGCTATGGGGCGGGCGGACGGCGTTAGGGCGGCGACCCCGCTTGGACAAGAGTAGCGGGTAGCCTCTCTGAGGAACTATTAAGGACTTCCCACGAAAGCCAACAAAGGCAAAACGGCATATTCACAGCAATTTCCGAAATGGGTCGATTCTATTGAAAAAGGCGGCTGTTGCGACGCAGAGAGATCAGTGATTCAGTCCGTCTAATTGGCAGGACTGAAGGTCATGATGGGACATCGGGCAAGTCGAACAGGCTGC
Organism: Bradyrhizobium sp. Crot121; assembly: GCF_059512385.1. Lineage (NCBI taxonomy): Bacteria > Pseudomonadati > Pseudomonadota > Alphaproteobacteria > Hyphomicrobiales > Nitrobacteraceae > Bradyrhizobium > Bradyrhizobium sp. Crot121. The sequence goes on along the minus strand of NZ_JCAMOR010000027.1, from coordinate 65,712 downwards.
GTTATTCTATGAGTTCTCGCTCGAAAGGCACATCCCGGCCAACCATTTGCTCCGGTCAATCGATAGGTTCGTGGAGCTTGAAGACCTGCGACGGGAGCTGGCGCCGTTCTACAGCAACATCGGACGGTCTTCGATCGATCCCGAGCTGATGATCAGGATGCTCCTTCGGCATACGATCGAAGCGGCGCCTGTGCGATGAAGTCCACCTCAATCTGGCGTACCGCTGGTTTTGCCGGCTGGGTCTGGACGGGGCCGTCCCCGATCACTCGACGTTCTCGAAGAACAGGCACGGCCGTTTCCGGGACTTCTTCTGGAAGCGCAGCATTAGAGCCCGCAGAAGAATGGAATTAATCGTTCGTTCCGGCGGCCGGGATGCGCGACACATAATTGTGAAACGGGCGGGAACATCTGCCGTGGTGGGCTAATTTTACTCCCTCTCTGGGCAATCACGAGGAGGCTACCATGAGGACACCTCAGCTCTCCGCATTAGTGTTTGCTATGCTTACCTTTAGTGCCGTCGCCGCGGAACCTCAAAAGCTGTGGGAGACGAGTGGCTTCAAGCAGCCCGAATCAGTCGTCTTTGACCGAGCCGCGGGGGCTATTTATGTGTCGAATGTCAACGGCGAGGCGATGAAAAAGGATGGTAACGGCTTCATTTCAAAGCTCGGGCCGGATGGAAAGGTCGTGACAGTGGAGTGGGTCAAGGGACTCGACAGTCCGACCGGGCTCGCGCTTGCCAACGGCAAGCTGTACGCCGCAGACGTGGATCAAATTGCAGAAATCGACGTCGCCAAGGGCGAAATCATCCAGCGATACGAGGCACCGGGATCCAAGTTCTTGAACGACCTCACGGCTGACAAGACGGGACGGGTCTATGCATCCGACATGGTGACAAACAGCATTTGGGTGCTCGACGGCGGCAAGCTGTCTCTCCTGATGCAGGATGACGCGCTCGACAACCCGAACGGGCTCCTCGCCGAGGACGGGAGGCTTGTGGTCGCGTCGTGGGGAAAGATGGCCCCGGATTTCTCAACCAAGGTGCCCGGCCACATGAAGGTGGTCGATCTCGCGACGAAGAAAGTGTCTGCTCTTGTTGACTCGACACCCGCCGGCAATTTCGATGGTGTCGTGCCCGATGGCAAGGGCGGCTATCTCGTCACCGACTGGATGAGCGGCGGCCTGTTCCACGTTGCGAAAGATGGCAAGCCGACGCGCCTCCTTCCGCTCACGAAGGGGAGCGCCGATCTCGGCGTGGGGCCGGACAAAATCATCATTATCCCGATGATGATGGACGGCACTGTTCTGGCTTACAAAGTCGATACGCAGTGATGATCGGTGTGCCAGCAAGGGTTTCGCAACAGAGCTTCAACTCGCAATTTGCGCAGGCGTCAAAGCGGGTCAAGTTCTGCGTGGATTGTGCGGCACATCTCGCGTTGTCGAAAATGAGGTGGTTCGCTGGGTGACTGCTTCGGGTCATCCTCGATCGCCTCTGCTGGTTTCGGCTACCGTGCGATGTCTGCTCTTCCCCGAAAGCGTCCTGCTTACTGCGTGGCAACGAAATGACGCGAAGGGCCAAGAGACGACATCAGCGACCTTTATTCAATCACCGATCATAGCCAATGAATAGATGAACAATCGCTACGCCAATACGTCTCGCGTTTGGGAAGCCGCTTGATAGTTCGGCGAGCACGAGAAAGAACAAGCCGTAGAAATAGGGCGTATAGCGCGGCTCGAGTGCCAGAATAGGTGCCGCGAGGAGCTTCCTGACGGGCTCTCGATTAATGATGGCGCTGGTCGCAATCCCGATCAAGGCACCGACGAGCACGTCACTCGGGTAGTGAATGCCAAGATACACGCGTGCCATCGCAACGAAGCCTGCGAATATGCCGAAGAACAGACCCCACCACCGTGAGATAGGCCAGAAGCCGGCGGCAATGGCAAAGAGATAGGTTGCATTGTCGCTCGGGAAACTGCTCCAGTGCTCGAGGTCTGCATGCCATTCGAAGGTCGGCGCATTGGCGCCGATGCTGTACATCGGGCGGTCGCGAAAAGGCGCCAACAAGGAGACGACGCGATTGAGGACCAGTGACACGGCGACTGCCAGGATGATCGTGAGGATGGTTTCGCGCCGTCGCGTCATTTCCTTGTCGGGCCAATACCACATCAGCCCGACAATCCCCATGAAGAGCGATCCTTGGAGGACTTGAAAGTGAACGGCGACACGGTCGAGTGTCGGGCTTGAGCCGCAGAGATCATTCAGGGCCCGGAAGATGGAAACATCGAGCCCGGCTAGAACATCCATTAAGTGTGACATTGCCAATTTGCGTGAGACAGCAATGTGACGAGCTTGGGGCGGAAGGCGGCGCGGTCGACGCTTCGACGAGAGTTCCGCTTGATCGTATCGGCAAACGACTGCAACGGTTCCACGATCGGAACCGAACTGAGGAAGAGGGGTAAGCGCGCCAGGAGTAGCATAAGCACTGTCGAGGTCAGCACCGGGTCATTTTCGACCGATTCGGCCGGCTTTGGCTGCCGGTTCACATCCGCTTCGCCCGAAAAGCGGACGTGAGCCTGGAGGGACGACAAGCATAAAGGCGCGTGGCCTGAGAGTTGTGATTCAAGTCCCCAACGGGGAGCTTCGATTTGTACGCCAAGAACTCGAGGAATCGCGTTCAACCGGACGATGCTTGCCGAGGAGCCGCGCTCACGCGCAGGGAGCGCCGATGCAACTGAAAGGCGAACGACAGAAATCATTGTTCAACGGCGGCCGGCATCAATGACTTGAAACCGCCGATCGTGTTTCGCGGGTAGGCCAGGGATCGCGCAACGAGTGGTTCACCATTCCGGTAGCGAACCAAGCAAGGACGCGAGACCCTCGATCCTGCCGATCTCGTCGACTAAATTACGCACGAAGCCCGCGCTTCTGGGTCGCTGTCGGTGCAAGCTATGAGTACGCCGATGCGCCGCATTCGCTCTGGCTGCTGCGCGCCGCCGCAAGCGGCGAGACCGCCGCGCCGCCAAGAACACGTCTGTTGTCCGGGTACATCAGCATGCAGCCTGCGCCGCGCGCAACAAGTCGCGAAGCGGTCTGACCAACGGGCGAGGGACGCAATCGACTGGAGGATCATCAATTCAACAGAAAGCAACCCATGTGGTTACCGTCGCAGTAAACCGTCCCTGCCGGCCGACCTGCCTGCAGGCTGGCTCGAAGCGATGGTGTTTTGTCCTCGCGCTGGCGCTGGTCGCCTGGGCCACCGTTACTATCACCAGGGCCGGTTCGAACGTCCCCACGAACCTGCCGACTACCACATGTCGAGAGCGGACCGTACCGCTTCACGCGCGAACCCCACCCCGACAACTTCGAGCCGGCTGCTGCGATATAGACCTGCGATGAAACTGAGAAATGGCTGCGGCGTAATCGTTAGAGGAGAGGATCGCACTTCTCGTGGAAGCTTGTCACCTTCTCACGGTTACATGGCTTGCACGACACCGACCGCATCACCAACTCAAAGCTAATCGTGTCAAGATCCAGATAAACTAATCCCGCCTTCTTTGTTGCCCCGTTTCCGACGTGGCGGATCGCGAGAGGCATCGCGTGTATGAATGGAGAATTTATGGGAACACTGTTACCGAATCCGAGTACCTCTCGGTCCAAGAAGTAGCTGAACGTTACGGCGTTAGTCAAAGTACCGTCAGGCGCGAAATTAATCGGGGTCGATTACGCGCTCGGCTTATTAAAAGTGCCTATGCAATTCGACCTTCTGACGCTGAGAATTGGCTTGCTCAGAACGGGAACATGGCTCGCGTGTTTAACCTGAGCAAACCTGGTAGTCCTTCGATCGCTATCGCGCACGACCTACTGCGAGTTCTTGTCTGGGCGTCGCTCGGCGGTCGGAGAGGCTATCGGATCAGGTCAGATGCTGACAAAAAGCTAGTGGAGCGCCTCCGAGTTTTGGGCTTTGAAATCGAAGTTCGGCACGCTCACGGGCGGCCGGCCGAGGCCCGAGCAAAAGATTTTGTAGAGGTCTGCATCGGCGGGGGGTGTCATAGCCTGCCCGGTCCAGGTCCGCGGCATGCATATTCGGCAAACCCGAGGATTAGCGAAGCAGTGAAGGCGACTGTCATGGGCTATTGGGCGCCGTACATGCGCGATAAGGGTGGTTCAGGCAAGTAGCAGCCGCCGTACCGGTTGCTACAGGTTACCCGCGGGCAGCGACGGATGTCGCCGGGATTCGAAGGGTGCAGGCGGGGCTCAGATCGCGCGGCGGCACTACTTGCGGGCTTGCTCGAGATACCCGCGCCGCGTGAACTCGCGAGCGGGCACCCGCGATCCAGCCAAGTTCAGTTGTCACCTTTGCAAGATGTCGATCGGTACCTGCCGTGCGCTCGCGTTGAGGGACCGCAGAACGTCCCAACAAGTTTTGAATGCTGGTCCGCTCCCGCCCATCGAAGCTCCTCTTGCCGCGCAAAGGATGACGATCGAACAGCGCTACAGCGAGGGGCTGATCGGATGAATGGTGCGCGCTGGATTGTGTACCTTGGTACCTTATACGCATGGTGGCCACTGCAACTTCAGTCGCTCCGCCGCCACCAGTCAATATCGGCATCAATATCCCACGACAACGCATCGGCGATCGGACCGGAGTTTGGGTATCCTTGACGCATGTGGCGATCGGCCACGCGCTTAGCCTCGGCGACCGAAGAAAATGTGGCGCGGTGCCAGTGCTCGTCGTGGAGTGAGCAACCGTTTCGCGACGCCTGATACTTCCGAACACCGGCCTTGGTTATCCTTAGCTCGCCGTACTGTGTCCATCTGGTCCAGTCTCCGTCGAACTCACGCTCCCAACGATGAGGATGATGTCTGTGATGGTTCGCGATCGTGGGCACTGAAATCGACAGTCTGAACGCTGGCAATGGGATCACCGAGATCGTCATATACCACCGGGTTGCCGGCATCGTTCGGGCTCGCGGACCCGGCTAGGGCACCTGTGTCGCCGTTGAAAATTTCCCACTTTCCCGGTGCACGCGGTGTTGGCCGGAGGTCATATTTTGGCTGGTATCTTAGTTGACGGGACCGCCGCCGCGCCAAGCGCGTCTGCCCTGTTTGCTTGCTTCTTAATGCATCGAGATCGATGTCAAAATCCCCAACACTCATCTTGGTCTTCCTTGCTTCGGTGAGACGGCCGTTGGGGAAAGCCGTTCTCAGGACGCTAAGTCCGAATTGGTAAATAGTGTGTATTGCTGGGCCGAACCCAACGTCACTTGCGTACTTCCACGCTCGGAGACGCGGCCGCCATCGCCGCTGGCGGCCGCGCCCGCCGCTCTCACGACGTGAGAGAATCGCTGACAAACTCGAATGTCGCCATGGTGTGAGTGACGGTAAGAACGTCGAGTGCCTTGTTCAACTCCTCGGGGTCTTCTTCGTCTCTCAGCCAAATATCCACGACACGTTCGAGTGCCCTGTCGCGCTTGCGATAGAGTGAGCACGCACCGCCAATTTGCTCCTTGTGCTGACCGCGAGTGAAATCGTGTACACGCTGACGTTCAGCCGAGTTCAGCAATCAAGGCCGCAAGGTGACGATACGTGCTGGCTGTCCGATCACGCTAGGAATAACGCCTTGTCGCCTCGGCACTGTTGGGCGGGTCGATCGAGACGCGCTGGCTTTTTGATTGTTCAGCCACGCCCTGAGCCCCGCCAGTTCTTTTTGCTGCTCCGCTAATTCGTTAGAAAGCGCGTCGTCCAACCATTGGAGCACCCAACTCAGCAGCTTTTGTCGTTCGGCATCATTCAGATCCGGGTGTCGCTTGCGCATTTCCCGCATGCCATATGCCTGTGCGGCTCCAGAGAAGGTCAGCCGTGGCTCCGAAGATATCGGGTTTGCGAAGTATGGTTCTTCGACGCCATTAGTGGCGTCAAAGCAACCAACGCGGCTGACCCACCATATCGAGGAAAGTTCTGCGAGTGATCCGGCGAACTTTTCCTTTGTTGCGTCAGTTAGACCCTTCGCAAGCGCTTCACAGAACGCGCGCGCAAAGGCCGCGGCGCTGTCCGCGAGGAGGATGCCGAGGCGGCGTTCGACCCGATCTACGTCGGCGTTCCGCGTCGCACCCTTCAGGTCAGGGAAGCCATAGTGCTTTTCATGGGCGGCGACGGCTTGGGCCGCACATCGAATTGGAAATTCGCATGTGAGGCTGGTCGGTGCTGCCAGCTCCTGTCCCGCGTTGTTGAATATCCTGCAGACGTCGAAGCTGGTGCCATCGGGACGGACAGCTTCTCCGTAAAAGGCATATCCTACCTCGCAATCGGTCTCGACATGCTTAATCAGGAAGTAGTCTCGTTCTTGTTCTAGCCGATAATAGATTTTCATCTTTATCTTCTCCCCTGGCGCTCGCCAGCTTTCACCTTCAAACCTTGAACTGCGCCGAGTCTCAGGTGGTCACCTATGTCCCGCCCGGTAGTCTCACCTTGAAATCCGCGTGGCAGCGGCATTTGTCTCACCTGTCCCAGCAAGCGCGGCTGGGCGCGCACAACGCCTCTGCTCGCCGAATTTCGTCTCCATCTCTCAACTCATGCCGAATTTACTGAGACAACTGGGACAACTGAGACAAACCCTTATTTGCGTGCCGTCTTTGCGTGCGGAGGCTGGGCCAGTTAGGTGGGACAGGTGAGACGTGAGCGGACGCAATATTCGGCAAACGTCGCTGCTTGCTCACTTGACGCCCAAGCGCCTATCCACCTCCAATTGCCAGTTCTGGGCCGTCGGCACGTAGTAGCCCCAAGGCCGCTTGTTGGTTCCGGCTCCGCCGGCGCCAGCAGGTAGCCGGCTTCGTGGGCCGAACATTTCAGCGCACGCCCTGCCGAAGACCTCAGGCCCGACGGCGCGTTGACCAGTCTGCTTACAGAACCCCGTGTAGGCGTTCAGGAGGTCTGGGAATGAAATCAAAGCTCTAAGGTCGAAGTAGGGACCCGGATCTGCCCCGATGATTGCGTCTGCGATGATGCAGGATTGCGACCATTGCGATACGCTGTCGCCGCTCATGCGCTGCTGCTCTTTGGTTTCCGCAGTCCTGATCACCATGCGAGGGTGCCAGCTCTCCAGCTTTATGCTCCGCAGCAGCCATAAGAACTCGCTGGTGCCGCCGTCGGCGAGGTCCTGATACAACGCATCGAACCATTCCTTGTCTTCTGCGTGCTCGCTACCGACGTCGTAAACGACATAGCGGCGGTCACCGGTGCCGGCTACGATGGCGTGATCATGGTTCGTGGTCGCGACGACCTTCATGCGGTTTTGCACCTGCCGACAGCTCCCGTATTTGCGCTCGAGCTGAAGCTTGTCGCCCGTGATCATCGACTTCATTTTGTCAGCCGATTTGCGATCGCCCGCGAATAGGATTTCTTCGGCTAGAACGAAGCATGTCGTTTCGAGGTGGTCAGTAAACCGACCGAGTAACCGCTCCTTGTCATCAACGAGAAGGCCGTGTTGCCCAAAAATCTCAAGCAGAACCTGGCCAACGGTGCTCTTCCCCGTACCTTCTTGGCGGCTTTTCAAGACCAGCACTACGCCCGCGTGCTTGTCTGGGTTTTGAACAAACCAAGCGAACAAGCGCATTAGGTATTTGAACTTCTCCCTGTCGCGGCGGCAGATGACCCTTAGAAGATGTCGCAGAAAGCGCCGTTGCTTCTGCCAGCCCTGCTGCGGCTCGACACCGAACCCACGCCAGAGATTGAATTCGCCGGGTTGGGCTGCGCCGCCAGGCTTAAAGACGAGCGTCCGTTCGTGTCGGTACGGGCTCTCTTTCCAGAATTTCTCAATGGCGACAGGCTTCGCAGACCCGCGGCCGTGCACGACAAAGATATTCTGAACTTCCAGCCTGAACTCTTCATTGGGGACAACGGTCGCCGATCCGTCATCGTTGATCCGAAAAATGGCGGTCTCGCCCTTGCTCCTGCCGATGAAGTAATGCTCGTTCATTCGCGCTATGGCATCATTCTCGGAATAAACGCCGCCCGTCAGCGGCAGGCGCGTGACTGACATCGCCTTGCCTCTAGCCGGCCCGCACCCCTCCGAGACGATCGGGGTGTTTTCGAAGTTTGCTGCTGCCGGCATGGTGGGAGAGCTTGGTGCACGCCGCGCAAGTAAGCTGGCAACCAGACTGTCCAGAGACATCTGCGGGTGTGCTTCGTTATCAGCTTCCCGAGGCTCGTGCGGATGCAGTCCGGTTGCCGCGATGGACTGGAATGGGCTTGTCGTCATTGCGCTTCTCCGTCCTGAGGAGCGCGCGGGAGAGCGTCGAATTCCTTCAGTAGCTTGTGGTCTTCACCCAGGCTGATCGAGATGATGAACCTCTCTCCCCTGTCACCTGACGTTCCAAGTCCGCTGCCTGCTACCTGCCGTAGCTCTTTCGCCGCTTCAATGCGGTGCCGTGGCGAAACTGTCTGGTCGTGAAGGATTTCGTTGAGGACGGATGGCGCCTGAGCGAAATGCTGCTGGGCGGCCTCGCGGGCGGCCTCGCCGCTCCGGATGCGCCGCTCCCGTTCGATCTTAATGGCGTCCAGGAGAGAGGCATTCTCGGCGAGCCCGGCCCACCCGTGCTCATCCAGGCCCCACGTCTCCTTGAGCTCCCAGTCGGACCGCAATCCTTCAATGTTACGTGCGCAGTCAGTGACGAACGCTTTGCCCGTCTCATCATCGAGGCTGACGGAGGTGCCGCGGACGAGGACATGCGCGATAGTGCTCGGTCGGACTGCCGGCGCCGGCTGGCCAGGTAGGGAGGTACAGTCGGCCAGTGGGGTTACCGTGGCGGTAACTCCGGTGCTATTGCCTGGGGCCGTTGCTTCCGTGTAGCTCGGCAAGACGGTCGATCTCGTCCCGGCTTCGGGGCTAGAAGTTACCGTGGCAATAACGTTGGGCGCCAGGTTTTCCCGGCCATCCTGCGCTGGCGCAGCGGCGACGACTCGGGAGCTAGCCATGGCTCGCCCCTGACTCTCGACACGGCTTTTGTCCCGGCCGTAACGAGTTGATTGGCGCTCCGGAACCATTGTCGAGAGGGTCGGGAATCTTGGCCGCCGGCGTGAGCCGGGGCCCCTGGTCCCCAGAGTAACCGCCGTAACCTCCGATCCGACGAGCTGTGCGAGATGCCAGCCAGCGCTCGACGGCTGATTTCCGGTAGCCGATCCGGCGCTCGCTGAGCTGAACGAATTCCGGCCCACTTCCATCGGACCGTTGGCGTTGCAAGGTAGGACGGGAAGTGTTCAGCCAGGCAGCGAGCTCTTGCTCGCTTAAGATCGGGTCTAAAGTGTCGAGAGACATGGAAAGCCCTCATGATGTTTGTTGAGGGCCTGTAATAAATCGCTCTTTGGTGGACGTGGGACGGGGGAATTTAATCGCCGCCTGACAGAAGCGCCCTAATTTGCCTTAGCAAGGCTCGAACCGCGCCGGCTGTGATCTGCTTTCGTCTGGACTTTCTGTCGTCCGTCGTTCGGGCTGCCTTTGCATTGAGCCATTCCCGGACCTTTCGGTTCATTAGGCTGTTCGGCCCTACTGCGAACGGCGTTCCATCCGCCATCGCGCGCTGAATGAACACGTCGACCGCGCGCAACCTGTTTATCATTCCGGGCTGCTGGCGTTTTCCTCTTCCGGCAGCTTCCAGGCTGTCGAGACGGCGATCTCGCGCGTCTTGAACGTCTTGGTCGGTGACAGCAGTCCAAATGTCGAGGCGCCAGTCCTCGGTTCTACGTATGGGGGCTTGGCTCGTCTGCTCGACAGCGGCTTCGCCTCGCGCGATGCTTGCCTGAACGTCCGCTGGTATGACCACATTGGGATCAACCTCATCCCTCAGAGGAAAGCTTGCGAAGGCGGTCTTTTCTTCGGTCAGATGAGCATCCGCGCAATTCCCGATCTTTACTGCTTTCGGCGAGCGCTGCCGCTCAGAATGCTCCGCAGCAATGGCTGCTCCCTGAGCCGCGTCTGCGATGGTTCTTTCCGAACAGTCCATAAATGTTTACCGTGACAGTAATTTGCACTTCAGTGAGACCTGATGATCTCTGCCAGCAATTTGTGCCAATGCAACAAAGCAGACATCTTCGCCTCACGAAATGAAGCCCGGTTGTAAACTGCAGCAACCCCCTGCTGCTTGTGCGCGAGCAGAGCCTCGATCACGATCGGCTCGACGCCAGCATCGTGTAGCCGCGTTGAGACTGTTCGCCGTAGGTCATGGAGGCCCCAAGGCGGCATGTTTAAGCCGGACTTCCTAAGCTTGGCGTCCAGCCTCTCCTTGCTACCACTGAAGCCAGAGAAGCCAGTCTTTCGCCTGCCAAACACGCATCCGTCTGCGTTCTCCGGGCGCGCCGGTAGCGCGGCTTCAATCATCGGCATCAGCGGGACCTCGTGAGCGAGCTTGCCTTTCATGCGGTCTGCGCCGATCGCTATCCTGTCGGCCAGGACCTCGCTCCAACGCAGGCCAGCAATCTCCTCACGTCGGCACCCTGTCAAAAGGCACAATCGCAAAATGCTAGCGTAATCTTCGCCGGTATCGGTCGCTCGCCATATCTCCCTGATTTCCATGTCGCTAAGCGTGCGTTCGCGCGCCCTTTCGGGGTGGTGGAGGGTGAAGGCGACGGGATTGGTGTCCCCCTCAATGCGACCTGTCTTGAGGCCCCAGCTCCACAGCGCGCTGAGCGCTGCGCGCACACGGTTGGCGGCAATTGGTCCTGATTTCTCGGTGATGCGTTCTAGCACCGCGGAAATATCGCGCCGACGCACGGCCTCGACGCGTTCGTGATGCAGGCTTGCCGCGTGGATGTGCAGGTTGCGTTCGGTTTCCTTATAGGAACGCTGTCGAAGCCGGGCTTTTGCCTGCAACAAGTAAGCCCCAATTAGCTCTAAGACCGTCCCTGCGGTCCGCTTTGCCTTTCGTTCGACCGAAGGGTTTGCGCCATGCGCGACACTTGCTGCTTTTCGCCGTGCCTCTTCACGAGCATCGTCCAGGCCGACCACGGAGACATCGCCGAGCGCAATGCGTCGTGTTCGGCCATGCTGGTCCCTATACTGGAAGATCCACGACCGTCGCCCCGACCTTAGGGCTCGTATGCCCAGGCCGCGACAGTTCGCATCCCAGAAGAATTGTTCAGACTGCCCCGATGGGCAGCGGATCTTGCGGACGGTCGCCTTAGTGAAGGCGCCGCGCTCTACCACGCGTGGTCGCCTTGCCTTCGGCGGCGGAATAACTTCCGCAGTTGGAAGCAATGTGGAAGCAGAACTCACATGAGAAGCTGAGGACTCGTTAGGGTTCATGACTGCTCTTGATGTGAACGCACTGGTGATGCCCGAGCTAGAAGTGGTGTAGCGCTAGCAATTGGCAAGCCTCGCTACTGCTCCTGATGGTGACTGAGTTAACGTGAGGCTTAGCGCCGAAAGCGCTCAGCGCTGACTACGAATCTGAGGGTCGGACGTTCGAATCGTTCCGGGCGCGCCATTCCGCGATGTTGCACGATTTCGTGGCCTACTAGGGCAAATGCCGCATCAAACGCCGAGGGTCGCAGTGGGGCAGCGCACGAGTCTCGGACAGATATCGGGTGTAGTGGACAACGGCCGAGAGAGCGGACCCGACAAGCTCGACGCGGACGTTAATCCCGCTTCTCCAGGCCCCGCCAGAAGCCAAGTACCGTCGATACGATTGCTTCCGGCGCGTCTTCCTGCACGAGATGCTTCGCATTGGGTACGATGTGAAAGGGAGCGTTTCGAACCCGGCGGGCAAGCTCGCGACCGTCTTCAAGTGGAATCCACTCGTCCTTCTCTCCCCAAAGGATGGCCACGGGACAGCGAATCTCGCCGTATCGCCACTCGACCTCCTCCGAGTATCTGTCGTCCATCTGCGCGATCTGGCGCCAAAAAGCTTTTTGGCCCTCGGCTCCCAGCCACGGTGCAAGATACAGCTCAATCTCGTCGTCTCGTAACGCGTTCGCAACGGCGCCGCTGATGTAGGCACGCAGGATTGCTTCGTGAACGTAGGATGGCAGGCCGCTAAAGACCGCCTCGTGTTCCTTGGCGGCTTGGACGAGCAGCGAGCCTTGCGGGCTGATTGCGACCGGATCGATGAGCACCAACGATCGATAGTTCAGCCCGTTAAGCAAATGAGCGCGCAGCGCCGCGGAGCCACCGAAATCGTGCGCGATGACATCCGGGTCTTGTAGGCCCCAATGACCGTAAAGGGCTGCGAAAAGCTCATTCTGAACGCCACGGGACACGTCGCCGTTGGGCTTGTCGGACCTACCATAGCCAAGCATATCGAAGCAGAAGACACGTCGCTGTCGGGCCAGCAAGGGTCCAATTCTGCGCCACTCCGATGATGAAAAGGGCGTACCATGCAGCAAAATTGCGTGCGACCCCTCGCCCATTGCTCCCCAAGCGATCGAATGCCCCCGAAACGTGAAGCGCTCCGGAAGAGGCCAATCCGCTGTCGTCATTGATCCGACCTTTGATCTGCTGCAGCTAATCTGTCGGCAACGATCGGCCCGATCGCAGGTTCCAATGGATCGACCCTGGGGCCATGCGTCGATAGCGGGAAGATCGAGAGAGCAGCCATCGAAAGGGCAGCCTTCTGGGGGATAACGGGACCACCCTCCGAAATCGCGCCCGCCGCCGCACGCAAAGGCGTAGGGAAAAGTCGTGAGGAGTCGCGAGCTTTGCCGGTTGGAGCGCGCAACGGCCGCCCCATCATAGCGCCACGGCGAAGCGATAGTGCCCATCTTCATCGGCAGCGGCCTCCCATGCGATCATGGCCGGACATCCCGCCGAGCACGCGCAACAAGACGCTATGCTGTGAACGATGGCGCTCGGAACGTTGATTTTGAATGCTTTCGCGCTTCGAGCGGCACCAGACCGCTTCATACGGTGCCGCTGCAGTGCCATCTGAAACAATGTGCAGACAAACACTTACGACCCCGGATGGCACAGAGCGACACCGTCGCTTTTATCTTGCCGTCCTAATCGGTCGAGATCCACACCCAGCTCTCGGTCGGTAAGGTCGGGTATTGTCGATAGCGGACCAGAAGGCGGACATGGCAATGCCGACGCGAATGACCCTGAACGGACATGCTGTCGGCATATCCTAGCGCTGTTTCAGTGCGGACCGATTATTGTCCAATTGATTTTGAAGGTAAATTTTCATGACCTTCACAGGCTCGACCTCGGCCTCGCTTCTCCGTCCGGAAATCTAAGCTGACCTCGCCGGCGTGGGCCTGGCGTCATACCGGACCCTTGCTGCGGAGGATGGAAGCCACAGGGTTGGTCACGCCGGGTTCAATCATTGTTGACTTGAAATAAGGGGATATCCCCTCTAAATGCCCTCAAGCGCGATATGGGGATATCCCCGTAAACGGTAATCGAGGGCAAATCGGCGACCCGGCTCAAGTAAACCGGGCGTGCATGATGGAGAACCGATACGTGAAACGCTCATTTCGCTCGGAAAGCCCGTGCATCGTGGCCGCGATGCGTGCAGCCACTCGCCGACTGACGCAGCTGTATGATGAAGCGATGGCGCCAACTGGCTTGCGCGTCACTCAATTTCACGTTCTCTCGGAGCTTGAACGACGATCAGCTGATCCACCAACCGTTGGTGACCTGGCTGAGATCCTGACCATGGAGCGGTCCGCGCTCGGTCAAACACTTCGACCCCTTGCACGCGACGGTTACATCGACTTGGGCCAAGACGAGCGGGATGGGCGCCGTCGGCCCATCAAGTTGACGAAGGCCGGCAAAGATAAAGTGGTCCGCGGACGGCGCTATTGGGCCGGCGCGCATGAAAACTTCAAGCATTTCTTCGGGGACAATCAATTGGTTGGCTTGCGGGAGACTCTGCGCGACATCGCCGAGAGCGCGCAACTTCCTGAAGCTTTTCAGTAGGTCAATATGGCATCCGGGAGAAAGTCATGATCGAGCCGATCACCGTAGAGCATATCACCTTTGTCAGCTACCGGAGCTTCCAGGACGTTGTTCGTGCCTTCGAGGAACAAGTCGGAACGCTTGAAGAATTAGGTTGGCCAGCAATTCCTGCAGCTTCACGTGATCAGGATGATTTCGAACGTCGAGTTCGTGAAGTGCTGGGCCCCAGCGGCTTCACACGTTTCCTGACAATCGATCACGGCGAGTGGGTCAGCAAGCAAGAGCGCCCGACCCGGTTTTTGATGTACACGATCGGAAACCCGCTGATCGCGATCACAATGATGCGGCATGACATCGAGGCGGGCCTCGATGTGCCGGTCAGACTGGCGATCTATGAGCATTCTGACGGGAAGACGAGGTTTGTGTTCAACAAGCCATCAAGCCTCATGAGCGGGCTTCGGAACGTGGCGGTCCAAGATGCAGCTTATACGCTTGATGCGAAATTGATGGCGCTCGGCGAAGCCGTGACAGGCGTAAGAGCATAATTTCCGAAAGAAGCCGAGACGTGGATACGCATCAGAAGCCGCACGGCGATGAACCTCTTGAGCCCGACAGTGGGGTACGAGAAGGCTTGATAATGGGTCACAGTGGCTCAGAAGCGTCGCTGCATAACGAAGCTAAGCAGTTTTTGACGCCAATCTGGGTCATCTTCGGACTTTCGATGGGCCCAGCGATTGCGCTTGGGCTCGCTCGGTTCGCTTACGCGCTGTTGCTTCCATCGATGAAAGCTGATCTCGGCTGGAGTTTTGCCGACGCAGGCGCCATGAATACCGCTAACGCGGCTGGATATCTTATCGGGGCCCTCGTAGCTGCCCCTTTTGGTCGTTGTACGGGCGACAAAGCCGCATTTTCCCTGGGCCTTTTCCTGACATCCGCGGCCATAGCCGGGGCCGGTCTCACCGCTGACTTTACGAGCCTGCTTCTCTTGAGAGCCGTCTCTGGGCTTGCAGGAGCTGTGTCTTTTGTCGCCGGCGCAGGACTCACATCTGCGGCAGCCTCAGGAGGGTCTCGATCGCGCGCGCCTACGATGTTGGGCATCTACTTTGCCGGGGCGGGTATCGGCATTACGGCCTCGGCCCTCGCAGTCCCTCCGCTTCTTTCCGGCATGGGCTGGCGCGGCGGCTGGTTGGCTCTTGGCGCATTAGGCTTGGCTGCGACCATTTGCGGGTCGCTGGTTCTAAGTCGCACACCCGAACCTTCCTATAAGGTTCATATCGCCGCTGGCGGCTGGTCGGCCCGCTTCATGGCACGCAAACTACTATCATACGGGCTATTCGGCGCCGGATACATCACCTATGCCACATTTATCATTGCGCACTTGCGCGCCAATGAAGGTTTCGACAGCGGATCGATTACCGCCTTCTGGGCGATCCTAGGTCTAGCAGCCGTTGTCGCCGCGTTCGCGTGGGGCCCCGTACTCGCTCGCCTGAAAGGTGGCTGGGGAGCAAGCGCAACAATCGCGATGGTCGCGGCCGGTGCGGCCTTGCCGCTGATCTGGGACGGACCAACGAGCGCCTATCTCTCCTCCATCCTTTTTGGAGGGTCAGTACTCGCGGTCATCGCCGCAGTCACCTCATTCGTGCGGAAGGCGGCGAAACCGCACGCCTGGACAGCAGCGATAGCAGCACTGACCATCGCGTTCGGGACCGGGCAATGCATCGGCCCACTCCTCAGCGGTGCTTTGTCTGACGGACCGAACGGCGTTCGTGCCGGTCTCTGGTTGTCCGTCGGCATCCTCGCTGTGGCGAGCGTCGTCGCGGCTTTCCAACCGGAGCCGGCGGGCGATTGATCATCGGCATCCAGCCGAGAAGCGGTACGCAGCCAGCAAGTGAATCAAGTGAACCGAGCTAAGGCAGGATGAGGATCATGACCGATAATATCATTCAGATGGACGCCAGCCGCATCGCGGAACTCGTTGCCGATCGGGAGCTATCGCCGGTCGAGGTCATGAAGGCCCATCTCGATCGTATTGCCGAAGTCAATCCTAAGGTAAACGCCATTGTTACGATGGCTGATGGCGCACTTGACGCTGCCAAGAAAGCCGAGGCGGCGGTCAAGTCGGACGCTCGATTGGGCCCTCTCCATGGCGTTCCGTTCACGGTCAAGGATGGAATCGACACGGCGGGCGTGCTGACGCAGCGCGGTTCGCCCATTTTCAAAGGGCGCGTGCCCGATACCGATGCCACCGTCGTAGCCAGGCTGAAGGCCGCCGGCGCCATCTTAATCGCAAAGACGAACCCGCCGGAATTTTCTTACTCGATCGAAACGGATAATTTCCTGACGGGCCGAACGAACAACCCCTGGAACCTCGACTACACCCCGGGTGGATCGAGCGGTGGTGAATCCGCCGCCATCGCGGCTGGCATGTCGCCACTCGGCGTGGGCAGTGATCTCTCGATCTCATTGCGCGGCCCGGCGGCGCATACCGGTATCGTTGGATTTAAAGCTACTCACGGTCGAATGCCGATGACAGGTCACTGGCCCCGTGTGCCACGTCGCTTCTGGCACATCGGCCCGATGGCCCGTTCGGTTCGCGATGTGGCGCTCGCTTATTCTTTGATGGCGGGACCCGACGGTGCCGACGGCTTCTCAATCAGCCCGCTCGGCTTCGATACAGGGGTGGGCACGACATCGCCCCATCAGGTTCGTGTGGGCTGGTTAGCCTCTCCGGGCTTCTTCGGACCGACCGATCCAGAGGTTATCGCGACCGTGAAGGCCGCCGCTCATGCGCTGAACAATGCCGGCTGCCAGGTTGAGGAAGTCCGGTTGCCTGTGCTGGAGCAGACCGATGCCAACACCGTGCTCTGGCAGCTCCAACAGATGGAAACCCGGCCCGAGTTCGAGAAGGTCACCGCCGGCCACGAGGCCCAGATCTTCAGGCATGCCAAATTGATCCTTGAAACACCTGACACGCCGATAGGCGACTTCGTCGCCGCCGAGCAGGCGGTGGAGCGCCTGCGCGACAGCTTCGTCGAGTATTTCCAGCGATATGATGCGCTGCTCTGCCCGGTGACCCCGTTCCCCGCGACCAAGCATGGCCTCGCTGACCTCGTGATTGATGGCGAAACGGTTTCCCCGTTCCACGTGATGAGCGCGACATCACCGTTCAGCCTGACCGGCATGCCGGCCCTGTCGATGCGGTTCGGAACAAGCCACGACGGTCTTCCGATCGGCGTACAAATCGCCTCCGCCTGGCTCGCGGATTCGACCGCGCTTAAGGTTGCCTCGCTCCTCGAGGAAGTGAGCCCCGTCCGCAACCTTCACCCTGCCATCTAACGCTAGAGGGTCGGGATCTTCCCGCCCCCGTCAATTCCTCATGCAATCTATTGAGCTCAGAAGCCAATCGAGGTCTTAATCAATGCGTGCCATCACGACGAATTTCGAAACGACCGAATTTGCTGGTCTCACGACCAAAATTGTCAATCCGGACGAAAGCTCGTTCACGGTGCTGGATATGACCATCAAGCCGGGCTTCGGCGCACCGGCCCACATCTCCGAGGGCGAAGACAAGCTGTTTATCGTCCTGGAGGGCCAATTGAAGTACCTCGTGGGAGATCAGACTGGGGTCGCGGTACCCGGTGCGCGTGTTGTCGTGCCCAAAGGGGTTGTTCACGGATTCACCAACGTGGGAGCGGCCGACGCGAGGCACATCCTGGTCTCCTCGCCGCGCCGCCACGAGGAGTTCTTCCGTGATCTCCACAATATCCCGGATCCGCGCGAGCAGCATATGGACATGCTGCCGACGATCGCAGCGCGCAATGGTCAACAGATTGTTGGAGCTCTTCCGTAACGCTGTAATTGCGCGCTTCCGCACCTGCATCCGCATCTTACCGAGATGGCAATGTCCCAAATATTTACCGAGCTATCACACCAAACTGAGAGCCGCTCACAATGATTGGATTCTCCGGAGTTATCTCCGCCAAGACGCGCCGACTGTGGCGCAGAATTGCCCTGTTCGGCAGCCTGAAATGTCTGGCCGTCGGATTGCTGGCATCGTTTATTTCAACGGCCTGTGCGCAGCAGCAAACGGACGTCACCATTAAGCAATTGCTCTCGACGACGACTACGTCTGGCGGGCAAAAGATCGTATTGCCCCAAAAGGATGCGGAACTGGTAGCGTCTATCTTCGAAATCCCCCGAGGGGCGAACCTTCCAGAGCACGAGCATCCGTATCCACGATACGGTTACATCTTGTCGGGAAGCTTGCGCGTGACGGACACCGAAACCGGTCAAAGCAAGACGTATCAGTCAGGAGACTTTGTGTTGGAGTCGGTGGGGCGTTGGCACACTGGCGCCAATGCAGGAGAGGAGCCGACAAGGCTGCTCGTTATCGACATCGTCGAGAAGGGACACACGAACACGGTGCTCAAGTAGCGGCAGAATAGGTAACGCCGAAAGGCGGCGCGGTGGGGGCGCGCATCGGTTGCCATGTAGGCATGTCCGTTTGTGGCCCATCACGTCGATCCTGCGATTGATCGAAAGGGCCGCTATCGAGGGGTAACCGGACCACCAGCGGAATCGGGAAGACAGCCGCTCATGAGGCGTAGCGCAAGATCGTAGTCCGTGGCTGGTTATCCGGCCGGATCGCGTTGGCGGCCGCTGCATCATAGGGGTATAGCGAAGCAGTAGTGCCCATCTTCATCGGCCGTGGCGCGCCATTTCGGTGCCGGGACGCACGTTGTCGGCACCGGACCATGGATGACGTAGGCGTAGCACGCTCTGTTCGGTGCTTGGCAACGATAGGCGCAATCCGCGTCGCGCCGCCACGCACCGGCTACTGTGCATGGGGTTGTTTTCGACTTTTTTGTTTTGGGCATGAAAGCGACAGGCTGAAACGGGTCTCATCCGGCTCCTGCCCGCTACTTCATCAACCGCACGCCCTTGGTCGTGAAGCGCTGCGTCTTGCCGCCCGGGCGCATGGGACGCTTCGCCGTTATTCGATACAAAACCGCAAACACTCGATTCCCTGCATGACCGCTGTCGGTGCGAGGTGTTGTGCGATCATGCAGCCTCACGAAACGAGTGTGGCACTAAAATAAATCTCGACCTTCATCAGCTTGGAGACGGGGCAGCCGGCTTTTGCGCTCGCGGCGATCGACTGGAATGTGTCGTGATCCATGCCCGGTATCTTCGCCGTGGTGGTGAGATGCGCCGAGGTGATCGAAAAGCCGTCCCCGTCCTTCTCGATGGTGATTTCTGATTTGCTGTCGACCTGCTCCGGCACGAAATTCGCCTGACCGAGTTGCCTGACGAATGACATGGTGAAGCACGCGGCATGCGCGGCACCTAACAGCTCCTCCGGATTGGTGCCCGGCTTCTCGCCGTAGCGGCTGAAGAAGGTGTAGGGATGATTGTCCAGCGCGTGGCTCTCGGTGGAGACCGAGCCCTTGCCTTCGCGCAGGCTCCCATTCCAGGCGGCGGATCCGAAACGTTTCATCGGTCTTTACTCCTTCCTGTTGTGCATCCCCCGCAGCTTACGAGCGCGTCAGCACCGCCGCTCGTCTCTTCCCGGTCTCGATCATGTCGAGAGCGCGGCCATCCCAAGTGTGGTCACCTCATGGGCGTTGGCCGGCAGCCTCCAGGATCAGTTGCGTGATCTCGGCAGGTTGAGAGATCAGCGACAGGTGACTCGCTTTCACCTCAATGGTCTTGGCTCCCATGCGCTTGGCCATGAATCGTTCGAGGTCCGGATTGATCGTGCGGTCCTCGGTCGAGACGGCGTAGTAGCTCGGCTTTGATCGCCAGGCCGCGTTCGTGGTCTTGCCGGAGAGCAACGCCTTGTGGAACGGCTGCTGGACGGCATAGAGCACCTTGGCCTTTGCCTCCGGCAGGTCGCCCGCGAAATCGTGCAGGAAAGCTTCCTCGGAGAGGCGTCCTTCATCGCCGTCGAACACGATGCCGGCGGTTGCTGGCGGGGTCGGATAGGTCTTGGCGAGCGCGGTGTAGTCCTCGCCGGCGTCCGGCGCGCGCGCCGCCACATAGACGAGCGCCGAGACGTTCGGATGCACGCCGGCCTCGGTGACGATCATGCCGGAGAAGGAATGGCCGACCAGAACCGTCGGCCCGTTCTGCCGAGCGAGCACGCGCTCGGCTGATGCGACCGCTTCGGGTAGCGTGGTCAGCGGATTCTGCACGGAGGTCGCGTTGAGGCCGGCCGTCTGCAATCGCGCGATCACCTCGGACCAGCACGAGCCGTCGGCGAACAGCCCATGCACCAGCACGACGTTGCGCGCCTTCGGCGGAGTTGCGTTTGCGGCCATGCCGCGTGTGGAGATCAGCGAGGCCGCTGCGCCGGCAAGCAGGGCGGTTGAAAAAGCTCGTCTGTTCATCATCGTGATGTCGCTTCCTTTGATCACGAGAGGGATCGTCTTGATGGCGCGAAATGGCCGCGCGGTCTCAAGCAGGTCCCTGCATCAATGCGTCGATGCCGGGCCAATGCGCGGCGAAGATGCCGCGCACGAACGCCTCGCGGTTGTTCTCGATGCTTTAGTGGTCGTGAGGATAGTTGACCATGATACCGAAGGATTTCGGGATCGCACGGAGCTCGGTGTTGCCGAGTCAGTGATCAGCTCGAGCCGCGCCGTTGCCGAGGTGAAAACGCGTTACCGGGTCGATGCGATGGCCGGTCAAGCGCACGAATCTTACGCATCCGCGGATCGCGGCGCGCTTCGATCGCTTTTGTCCTCGACTGCGATCGCCAGCAGCCATATGGCAAACCCCGCCAAAGCCAGCCCGCAGCCGACCCAGCCGGTCGATGTCCATCCGTAGCCGGCAGAGATGGCGAGGCCGCCGAGCCACGGGCCGAGCGCATTTGCGGTGTTGAAAGCCGAATGGTTGAGGGCGGCCGGAAGGGCCTGGGCTTCGCCCGACACATCCATCAGCCGGGTCTGCAGCACAGTTCCGAGCGCTCCGCCCAAACCGATGAGAAATGCGTCGATCGTCATGGTCCAGATGTTCAACGCTGCCCAGGGGAATACAGCTAACGCGGCGGAACTCCAGATCAGTAAGCCGCCCGCCGTCGGCATGATTGCGCGGTCGGCGACCCGTGGCACGACAATATTGCCGATGGTCAGGCCGAGCCCGAACGCTGACAGCACCAACGGCACGAGGGCGGGCGAAACGTGCGTCACTTCCATCAGCGTCGTCGCGGTGTAGGTGTAAACCGCAAACAGGCCGCCAAAGCCGATGGCGCCGATTGCGAGCGTGAGCCAGACTTGGCCGCGCCTCAATGCGTCAAGCTCACGCAACGCGCTTGCCTTCGGGGCCGGGTGATCGACGGGCGCGAACCATGCAACCATTGAAAGGGCCGCGATGGCGAGCGCAGCGACGACGCCAAAGCTCCAGCGCCAGCCGGCCGCCTGACCCAGCCAGTTCGCGAGCGGGACACCGATCACGGTCGCAACCGTCAGGCCAAGGAACATCTTTCCGACGGCCTGAGTCCGCTTGTGTAATGGCACCAGCGAGGCTGCCACCATGGCCGCCGTGCCAAAGTAGGCCCCATGCGGGACGCCGCTCAGGAAACGGAACGCCAGCATCCAGTGATAGCTGGGCGCGAACGCGCTCAGCGCGTTGCCGACGGCGAACATGGCCATCAGCAACAAAAGGACGTTGCGACGCGCCAAGCGAGCCGTCAGTACAGCAAGCACGGGCGCACCGATCACCACGCCCAACGCATACATGCTGATGACGTTTCCGGCTGTCGGCTCATCAATCCGCAGATCCGGCGCGAAATAGGGCAACAGGCTCATGGTTGCGAATTCAGTGGTGCCGATCGCAAAGCCGCCCATGGCTAACGCGAACAGGACAAGGCCGGTCCCTACAGGGGCGGCATTCTGCTTTTCCATATCTTTCCCGATTTTTGGAATGCCGATTCAATCGCCCTAAGGCTTGATCGGATGAATGGCTCGATCAGATGGCGGTGGCTCGATCCTTGACGGTTACCGCCTGCGATCGAATCCCATAACGGATGTGGGAAGATGTTCAGAGGGTGGTGTGCAACACATGTATTCCATGCGTCCGGCACGGCTGGAGCGCGCGTCATTCATCGGAGGTTGAGACCTGAGGGATAGAGGCACCTGAGCAAGAGCAGGCACACTGAATTACATGACATCGATCAAATAGACATGCATCCCATCAGATTCAAATAATGCCTGTGTGATGTCGGTCAGGTCCCGGCCAAGCCATTGCTATCGGGCACGCTGCCCTTCGTCCTGGATCGCTCGCGAGCAGAGGCGTCGCCGGCGTGAAATCAACCTGCTTCTCATGGCGCCACGCCAGACCGACAGAGCAAGCGGCGGTGTCAGGGCAACCGAGCGCCCTGGGGAGTCATTTCAGGATTTTCGAAGGTGTAGATATCTGGTACGCCATTCCGAATGGCACGCCAATCGCGGACCACGATCGCAGCACGTCACTGCGCGCTGGATCCGCCCTCCACGATCTTCTCGTTCAGCTTCTGATCCACGATCTGGACGGTTCGGTCGATCTCGGCATTGGGCGCGCCAAGCTGATGCGAAATCAACTTCACCAGCAGGTCGACCCGCTCGATGAAGGGCGCTCCGCTCGCCACAGCGCGCGCCGCCGATGAAGGTTTGAGAAGGCTTTCCGCCGCCTTGGCGTATTTCTCGAACGGCACCTGGTCCTTCGGGTCGGCTCCCAGTCGGCGAGCGATCCCATCGACGTGCTCATAGATCGACTGCGAGCGCTTCAGATCGGCGTGCACCGCGTCGCGGATCGATTGCGGCTCCTGTGGCGTGATGCAGCGGTAATTGCCGGTCAATAGCATCGACCATTTGGCCAGCGGGACGAACAGCGAGTCGAACACTTTGAGCTTCACGGGAACGTCCTGGCCATCCAGCTTCACTGCGTCGATGTCCGCCTCCAGCTCGCGAAGCAGCCGGTTATGTGCCTCATCCGCAAATGCCGCTGCCTTGAAATTTGTCGGCAGGCCGACATGAAGGACATTCGCCGCCTCGTCCGGTGGGCGGAAGGCCTGCGGATCAGGCGAGCACAGCGAAACCAGTCCCGGCTTGAACCGTTCCCATACCTGCGCATTGGTATAGGCTTCTTCGAGGTCCATCTCCGCCAGCGCCGGAATCCGTTTGAGATAGGGCAAGGGCGGCATGTTCATGATCGAAAGGCAAGGCAGCTTCGCCTCGGCGATCTTGATCATCAGAACCCGGATCGTGTGGTTGGTGTATTGCGGCTCCTGCATGGCAAGGCCAACCAGATCGTAACGGGAGAGGTCGACGTCTGCAGGCGGTGTCGCGTCCAGGGTCCCGGGCAGATCACGCGAAAAGATCGAGCGGTGCGTCGGCTCGTCACGCAGCTTGATGCGAACTTCGGTGCCGTCGCGATTGATGAGCTCTGCGGTCTTCTTGCGACAAACCAAGGTCACGTTGTGACCGGCCATCAGCAGCTTCGTCGCGAGCAATGAGCCATACGAGGCTCCAAGGATCAGAACGTTGCGCGCCATGCTCCCTCTCCCAAAGGTTTTCCTCCAACGCCCCCAACCCAAGCCAGTCTCGAATTTTCGTCGGGTATCCGCTTGGGCGAAGGAACGGCGCAGGCCGGACCTTTACATCAGACGGGGACGGCCTCTTCGGGCAAGGAGCATACCTCTCTATCGCCAATTGACGAGCATTACAATCACACAGCGCTTCGCGCTTTCAGTCCGCAAAAGAAGTCTCTCCTTCAGCTTGCATCATTCGCACCGATAGTGGTGGCCGTCACGGCCAAGGAATGTGCCGGTCGCGGGACTGTACGAGCGGTGGCGCTGCGCGCAGGTGCCGATGCCGCTGTCCTCTTCGTTATAGTATTGCAGAACAGAAGGTGGTCCCGATTCCAGCCTGGCCGCGGGCGTGGGCGCGCCGCCGTTCAGGATGTCTGCATTGGGATGATAGAACGCGTACAGTCCGGGCTCCTGGATGGCGGCCTGAGCAAATACTGGTGTTGCGGCTGCTGCCGACAGCAGCGCGGCGGCCGCGAGGATCTTGAGTGAGGTCATCGAAATTCTCCATCGGTCGATACGAAAACCCGATCGGCGCGCGCGATCCCGCGTGACGCACCGTCAGGCGGTGCGCGGTCAAACGCGAGTTTTTCGTATTGGGTTGTCCGAATGCTCGGATCTTTCGATTCAAGATCTAAGTGGCCTGCGCGCGCATCCCACTAAATTCTGCTTTACGATTCTCAACTCGAGTTGACGGCGGGAGCGTGAGAGATCGCCAACCGGATACGCGGCGGCGACGTCATCACGAAGCAGCGAAACGCGAGTGAATCGCTTTAACGCCATGTCAGTAGCGATTGATTGTTTATGCTGGTTTGCGCGGCATCGCTAAACGCGAATTTAGTGGGGGCGGCGAAAAAGAATCCCACCTTTCTTTGTGTAACGTTCCGTATGTCACCACTCGAAAGGACAAAGCCATGAAAGTCGCAATGGTAGCATTGGTCGCCGCGTCCATGCTCTCAAGCACGTACGCTTTTGCCAATACGGCGCGTCATGAACCGATGGTCAGGAGCTATCCGATATACAGAGAGGCAGTTCCATCCGTCATGTTGCATCCGAACTACGGCAATCCGAACGGAAATCCGGATGGTCCGACCACGTTGAGCGGTACCGGCGATTCTCAATTCGGCGGTTCGTCAGCCGGCACCAGCGGTTACAACTAAGTGAAAGCTGCAGTTGAGCGGCTTTGCTTGAAAGCCACTGTGCCGCTCCAATGTAACGACGCGCGAACCTCGCGCGTCGTTGAAGTGACGCGAGACGGCGTTACCTCGACCGCTGAGGTGACGTCACTTCTTCGGGGCCGATCGTCTGCTGCGGCTGGCGGTGCCGAACACGACTTGCGATGGATAGGGAGAAGCTGAGCGCTGAGGCATGCTCCCGAGGAAGCCTGCGGCGCCGATCCACGCGACGGTGGGTTGCGCGGCAAAATTGCCGGGAAATACGCCATTGGTCGGGAAGTCGCGATTGTCGTTGCGGTTGTCATAGAACCAGCCGCTCGTCTGGCCGTATCGGATGGCGCGATACCCAAACTCGGTCGCTGATCCCGGCGAGATAGCGGGCGCTGCCAGGATCGTCGCGCAAATTGCGATCTTCAATCTACCCATTGGCTTTCCTATGGCCGGATCGTGCCCCAGTCGCCCTTCCAACCCGCAAGCTTTCCGCGACGAAACTGCAGATAGAGCCCGTCGCTCCGGCTCGACAATGCGCTTCCCTTGACATTCGGCAGTGCCAGGTAAAGTTCGTTGCCGGGGCGGCCTCGCATAAAGGTCAAAGGCACGCCGAGCGTGCGCGCGACCTCATCGGGCTTCATCCCGAACCGAAGCGAGGGTGCGCTCTGCTGTGCAGCGACGGACGTTGCTTCGAGTGCTGCCAGAGCGAGCGCCATCACGAGCAAGCCGGTGTTCTTCATCCGAGACACCCATTTGAGGCAGGGCAAACGCAAGCCAATGCGGCGAAGGCGGACATCATTGTAGCGAGACCAGCGTCCCGGCCGGCGTCCAGCCGCCGCCGAGCGCCTGAAACAGACTGGTCGCCGCCAATAATTTCGAGAGCCGCACCTGAACCAACGTGATCTCCGCGGTGAAGAGCGTCTGTTCGGCCTGCAGGACCGTAATCAGATTGATCGTGCCGCCCCGCAACTGCTTTTCCGCCACATCGAACGCCGTTCGCGAACTCGCAACGACCTGCGCTTGCAGCCGCTCCTGGAGCGTGAACTTCTGCAACGCGACGAGCGCCTTCTCGACGTCGGAGAATGCCGACAGAACCGCCTTGCGATAGGCCTGCAGGTCCTGAAGCTGCACGCCTTTGGCCTGCTTCAACTGGCTCTCGAGCAGGAAGCCATCGAAGATCGGCTGGGTGAGGCTGGCCGTGAGGGTGGAGAACGCCGCCCCCGGCGTGAACAGCGAGGCCAGCGCGCTGCTCTGGAATCCGCCGGTGCCGGTGAGTTGGATCTGCGGAAAGAAGGCCGCGCGAGCCTGCTCGACGCTGAAGTTCGATGCCGCAAGCAGCGCCTCCGCCTGGCGAATGTCCGGCCGTTGGTAAAGCAGTTCCGATGGCAGGCCGGGGGTTACCCGAGGCACTTTGATGCGGCTGGTCGATCCGCCCCGCACCGAGAAATTCGCCGGCGCTCGTCCAACAAGGACGGCGAGCGCGGCAATGTTCTGACCGATGGTGACTTCGAGAGGAGGAATCGCCGCCCGCTGCGTTCCTGTCAGCGCCTCCTGTTGCGAAACGTCGAGCTGCGAGGCTGTTCCGCCGGCAAACTGCGTCCTGATCAGCGCTAGGATTCGCTCGGCCGCTGCGAGGTTCTCGCGCGTCACCCGCAACTGGTCCTGCGCCGCCAGAATCTGGAAATACGTGTTGGCCACCGTGACGATCGCGGTCAGCGTGACCACCTCGCGATTATATCGGGAGGCTGTCGCGCTCTCTTCCGCTGCATGGAGCGCTGCCTGGTTCTTGCCCCAGAAGTCGAGCATGTAGCTCGCAGTGAGGCTGGTGCTGAATTGTGAGAAGTTCGAACTCCCGCCGCCACGTCCGCCTCCGGTCCCGGTGACGCCCCCGCCAAGGTTGCTGCCGCTGCTGATGGCGCTGCTTGTGGAGCCGAAATGCGCGCGCTCGGCGCTGGCTGCTCCGGTCAGGGACGGCAATAGCGGCGAACCAGCCACGCCGACCTGGGCGTCGGCCTGCACGACCTGGGCGATCGCGACTGCAATGTCGAGATTGTTGATCTGCGTCGCGTCCATTAGTGACGTCAGTTCGCCGGAGCCGAAGCCGCGCCACCAGTCCAGGACCGGGAGCGCGGCGTCAGGACCCGCCGAACTTGCCGCGCGATATTTCTCCGGCACTTCGAGATTGAGCTCGGGCCGTTCCGATCCCAGGATGCAGCCGGACAGGCCGGGGCCGAACGCCAGTACGATCAACGCGGAAATCGCGCGGGTGCGACCGTCTCCCCACGGCAAGATCGCCCGGGCCAGACTTCGGTGTCGGACTCGTAGTACCGAGGATTTCGACATCTCACTCGCCTGGCTGCAGTGAGGGCTTGGGCAGGTTGGGAGGCGTGTTGCCCCTTCGACGTTGGCCCCAGAGCCGGAACCTGTCCAGATACAAATAGATCACAGGTGTCGAATAAAGTGTCAGCATCTGGCTCAGGATGAGACCGCCGACGATGGCGATGCCGAGCGGTTGGCGCAATTCGCCGCCTTCGCCCATTCCGACGGCAAGCGGCACCGCGCCGAGCAGTGCGGCCATGGTCGTCATCATGATCGGGCGGAACCGGAGCAGGCAGGCCTCGCGGATGGCATCGAGCGGATCGAGGCCGCGCTTGCGCTCGGCGTCAAGTGCAAAGTCGATCATCATGATCGCGTTCTTCTTCACGATGCCGATCAGCAGGATCACGCCGATCAGCGCCATGATGCTGAACTCGGTGCGGAACGCGATCAGCGCCAGCAGCGCGCCCACGCCGGCCGACGGCAGCGTCGAGAGGATGGTCAGGGGATGGATGTAGCTCTCATAGAGCACACCGAGCACGATGTAGATGGTTACCAAGGCGGCCAGGATGAGCAGCGGCTGATTGCTGAGCGAATCCTGGAAGACCTTTGCCGTGCCCTGGAAGGTGCCGCGGATCGTCGCGGGCACGCCGATCCGGTTCATGGTGGCCTCGATGGTGCTGACGGCGGTGCCGAGCGACACGTTGGGAGGCAGGTTGAAGGAGATCGTGTTGGCGACGAGAAGTCCCTGATGATTGACGGAGAGCGGTGTTGCGCCCCGACCGAAATGCGCGACCGCCGAAAGCGGAATCATCGTTTCGCTGCTGGTGCTGACCGCCGCGCCGGTCGAGGCCACGCCTTTGCCGGTCGACCCGATCGAATTGGTCGCAAGATTGCGCGCGGCTTGTGCGTTGGCCGAGTTGGCGGTAACAGATGTTCCCGGCGTCACTACTGTTCCCGCCACCGCGTTGGTTGCCTGCGAGCCGCCGACCGATCCGCCGGAGGTGCTGATGTAGACATCCTTGAGCGTCTCCGGATTCTGCCAGTAGCGCGGTGCTACCTCCATGATCACGTGATACTGGTTGCGCGCGACATAGATGGTCGAGACCTGGCGCTGGCCGAACGCGTCATAGAGCGTGTTGTCGATCTGGCTGACGGTGATCCCGAGCCGCGCCGCGGCGTCGCGATCGATGACCAGATTGGATTCGAGCCCCTTGTCCTGCTGATCGCTGTTGACGTCGGCGAGGTTGGACTCGCGCTGCAGCGCCGCCGTAATCTTCGGTGTCCATTCGTTGAGCTCTTCCAGCGCCGGGCTCTGCAGCGTGTACTGGTACTGTGCGCTGGATAGCCGCCCGCCGACGCGGATGTCCTGCACCGACTGCAGAAACAGGGTTGCCCCGGGCACGGTGGCGAGCTCGCGCCGCAACCGCGCGATCACCTGGTCGGCGCCGACCTTGCGCTGCTCGAGCGGGCGCAGCGAGACGAAAACGAAGCCGGAATTGGTCTGGTTGCTGCCGGTGAAGCCGACGACGGCGTCCACCGCGGGATCGTGCTTGATGATGGTGACGAACTGCGTCAGCTTCTGCTGCATCAACTGGAACGAAATGCTCTGATCCGCCTGGATCGAGCCGACCAGCCGTCCGGTGTCCTGCTGAGGGAAGAAGCCCTTGGGGATCACGCCGTAGAGATAGAAGTTGAGCCCCAGCACCGCGGCGAGGATCAGCATTACCGATCTCGGGTGCGCGAGGGCGGCCGAGAGCGTCCGCCGATAGAAGCCGAGCATCGCTTCGAAGAAGCGCTCGCTGGCGCGATAGAGCCAGCCGTGGACCTGGTTGCTTTCCCGGCGCAGCAGCACCGAGCACATCATCGGCGTGGTCGCGAGCGAGACCGCAAGCGAGATCAGGATCGAGATCGAGATCGTCATCGCGAATTCGCGGAACAGCCGGCCGACGATGCCGCCCATCAAGAGGATCGGGATGAACACCGCGATCAGCGAGATGCTCATCGAGAGCACGGTGAAGCCGACCTCGCCCGAGCCCTTCAGCGCTGCCTCAAACGGCGACATCCCGTGCTCGATATAGCGGGTGACGTTTTCGAGCACGACGATGGCGTCGTCGACGACAAAGCCGGTCGCCACCGTCAGCGCCATCAGCGACAAATTATCGAGGCTGTAGCCGACCAGATACATGACGCCGAAGGTCGCGACCAGCGACACCGAGACCGCGACCACAGGGATCAACGTCGCGCGGGCGTTGCGGAGGAACGAGAACACCACGAGGATCACCAGCAGCACGGCTAGCACCAGGGTCCGCTCGACGTCATGCAGCGAGGTGCGGATGGTGGTCGAGCGGTCGACCGCCAGATCGATGTCGATCGCGGGCGAGACCGAAGCCTTGAGCTGGGGCATCAGCGCCTTGACCAGATCGACCGTGCTGATGATGTTGGCATTCGGCTGCCGGTACAGGATGATCAGGACGGCGGGCTTGCCGTTGGCGAGGCCGGCGTTGCGCAGGTTCTCCACGGAATCGGTGACCTCTCCGACATCGGAGAGATGCACGGCCGCGCCATTGCGATAGGCGATGACCATTGACTTGTAGTCGTCGGCCTTGTTGGCCTGGTCGTTGGCATAGATCTGGTAGCGCCGCTCGCCGACGTCGATCCCGCCCTTGGGGCTATGCGCATTGGCGCTGGCGAGCGCGGCGCGCACGTCCTCGAGCCCGATGCCGTATTTGTAGAGCGCCTGCGGAACCAGGTCGACGCGTACCGCCGGCAGCGAGCTGCCGCCGACAATGACCTCGCCGATCCCCTCGACCTGCGAGAGCTTTTGCGCCAGCACGGTGGAGGCGGCGTCGTAGAGGTCGCCGCGAGTCAGCGTATCGGACGTCAGCGTCAGGATCAGGATCGGCGCGTCGGCGGGATTGACCTTGCGGTAGGTCGGATTGCTGCGCAGGCTGGTCGGAAGGTCGGCGCGGGCGGCGTTGATCGCGGCCTGCACGTCGCGCGCCGCGCCGTTGATGTCGCGGTTCAGACCGAATTGCAGGGTGATGCGCGTCGAGCCCACTGTGCTTTGCGAGGTCATCTCGGTGACGTCGGCGATCTGGCCGAGATGGCGCTCGAGCGGGCTTGCGACCGTGGTCGCGACGTCCTCGGGGCTCGCGCCCGGCAGCGTCGCCTGCACCGAGATGGTCGGGAAGTCGACCTGCGGCAGCGGCGAGACCGGCAGCTTGAAGAACGCCACCACGCCCGCCGCCGCAAGCCCGAAGGTCAGCAGTGTGGTCGCAACCGGCCGGCGGATGAAGGGCGTTGACGGGTCCATGGCTCAGTGGGCTCCGCGTGTTTCGCGGGCACCGCCGGGTCCTCCGGCAAGCCGTACGGCGAGCCGGTCGAACCACAGATAGATCACCGGCGTCGTGAACAAGGTGAGCAACTGGCTGACCAGAAGGCCGCCGACGATGGAAATGCCGAGCGGGTGCCGCAGCTCCGATCCGGCACCGGTTCCGAGCATCAGCGGCAGCGCGCCGAGCACTGCGGCCATGGTCGTCATGATGATCGGCCGGAACCGCAGCAGGCACGCCTGGTAGATCGCCTCGCGCGGCGACCGGCCTTCGTTGCGTTCGGCATCGAGCGCGAAGTCGATCATCATGATCGCGTTCTTCTTGACGATGCCGATCAATAGAATGATGCCGATGATCGCGACGATCGTGAGGTCCTGCCCCGCCATCATCAGCGCGAGCAATGCGCCGATCCCGGCCGAAGGCAGGGTCGAGAGAATCGTGAGCGGGTGGATGAAGCTCTCATAGAGCACGCCCAGCACGATATAGACCGTGACGATCGCGGCCAGGATCAGGAACAGTTGGTTCGAGAGCGAGGCTTGAAAGGCGAGCGCTGCGCCCTGGAAACTCGTGATGATGCCGAGCGGCTGACCGATGTCGATCTGCGCCTGCTTGACGGCGGCGACCGCCTCTCCCAGCGACGCGTCGGGCGCCAGGTTGAACGATATGGTGGCCGAGGGGAACTGGCCGAGATGCGAAACCTGCAACGGCGCGATGTCCTCGTGCATCTTGGCCAGCACCGGCAACGGCACCGGCGCGCCTCCGACCGAGGAGGGCAGGTAGATCGACGACAGCGATTGGAGGGAGGTCTGCAGCGTCGGATCGGCTTCCAGGATCACCCGGTACTGGTTTGAGTTGGTGAACACCGTCGAGACGATGCGCTGGCCGAAGGAGTCGTAGAGCGCATTGTCGACGGTCGCGGGCGTGATCCCGAACCGCGCCGCCTGCTCGCGGTCGATGTCGACGAAGACCGCAAGTCCCTTGGCGGACATATCGGTCGAGACGTCGGTGAACGCGGGAAGCTGCCGCAATCTGTCGACGAGCTTCGGGGCCCATTCGGCGAGCTGGGCCGGGTCGGCGTCCTGCAGGATGAACTGATATTGCGCCTTGCTGACGGTGCCTTCGATGGTCAAATCCTGCACCGGCTGCATGTAGAGCGCGACGCCGATCAGCGATGCCGTGCTGTCCTTGAGACGGCGCATGACGCTCGCGATATCGGATTTTCGCTGATCGTGCGGCTTCAGGTTGATCAGGATGCGACCGCTGTTGAGCGTGGTGTTGGTGCCGTCGACGCCGATGAAGGAGGAAAGGCTCTCGACGTCGGGATCCCGGAGGATGACGTCGGCCAGTTGCTGCTGCCGCTCCGCCATCGCGGCGTATGAAACCGATTGCGGCGCCTCCGAAATCGCCTGGATGACGCCGGTGTCCTGCAGCGGGAAGAACCCCTTGGGGATCGCGACATAGAGCAGAGCGGTCAAGCCGAAGGTGGCGAGCGCCACCAGCAGCACCAGGGTCTGGCGGTCCAGCACCCAGTTCAGCATCCGGGCATAGATCGCGATGACATGATCGAAGCCTTCGCGGCTCAGGCGCTGGAGCACGTTCTCATGCGCCTCGCCTTCCGCCTTGAGCAGCTTGGCGCAGGCCATCGGAACCAGCGTCAAGGACACCACGGCGGATATCAGGATGGTGACCGACAGCGTGATGGCGAACTCGCGGAACAGGCGGCCGACCACGTCACCCATGAACAGCAGCGGAATCAGCACCGCGATCAGCGACACCGTCAGCGAGATGATCGTGAAGCCGATCTGCTCGGAACCGCGGAGCGCGGCCGCTAGCGGAGTTTCTCCGTCCTCGATGTAGCGGGAGATGTTCTCGATGACGACGATCGCGTCATCGACCACAAAGCCGGTGGCGATCGTGAGCGCCATCAGGGAGAGGTTGTTGAGGCTGAAGCCGAACAGATACATCGCCCCCAGGGTGCCGACCAGCGAGAGCGGCACGGAGAGGCTTGGGATCAGCGTCGCGCGCGGACTGCGCAGGAATACGAAGATCACCAGCACGACCAGCACGACTGCGAGCGAGAGCTCGTATTCCACGTCCCTGACCGAGGCGCGGATGGTCACGGTGCGGTCGGTCAGGATGTTCAGGTCGATGGCGGCAGGCAACGCCGCCTGCAACTGCGGCAACACCGCCTTGATCCCTTCGACCACCGAGATGACGTTGGCCCCGGGCTGGCGCTGGATGTTGAGGATGATCGCCGGCGTCGTATTCATCCAGGCGCCGAGCTTGTCGTTCTCGGCGCCGTCGATGACGTCGCCGATGTCGCTGAGACGGACCGGAGAGCCGTTCTTGTAGGCCACGATCAGGGATTTGTAGCCACCGGCACCGCGGATCTGGTCGTTGGCGTTGATGGTGTAGGAGCGCATCGCGCCGTCAAAATTGCCCTTGGGCGTGTTGACATTGGCATTGCCGAGGGTGGTGCGCAGGTCGTCGATATTGAGGCCATAGGCGGCAAGCTTGCGGATGTCGGCGCGGACGCGGACCGCCGGCCGCTGGCCGCCGCTGATGCTGACGAGGCCTACTCCCGGAAACTGCGAGATCTTCTGCGCCAGCCGGGTGTAGACGAAATCCTGGACCTGCGTCAGCGGCATGGTCTTCGACGTCAGGCCAAGGGTCAGGATCGGAGCGTCGGCCGGATTGACCTTGGCATAGATCGGCGGCGCCGGAAGATCTGATGGCAGCAGATTGCCGGCGGCATTGATCGCGGCCTGCACCTCCTGCTCGGCGACATCGAGCGAGATCGTCAATCCGAACTGCAGCGTGATGACCGAGGCGCCGGCCGAGCTGACTGAACTCATCTGGCTCAGGTTCGGCATCTGGCCGAACTGCACCTCCAGCGGCGCCGTGACGGACGACGTCATCACGTCAGGACTGGCGCCGGGATAAAAGGTCTGGACCTGGATCGTCGGGTAATCGACCTCGGGCAGGGCGGCGACGGGCAGGAAGCGGAATGCCAGCATTCCCGACAGCATGATGGCGATCATCAAGAGCGTTGTCGCCACCGGTCTGTGGATGAATGGCCGCGAGGGGTTCATTCGTGTCCACCCCCGGAGCGCCGCCCCTTGCCGTCCACCGCTTTCGAATCCGGCGGCTTGGCCGCAGCGGCCGACTCGCCCGCCCCCGTCGGAGGTCGAATGACGATCCTGGCGCCTTCCCGCAGCTTGTCGGCGCCATCGATCACGATGCGGTCGCCGGGGGAAAGTCCGGACTGAACCTCGACCCGGTCTCCTTCAGTGACGCCAAGCTTGACCGGGCGCACCGAGACCGTGCTGTCGCCGTTGACGAGATAGACGAAGGTGCCGGGCGTGCCGCGCTGGATGCCGGCCGTCGACACCGTCGTCACGTCCTTATGGGTGTCCAGCAGGAGACGCACGTTGACGAACTGATTGGGATACAGCGTCCGCGCTTCGTTCGAGAATTGCGCGCGCAGCTTGATCGTGCCGGTGGTCGGATCGATCTGGCTGTCGAAGGTCTGCAGCGCCCCGCTGGCGAGCTTGTTGGTGCCGCTGCGATCGTAGGCCGCGGCCGGCAGCACCGCTCCCTCGCGGAGCCGCGTGGCGATCGCCTGAAGCTGGTCCTCCGGGAGTGTGAACAGGACGCTGATCGGCTGCAGTTGCGTGATCACCACGATGCCGGTGGCATCACCAGGGGTGACGTAGTTGCCCTGATCGACCTGCCGCAATCCGACGCGCCCATCCAGCGGCGACAGGATGTGGCAATAGCGCAGGTTCACTTCGGCGGCCTGCACCGAGGCGCGGTCCGCTTCAACCGTGCCTTCGTTCTGCGCGACCAGGGCTATTTGCGTGTCGAGTTGCTGGTGCGGCACGGCGTTCTGCTTCGCCAGGCCCTGGTAGCGGGCAAGATCGACCTGGGCGCCCTTCAGCATGGCTTGGTCGCGCGCAAGCTGTCCCTTGGCCTGGGCTAGCGCCGCTTCAAAGGGGCGGGAGTCGATCTCCGCGATCAAATCACCCTTCTTGACTTCATCGCCTTCCTTGAACGCGATGCGGGTCAAATATCCGCTGATCTGGCTTCTGATCGTGACGGTGGCGAGTGAAGAGACGGTGCCGAGCCCATTGAGGTTGATCCCGATATCGCCCTTGCCGACAGTCTCGGCGACAACAGACATCGGCAGGGCGGTTCGCTTGCCGGCTGTTTCCTGTGGCGTGCCTGCGGGCTTCGTCCACCAGACGATGCCGGCAGCCAGCAGGAGAATAACGGCGATCGCGAACCCAATGCGCCCGCGAGCCGGGCGCACGACTTTTTTCCCAGGCGCAATCGAAGGGGGGTCCGTCGACTTCCTTAGCTGCTGATCCATGGGTCACCTGCGAAAGCGCATGAACGAACCCGCGTGGGGCGCATGTCGCCGCAGCCCGGTTCCTGCAACATTCCAGGTCGACATATTGAACGATTAAGGGCCGGAAAGCCCATTAACATTCGGTAGGGAGGCTCAACAAAGGCTGATGGTTCCGCGCGTTCGGCGGCAATCGGCGACTTCAGCCTAATTCTTGGCCAGATCGGCCTGCGAAGCCATTTCGGCCCGCCGCTCATAGCTCTCGGCAAGAACCTTGAGACGATCGGCGACTGCCTGGTCGCTCACGCTTTCCGCGACCCGGCGCAAGGTCTGCGCTGGGCTCGAATATTCCCTGCTCGGCATACTCAACTCCGCAACTCATGGTTTCAAACTCTTATGTAGGTGCGCGGTGCACGATGCCGAATTCACAAAGTCGGGAGTGAGCGATCTGTATGAAGCGACGCAATCTGCATAGTGGCGGCCGGCGCCGTCTCATTCGGCCGGCATTGCCTGGGGCTGGACGGGGGAGGTTGCCGCCTCCTTCTCGCCGAACAGCCAGATCTGCAGCCGGTCGAGATAGAGATAGACCACCGGCGTCGTGTACAGCGTGAGGATCTGCGACACCGCGAGGCCGCCGACAATGGCATAGCCGAGCGGCTGCCTGATCTCCGAGCCCGCGCCGGTGCCCACCATCATCGGCACGGCGCCGAGCATTGCCGCCATCGTGGTCATCAGGATCGGCCTGAACCGCTTGATGCAGGCCTGGTAGATCGCCTCTTCCGTGCTGAGTCCTTCATTGTGTTCGGCGTGGATCGCGAAGTCGACCAGCATGATGCCGTTCTTCTTGACGATGCCGATCAGCAGGATGAGGCCGACAATCGCGATCACGGTCAGATCGAAATGGGCCGCCATCAGCAACAGCAGCGCACCGACGCCGGCCGACGGCAGGGTCGAGATGATGGTGATCGGATGGATCGTGCTCTCATAGAGGATGCCGAGGATCAGGTAGATCACGAACAGCGAGGCGAGGATCAGGATCGGCGTGCTCGACAGCGAGGCGCCGAAGGCCTGGGCGTTGCCCTGGAAGCTGGTCTGCAGCGAGAGCGGTGGATTCAGCTCCTTCTTCACTGCATCAATGGTGCTCACGGCCTGGCCGATGGCGGCACCCGGCGCAAGGTTGAACGAGATCGTCACCGACGGGAACTGCCCCTGGTGATTGACGACGAGCGGCGAGACCTTCACGACCGAATCGACCAGCGTCGACAACGGCACCTGCTGCCCGCTCGAAGATTTCACATAGATGCCGTTGAGCGCATCGGGCGAGTACTGGAACTTCGGATTGACCTCCATGACGACATGGTACTGCTGCAGCGTGGTGTAGATCGTCGAGACGATGCGCTGCCCGAACGCATCGTCCAGCGTGTTATCGATGGTGAAGGGCAGGATGCCGTAGCTCGAGGCGACTTCGCGCTTGATGGTGATGTCGAGCAGCGGCCCGGCATTGAGCTGGTCGGTGGTAACATCGGTGATCGAGGGGATCGTTCTGATCTTGTCGAGGAACAGGCCCGCCCAACGGGTGAGCTCGCCCGGATCGGCATCGTTCATCGTGTACTGGAATTGCGTCTTGTTCAGCCGGGCTCCGATCGTGATGTCCTGGGCGGGCTGCATGTACAGCGTGACGCCCTGGATCTTGGCGAGATTGGTCCGCAATCGCGCGATCACCTTGTCGATCGGATCGCGCCGGTCGGCTGGCTTGAGCTGGATGTAGACGCGCCCGTCATTGACCGTGTAGACGCCGCCACCGGCGCCCACCGCGGCCCCGACGGAAGCGACGGCGGGATCGCGCATGATGACGTCGAGCAGGGCTTGCTGGCGCTGGGCCATCGCCTTGAAGGAGATATCCTGCGACGCTTCCGACTGACCGAGGATCAGCCCGGTGTCCTGCTCCGGGAAGAAGCCCTTGGGAATGACGACGTAGAGATAACCGGTCAGCACGATGGTGCCGAGCATCACCATCAGCGTGATGAAGCGATGACGCAGCACGATCCTGAGGCCGACCTCATAGAGGTTGAGCAGCGCGTCGAATCCGCGTTCGGACAATCGATAGAGCCGGCCGTGCGAGTTGCTTTCGGGCTTGAGCAGGTAGGCGCACATCATCGGCGTCAGCGTGCGCGAGATCACCAGCGACAGAACCAGCGCCACGCTCACCGTCATCGCGAATTCGCGGAACAGCAGCCCGACATAGCCGCTCATCAGGAACAGGGGGATGAAGACGGCGATGAGCGAGAACGTGATCGCCATGACGGTGAAGCCGATCTCGCCGGATCCCTTCATCGCCGCGTCATAGGGCGAGAGCCCCTCCTCGATGTGACGCGTGATATTCTCGATCTCGACGACGGCGTCGTCGACCACGAAGCCGACCGCAATCGACAGCGCCATCAGCGACAGATTGTCGAGGCTATAGCCCATCTCGTAGAGGATCGCGAAAGTTCCGACCAGCGACAGCGGCACGGTGACCGCCGGGATGATGGTCGCCCAGAAGCTGCGCAGGAAGATGAAGATCACCATGACGACGAGCCCGATCGTCAACAGCAGCGTGAACTGCACGTCGGCGATCGATGCGCGGATGGTATCGGTGCGGTCGGAAATGACGTTGATCTTGATGCCGGCGGGAATCGAGGCCTGCAGCACCGGCATCATCGCCTTGATGCGCGCGACCGTATCGATGACATTGGCGCCGGGCTGGCGCTGGATCGCCAGGAGGATCGCCCTCTGATTGTTGTACCAGCCGGCGATCAGGTCGTTTTCCGGCGCGCTGATCGCGCGTCCGATGTCACGGATGCGGACCGGAGATCCATTGCGATAGGCGACGACGAGATCGGCATATTGGTCGGGCTTGAACAGTTGATCATTGGTGTTGAGCGTGTAGGTCTGGCGCGGGCTGTTGAGCGTGCCCTTCGCCAGATCGACATTGGCCTGGCCCAGCACTGTCCGCAGATCCTCCAGATTGATGCCGCGGGCGGCCAATGCCTCCGGGTCGACCTGGATGCGGACGGAGGGCTTCTGCTGGCCGCCGACGCCGACGAGACCGACGCCGGAGATCTGCGAGATCTTCTGCAGCAGGATGTTCTCGGAATAGGCGTCCACCGTGGTCAGCGGCAGACTGTCCGAGGTGATGCCGAGCACCAGGATCGGCGTGTCGGCCGGGTTGACCTTGCGGATCGTCGGCGGATACGGCAGGCCTGTCGGCAGATAAGGGGAAGCGGCGTTGATGGCCGACAGCGTGTCGCTCACCGCACCGTCGATCTGGCGGCTGAGATCGAACTGCAGCGTGATCTGGGTGTAGCCGAGCGCACTCGCCGACGTCATCTGGGTGAGGCCCGGGATTTCGCCGAACTGCAGCTCGAGCGGCGATGCCACCGAGGACGCCATGGTCTGCGGATCGGCGCCCGGCAACTGCGCGGTCACCGTCAGCGTGGGATAGTTGACGTTCGGCAGCGCCGCCACCGGCATCAGCGGATAGGCGACCAGCCCAGCTACGAACAAGCCCACCATGAGCAGGGCGGTCGCGATCGGCCGTCGGATGAACGGTGCGGAAATATTCATGGGATTGGCGTCTGCATTGCGTCCTGCGCGGCGGCTTCCTCGGCCGCCTTGCCATGGAGCGCGATCACATGTGTGCCCGGCTGCAGCTTGTATTGGCCGTCGACCACCACCCGCTCATTTGCCGAGAGTCCGGAATCGATCAGCGCCTGTCCGTCGCTGATTTGCGCCACCTTGACCTGGCGGATCGCAACGGTGTTGTCGGGATTGACGACCCACGCATAGGCTCCGTTCGGACCTTGCTGGATCACCGCCGCAGGCACAGTGAGACCGTTGTGTCTCGTGTCGAGCAGCAATCGCGCGTTGACCAGCTCGCCCGGCCAGAGCTTGTTCTCCTTGTTGGAGAAATTGGCCTTGAGCTGAATCGAGCCCGTGGTCTGCAGAATCTCGTTGTTGACGAGGCCAAGCTGGCCCTGGCCGAGCTCGATCGTGTCGTCCTGGTTATAGGCGAGGACGGTGAGCGGCGCCTTGGTGATCTGCTGCTGCTTCTGGATTTGCGGCAGGACCGTCTCCGGAAGCGTGAAGATCAGCGAAATCGGATCGAGCTGGGTCACCACGCAGAGACCGTTCGTGCTCGACGGGCTGATGATGTTGCCGACGTCGATCTGGCGGATCCCGACCACGCCGTCGATCGGTGAGGTCAGGCGCGTGAAGCTGAGCTGCACCTTCGCGGCCTCGATCAGCGCCTTGTCGGTTGTGATCGCGCCGTCCAACTGCCCGACTTGCGCCTTCTGGGTTTCGATCAGTTGCGGTGTCGCCCAGCCTTTGGCCCCCAACTGGGTGTAACGGACGAGGTTGGCATTGGCGTTGGCGAGCTGTGCCTGATCGCGTTCCAGTGCTCCGGTGTACTGATCGATTAGCGCCTGATAGGGGCGCGGATCGATCTGCGCCAGCAGGTCGCCGGCATGCACATGCTGGCCTTCGGTGAAGTTGATGGTGAAGATCTGCCCCTGGATCTGGGCGCGCACCACGTCGGTGTTGTAGGCGATCACGGTGCCGACGCCGGTCAGATAGATCGGCACGTCGTGCTGGCTGACCGTTCCGGCGACGATCGGCACCGGGGACGGCCGGGCCGGCGCTGCGGCGGCCGTCTCGAACGGGAAGTCATGCATAGCGTAGAGCAGAGCGCCGGTCGCCACTGCGGCGGTCAGCATGACGGCACCGACAACGATCTTCTTTTTCATGGTCTGGGCTTCGCTGAGAGATTTGTTAGCAACCCGGAATAGCTGCCGATGACGTGACACTGCCCGCAGTGAGGATTGAGCAGGCACTGCCCGCCATCGTGGAGGTGGAGGCGGTTGGAGCGGGAGTGAGAACCGTCGGCACGGTCGGGAGGGCCGCAACCGGTCCAACGACGCCTGGAAGGAGCGATACGCCGGGCGTCGGCACCGGCGCCGCCGAGCTGACGCCGAGGTTGCCGATCTCGGTCGAGTCGAGGGGAATTCCGGTTCGATTGACACCGCCCATTGTCGTGGGTGAGGTCGACGACGGTGTCGATGATGCAATGACGCTCGTCGAGCCTGAGCCGCACATCCCCGACGTTCCCGATGTGTCGATGATGCCGGATGCTGTCGCCATGCCCGAGCTTTCCAGCGTGCCTGACGTCGTCGATACGCCCGATGTCGGTGAAATCAATGGCGATAGGCCCGGTGTCGCGGCGGTATTGCCCGCCATGGCCGCGGTTGCAGGCGCGGTCGATCCGACCGCCATTCCGGCGCCGTCGAAGGTGGCGGTCGATCCGAACATCTGGGTCGGCGCTGTTCCAACTGTCGAACAGACCGTGCCGCCGCTTGGAATTGCAATCGTGCCCGTCGCGGGAGCCGCGAGCGGACTGACTCCCGCGGACGAGAGCTCGGTTGCGCCCAGCGGAATTCCCGTTGGCGAGACCGGCGAGCCCGCGCTGCCGAGCGGAGAGGTTGCGTCAAGCGTCGGAGTCGGCGTCGCCATGCCCGTCACTTGCGCGACAGCGGCATTCGCTGTGAACAATCCTGCAAGCAGGGTCGTTGCCAGGATCGCTGTCAATCGTCTCATCATGACACTTCCTCTCCGTGAATGAAGCGCCCCGCATCGAATGCGCCAGCCGACCGAGCCGACCGGATTCTCCGACGGCTTGAACGTAGGCGCGTTCGGCGGCGCATCCACTAAATTCGTCTTTAGGAATGCAGTGAGATATCGCTTGGGATTTTCTTTGCGCAGCGCTGCGCGGAGCGCAGCAATAGCGCAGCGCTAATCCACTGATGCGCGCATGCGCCGGACAGCGGGATTTGAATCTACGATACTACCAATAAAAAAAGCGGCCGGGACCGCACAAGCGGTCCGGCCTCTTCAGTTTCGACCGTCAGCTCGACTGACAGGACACTCGTTCAACGGTGGTCCGAAGCGACCGGATCAGTAATAGCCGTAGCCGTAATAGCCATAGCCGGTGCCGGGTTCACAGGGAACGTTGCCGTCGGTCCAGGGCTGCGAGGCAAACGCGCCTACCCGCGGGGCGGGAACGCAGCCCGGTCCGCCGACATAGACCTGCTCCGGCGCCGCAACGGCAGCGGCATTAGCACGCAGAGCGTGGCGCGTGTGTTCGCGAGCCATCGCGGGAGTTGCAAGCGTCGCCGCAGCGACCAGCGCGATCGACAAGAGCTTGATTGCAGACATGGGTATTCTCCATCAGGAAGCGGAGCCAATGGAGCGTGGCTCCCCTTTCGAAGTGCGGATCGCGACACCCTGTTTAAAGAGCGCGTCTTCTCACGTTCTCTCAATGCCGCGTGAGCGCATTCGTGCGCAGGTTGCAGGCGGGAGCTGCCCGCTCACAACGACGTTACACAACTCAGAGCATGATCCGGACCCGGAGGGCCGCGTTAGCGCAAAGCGGGATACAGGTTCTCCGAAAAGATCATGCTCAAACAAGAAGATAGAGCGCGATGATGCTTCGAGGAAAAATCATCCCGCGCCAGCAGCTTGGTTTCAGTTGAAGCTAGACGGCCGTCGAAAGCGTGCGCATTTCGGCCTGCCACGGTGCTATCGCATGTTGCCCGGTGGCGATCGTCACGACTTCGTTCCAGCGTGACAGGAAGGCCTCGACGCAGGCAGGATCGAATTGGCGCGCCTTGTTGTCTTCGAGGTAACGACGCGCCTCCGCAAGCGGCATTGGATCCTTGTAGGGACGCTTCATTGTGAGCGCATCGAAGACGTCGGCGACGGCGACGACGCGGGCCGCGATCGGAATGTCGGTTTCCCTGAGCCCGTTGGGATAGCCGCTGCCGTCCCAGCGTTCGTGATGAGCTGCAGCGATCTCGGCTCCAAGCTGGATCAGTTCACAATGGCTGTCGGCGAGAATGCGTCCGCCGATCACGGCGTGGGTGCGTATGATCGCGATCTCCTCCGCATTCAGCCGGCCGGGCTTGAGCAGAATGCTGTCGGGTATCGCGACCTTGCCGACGTCGTGCAGGGGGGCCGCAAGATAGATATCGCGGATGAGCCGCGGCGGCAGGCCGAGTTCTTCGGCGATGATGCGGCTGTATTTCGCTACCCGAAGCGTGTGCTCGCCGGTATCGTTATCGCGATATTCGACGGCGAGCGCCAGACGAAGGATGATCTCCTCCTCGCGCTCCTGCAGCTTCTTCGTGGCGCTGGCAACTTCCCGGACGAGATCGGCTGCGCGGTCGTTCAGTTGCCGAACGGCAATGCCGAGCCGGATGAGATTTCTCAGCCGGACCCTGGTCTCCAGAGTTTGCGGATGTTTCGGCAGGAAATCGGTGGCGCCGGCCTCGAGCGCCTGCATGCGCACGTCGTCCGTCTGTACCGAGGTGATCATCACGATCGGAATATTGCCGAAGTTCTCGATCGCACGGAGTTCGCGGATGAATGTGACGCCGTCCATTCTCGGCATCTCATAGTCAACGAGGACGATGTCATATTGGCGTTGCATCGCCGATATCATCGCCTGCAGCGGACAGGTGTACGCCGTGACCTGCACGGTACCGTCGGCTTCCAGGAGCCGCGTGAGGAAGTCGAGGACAGAACGACTGTCGTCAACGAGAAGCGCTTGTGTAAGCATCTGACGTCCTGGTACGCACGGTCGGTTGTACGAGACCAAGAGCTACTGTGCAGGCTCTTAACGTCGACCTAAGCCTGACAATCGCCGATTGCATGGCTTTTTCGATGCGCGTGAATGCAGGCGCGAATCCTACCAGGCTACCCGTCGAATCCCGCGCACCGTAATCCTACGGTCATCTTGCATGGAATCGCGGTTGATTAACATCTTAATCACCATCTCTGCCGATACTTCGGCCGAAAGAGATTCGCATTCCGGCTAAAGCGAATCTCTGGGAATGCGGGGGCGGTGAATGGCTGACGTGACAGAGTCCAAACGGTGGCTGCAGTTGCCACCGGACTGCAGCATCGCGTCGATCCGCCAAGTCTACGACACGATCCGCGAGGCCTTCAGCCGCAATGATCGGCTCGAGATCGACTGCTCCGCTGTCGACAAGGCCGACGTCACCTCGATCCAGCTTTTGCTTTCCACCGCGGAGACCGGCAAGGCGCAGGGCCGCCCGGTCGTCCTGACTGCATTCTCGCAAAGCCTCCGCAATACCCTTCGCCGCGCAGGCTTCTCCAGCGATGCGATGATCGACCAACATTTTCACAACAAGGATGGCGCGTGATGGCTACGGTCCTGACGGTCGATGATTCCCCCAGCATCCGCCAGATGATCAAGGTCGTGCTCGAGCCGGCCGGTCACAACGTGATCGAGGCGGGCGACGGCGCGCAGGGCCTGGCGAAGGCGCAGGCAGGCAAGCTTGATCTCGTGATCACCGACCTCAACATGCCCGTCATGAACGGCCTCGAACTGATAAGGGCCCTGCGCAAGCTGCCGTCGCAGGTCGGCCTGCCGATCGTTTTCCTCACCACCGAGTCCAACGACGCGGTGAAGCAGGAAGCCAAGAGCGCCGGCGCCACCGGATGGATCACCAAGCCCTTCAAGCCTGAGCAATTGCTCGCGGTGGTCAACAAGCTGGTGCGGTCATGAGCAGCATGGACCCGACGGAGATATTCCGTCAGGAGGCGAGCGAGCTTTTCGAAACGCTCGAAGGCGCCCTGCTTGATCTTGGCCTGCGTCCCGATGACCGCGAGCTGGTCGACTCGGCGTTTCGCGCCCTGCATACCATCAAGGGCTCCGGCGCGATGTTCGGCTTCGACAAGGTCGCCGCGTTCACCCACGAATTCGAGACCGCCTTCGAGCTGGTCCGCAAAGGAGAGATCAAGCCGACCCAGGAGCTGATCGCGGTCGCGCTGGCTGCAAAGGATTACATCCGCGCCCTGATCGAAGCGCCTGACAGCGCCGATTCGATCATCGGCGACGCCATCCTGGATGATCTGAAGCGTTTCGTTTCACCTGTCGAGCAGGTCCTGCCGGTCGAGTCTGAGATCGACACCCCGCCGGCAAGCGAGAGCCGACCGGCGGGCTGGCAACTGCGCCTCGAATTCGAGTCACATATTCTCCGCAACGGCTCCAATCCGCTCGACCTCCTGGATGATCTCTGCAAGCTCGGTCCCTGCTTCGTCGTGCCGGTCACCGATGGCGTGCCGCTATTGGACGAGCTGGAGCCCGAGGACTGCTACCTGAAATGGGACGTCACGCTGCATAGCGGTTGCGACAAGGACGCTATCGACGACGTCTTCATGTTCGTGCAGGACGAGATGAAGCTGACGCTGGTGCCGCTGGCGCAGGTCGAGCGCGCGGCGCCGACGTTCGCAATGGCGGAAGCCGAGCCGGTGGCTCCTCCGGTTCCGGCCCCGGCGCCGACCGCTTCCTCGGTCCCCGCTGCGGCGGAGCCGGCGACGCCGCCGGAACGGAAGCGCGACGAGCCGAAGCGCGCGGAAGAGCGCGGCATCGCCACGGTCCGCGTCCAGGCCGAACGGCTCGACGAGTTGATGGACCGGGTCGGAGAGCTCGTCATCGCCCAGGCGCGGCTCAGCCAGTTGGCCGCAGCCGGCTCCGATCTCTCGATCAAGATGATCGCGGAGGAGATCGAGCGGCTGGCGGGAAGCCTGCGCGACACCACGATGGGCGCGCGGATGGTGCCGATCGGCTCGCTGTTCGGACGCTTCCGAAGATTGGTCCACGATCTGTCCCGCGACCTCGGCAAGCCGGTCGAATTCGTCACCTCGGGCGAGGATACCGAGCTCGACAAGACCATGATCGAATGTCTCGCCGATCCGCTCGTGCACCTGATCCGCAATGCGATCGATC
This sequence comes from Bradyrhizobium sp. Crot121, assembly GCF_059512385.1. Taxonomy (NCBI): domain Bacteria; kingdom Pseudomonadati; phylum Pseudomonadota; class Alphaproteobacteria; order Hyphomicrobiales; family Nitrobacteraceae; genus Bradyrhizobium; species Bradyrhizobium sp. Crot121. Next base: position 21,249 of record NZ_JCAMOR010000027.1, on the reverse strand, counting down.
ACGGCATCGAGGATTCCGAGACGCGCGCGGCGGCCGGCAAGACCGAGAAGGGGCGGATCGAGCTCTATGCGATCCATTCCGGCGCACAGGTTCTCGTCACCGTCAAGGACAATGGCGGCGGGCTCAACACCGCGCGCATCCGCGCCAAGGCGGAAGAGCAGGGGCTGATCGCGCCCGGTGCCGCGATGTCGGATCATGAGATCCATCAATTCCTGTTCCATCCGGGGTTCTCGACCGCCCAGACCATCTCCGCGCTGTCCGGCCGCGGTGTCGGCATGGACGTGGTCAAGCGCACCATCGAGAACATGCGCGGCTCGATCGATCTGTCGACGAAACCCGGCGCGGGAACGTGCGTCACGCTGCGCCTGCCGCTGACGCTTGCGATCATCGAGGGATTGCTGATACGGGTCGGCGAGGGCCGCTACATCATTCCGCTCCCGGCGGTCGAGGAGTGCGTCGAGCTCACGGCGGACGACGAGCGTTCGCGTGGCCGCAATTTCCTCAACGTGCGCGGCAACCTCGTGCCCTTCCTGCGGCTCCGCGACATTCTCGATGTGCCCGGATCACCCGGACTGCATCAGAAGACGATCATCATCTCGACCGGCGAGACGCGCGTCGGGCTGGTTGCCGACCAGATCATCGGGAATCATCAGACCGTCATCAAGTCGCTTTCGAAATTGCATTCCGACGTCACGATCTTTTCCGGCGCGACCATCCTTGGTGACGGCACCGCCGCGCTTATTCTCGACGTGGCGCAACTCGTCGCGCTGGCGCAGTCGCGAGCGGAAAAGCAGCAGATGAGCGAGGCGGCATAGATGGCGACAGATCCGCAGCAGGGCGCCGGGACCGTCGAGGACGGTTCGATGCAGGTGGTCATGATCGGGCTCGGCGACGAGAAATTCGCGCTCGATGCCGGCCTGGTGCGCGAGATCATCGATCCGGTTCCCGCGACGAAAGTGGCCGGCTCGCGCTCGTTCGTGCCCAGCGTGATCAATGTGCGCGGCAATGTCATTCCGCTGGCCGACCTGCGCATCCGTTTCGGGATGCCGCAGACCGAAGCCTCCACGGAGACACGGATCGTCGTGATCGAGGTCGGCATCGACAACGAGCCGGTCCTGGTCGGCGTCACCGCCGACAAGGTCTACGAGGTCACCGAGATCTCGCGGACCGACGTGCAGCAGACGCCGCGCGTCGGCATGCATTGGAAGCCGGAGTTCATCCGCTTCATCACCAAGTGGCGTGAAGAGTTCGTCATCGTACCGAATATGGAACGTATCCTGAATTGAGGACGTCTCGGGGGCGAGACTGAGGTTGGGGGCTGCACATGAGATTTACGGTCAAGGCCAAGCTGGCCGTTGCGTTCGGTTTGATCATCGTCCTGTCCGCGGTCGCGGGCGGTGTCGCCTACATGAAGCTCGGCGACATGATGGAGACCGCCGACAGCATGGTGCTGCGCGCCACGCGGATGGAGAAGGCGACGCAGATCGAAAAGGACATCCTGCTCCAGCTTCGAGCGGAGAAGAATGCGATTCTGGGGACGGAAGCCGACGTCGAGCAGTTTGCCGCGGAGGCAGCGAAGACCCGCGAGGCGGCGCTCAAGATAAAGGACGAGGTCTACGCACTGGCGAGCGAGGCCGGCAGGAAGCTGCTCGACACGTTTGCGGGCGCCTACGCCAAGATGAACGCCTTCCAGGAAGATACCATCAAGCTGGCGAAGACCGACAAGGCCAAGGCCACGGAGCGCTCGATGCATGAGGGACGCAAGGTCGTCGCCGATGCGCTCGAGGCCATGGGCGCCTATGTCGCGAATACGAAGAGGCAGATGGCCGAGCAGGCTGTCCAATCGAAGGAGGCGGGCCACCAGGCGCAACTGATGTTGATGACCCTGATTGGTATCTCGCTCGCGGTTGCGGTCGCGGCGGCGCTCTGGATTTCGATCAGCATCAGCCGCTCGCTCGGACGTGCGGTCGATCTTGCAGGCTCAGTCGCCGATGGCGATCTCAGCAAGACCATTCCCAATGCCAGCAACGACGAGATCGGAGATCTCGTCAAGTCGCTGAACGTGATGGTCGAGAAACTGCGGCAGATCGTGTCGGAAGCCCTGACCGCGGCGCAGAACGTCTCGGCCGGCAGCCAGGAGCTTTCGGCCAGTGCCGAGCAGCTCTCGCAGGGCGCGACCGAGCAGGCGTCCTCGGCTGAAGAAGCCTCCTCCTCGATGGAGGAGATGGCCTCCAATGTGAAGCAGAACGCCGACAACGCTAACCAGACCGAGAAGATCGCGGCGCAATCGGCCAAGGATGCCGAGGCCAGCGGCGCCGCAGTCGGCCGCGCCGTCGAAGCGATGCAGACGATCGCCGAAAAGATCACGATCGTGCAGGAGATCGCGCGGCAGACCGATCTGTTGGCCCTGAACGCCGCGGTCGAGGCCGCGCGCGCCGGCGAGCATGGCAAGGGCTTTGCCGTGGTCGCCTCCGAAGTGCGCAAGCTCGCCGAACGCAGCCAGGCGGCCGCCGCCGAGATCGGCACGCTGTCAACGGAGAGCGTGAAGGTCGCGCAAGAGGCGGGCAGCATGCTTGCCAAGCTCGTGCCCGATATCAAGAAAACCGCGGACCTGGTCCAGGAAATCACGGCGGCCTGCCGCGAGCAGGATGTCGGTTTGGCGCAGATCAACCAGGCGATCCAGCAGCTCGACAAGGTCGGCCAGCAGAACGCCAGCGCATCCGAACAGGTTTCCTCGACCTCGGAAGAGCTGGCCTCCCAGGCCGAGCAGTTGCAGTCGACGATCGCCTTCTTCCGCATCGACCAGGGTCGCAAGGCCGCCGCCGCGCCGATCGACAAGGCGGTCAGCCAACTGCGCGCGAAGGCTGCGACAATGGCGGCCGCCGATCGCGGCGCCAGGAAGCCGCCGGCCGCCGGGGCGAAGCCGCAGGGCCGTCGCGCCCTCAAGGTTGCCAATGGCGGCGGCTTCGCTTTCGAGCTGGATGAAGACGGGGACGACCGCGACGCTGATTTTCAGCGCTGAGGAGTGAAGCGTTGGTGGACTGGCAGGTTGGATTGATTGCGGTCCGACCAACAATTCGAGCATTCTCTTGGGGGCTGAAATGAGACTTACCGTAAAAGCAAAATTGGCCGGCGCCTTTGGCCTTGTCATCCTGTTGTCCATGGTCGCGGGCGCGGTGGGCTACGTGAAGCTCAGCGACATGGTCGGCACGGCCGAGAGTCTCGTTTCGCGGGCCGGACGCATGGACAAGGCCGCCGAACTCGAAAAGGGCATCCTGCTTCAGGTGCGGGCCGAGAAGAACTCCATCATCGCTTCGGAAAAGAACTATGACCAGTTCGTTGCCGACCTGGCGAAGATTCGCGAGCCGCTGCTCAAGACCAGGGACGAGATCTATGCCGGAGCAACCGACAGGGGCAAAAGGCTGATCGATGCTTTCTCGGCCGCCTACGTCAAGATGAATGCCTATCAGGATGAGACGGTCCGCCTGGCCAAGGTCGACAAGGCGGCGGCGACGGATCGTTCGATGAACGACGGTCGCAAGGTAGTGGCCGACGCGCTGGAAGCCGCAAACGCCTATATCTCGCTCGTCAAGTCGGCGATGGCCGAGCAGACCGAGCAGGCAAGGCAGGACGGGGCGCGCGCCGAGATGCTGTTGGTCATCCTGGTGCTCACCTCGCTCGTGATCGCGGTGGTGGCGGCGACCTGGATTGCGCTCAATATCAGCCGCGGACTCAGCCGTGCCGTAAACCTTGCCGATGCGGTTGCGATCGGTGATCTCAGCCAGAAGATCGACGTTGTCAGCAACGACGAGATCGGCGACCTCGTCAAGTCGCTGAATGCGATGACCGTGAACCTGAACGGAACGGCGGCCGTCGCCAACGAGATCGCGCAGGGCAATCTCACCGTCGACGCCAAGCGCCTGTCGGACAAGGATACGCTCGGCATGGCCCTGGAGCGCATGGTCGAGAAGCTCCGCACCATCGTCGCGGAAGCGCTGACGGCGGCGCAGAACGTCTCGGCCGGCAGCCAGGAGCTCTCGGCCAGCGCCGAACAGCTCTCGCAAGGCGCGACCGAGCAGGCCTCCTCGGCCGAAGAAGCGTCCTCCTCGATGGAGGAAATGGCGGCCAATGTGAAGCAGAACGCCGAGAACGCCAACCAGACCGAAAAGATCGCGGGACAGTCGGCGAAGGATGCCGAAGCCAGCGGTGCCGCGGTCGGCCGCGCCGTCGAGGCAATGCAGACGATCGCCGAAAAGATCACCATCGTGCAGGAGATCGCGCGCCAGACCGACCTGCTCGCCCTGAACGCGGCGGTCGAGGCCGCGCGCGCCGGCGAGCATGGCAAGGGCTTTGCGGTGGTCGCTTCCGAAGTCCGCAAGCTCGCCGAGCGCAGCCAGGCGGCCGCGGCCGAGATCGGCACGCTGTCGGGAGAGAGCGTGAAGGTGGCACAGGAAGCGGGCAGCATGCTGGCCAAGCTGGTGCCCGACATCAAGAGGACGGCGGAGCTGGTGGAAGAGATCACGGCGGCCTGCCGCGAGCAGGATGTCGGCTCGGCGCAGATCAACCAGGCGATCCAGCAGCTCGACAAGGTCGGCCAGCAGAACGCCAGCGCATCCGAGCAGGTCTCCTCGACCTCGGAAGAGCTCGCCTCCCAGGCCGAACAGCTGCAGTCGACGATCGCCTATTTCCGTATCGACCAGGCAAAGGACAGGCCCGCGGCTGCGATGCCGATCGACCGGGCCGTCGGCCAGCTCCGCGCTAAAGCCGCGAGCATGGCAGCCGCCGAGCGCAAGCCCGTCGCCAAGCCGGCACGTGCGCTCAAGGCCGCCGCCGGCGGTGGCTTCGCCTTCGCGATGGAAGACAGCGACGATCGCGACGCCGATTTTCAGCGCTAAAGCATGATCCGGAAAAGTGGGGAACCGGTTTTCCGAAAAGATCATGCTCAGAAAAGCAACACGCGGGGCCTGGCCTTCGAGGCGAGTCCCCGCGATCTCTGACCGGAAGGACGCAACATGGCCGGCACCGCTCAATATCTGACGCTCGGTCTCGCCGGGGAGACCTTCGGCATCAGCATCTGCAATGTCCGTGAAATCCTCGACATGCGGCCGATTTCGCGTCTGCCGCACGCGCCGCATTTCATGCTCGGCATGATCGACGTGCGCGGCAGCGGCTATCCGATCGTCGACCTCCGGCTGAAGCTCGATCTGCCGAGCGTGCCGGCAACGGAGGCGACGCGCATCATCATCCTGGACGTGCCGATGAACGACCGCCTGGTCGGCGTCGGCTTCGTGGCGGACTGCGTGTTCGAGGTCACCGACATCGATGAGGATTCGATTGGTCCCGTGCCCTCGGTCGGCGGACGCTGGCAATCCGACTACATCGCGGGCATCGGACGCAAGGGAGAAAAGTTCGTCATCATCTTCGATCTCGCACGATTGATGGCCGATGCGGAAGTGTCCGCCGACGAGGCCCGCGTCGACGCATCAGCCGCAGCCTAGACTTGCGACATCGGCGATGCTGGGAGCCGGGGTACATTTATCCGATCGTCAATTCCGCACGATCGCTGAATTGATCGAGGGGCAGGTCGGCATCAAGCTGCCTGCCGGCAAGCGCCTGATGCTGGAAGGGCGGCTGCACAAGCGCGTCCGCGCGCTCAACTATCCCGGGCTCAACGAATATGTCGAGCATCTGTTCGACAATGGCCTGCCCGACAACGAGCTCACCCATCTCATCGATGTGGTCACGACCAACAAGACGGATTTCTTCCGCGAGCCGGCGCATTTCACCTTCTTGAAGGAGATCGCGGTGCCGGCGCTGCTGAAGCCGCGCGGCCGCGGCTCGCACGGGTTGAAGATATGGAGCGCGGCCTGCTCGACCGGCATGGAAGCCTATACGACCGCGATGGTTCTCGACGACATGACGAGGTCTGGCACAAGGTTCCAGTTTCGCATCCTCGGAACGGATATCTCGACCGCGGTGCTGCGGCTTGCCAAGGCCGCCATCTATACGCGCGACGTCATCGCGCCGGTGCCGTCCGAGTTCGTGAAGCGCTACTTCCTGTCGTCGAAGGACCGATCGAGCAACGAAGTCCGCGTGGTGCCGGAATTGCGGCGACTGACGAATTTCATGCGGATGAATTTAATGGATTCCAGTTATCCGGTGGACCGCGACGTCGACATCATCTTTTGCCGGAACGTCCTGATCTATTTCGACAGGCAGACGCAGCGCAAGGTCGTCGATCAGCTTTGCTCGCACTTACGGCCGGGAGGCTATCTGCTGGTGGGGCATTCCGAATCGATGATCCACAACACGGTGCCGACGTTGAAGCAGGTTCAGCCGACAGTTTTTAGAGTCTAGCGACGTGGAGCGCACGGCAATGCCAAAGCAGAAACTTCGCGTGCTGATCGTGGACGATTCGGCGTCGGTACGCCAGATTCTCACGACCATCCTGAGCGAGGATCCGGATATCGAGGTGATGGCGACCGCCTCCGATCCGTTCGCTGCGGCGCGGCGGCTGCAGAACGAATTGCCCGACGTGATCATCCTCGACATCGAGATGCCGCGCATGGATGGGATCACGTTCCTGCGCAAGATCATGGCGCAGCGCCCCATCCCGGTGATCATCTGCTCCTCGCTCACCGAAGAGGGCTCCGATCAGATGTTCGAAGCCTTCGAGGCCGGCGCGGTCGATATCGTTCCAAAGCCACGGATCGATACGCGGCAGGCGCTCTTGGAATGCTCGAGCCGGCTGCGCGAAGCGGTGAAGTCGGCGGCGCGTGCGCGCGTGCGCCCACGCCAGCAGCGGCGTATCGTCGAGAAGAAGCTGACCGCGGATGCCATCATGCCGCCGCCGATCCAGGGACGTTCGCGCCCCACCACCGAACGCATCGTCTGCATCGGCGTCTCGACCGGCGGCACCGAGGCGCTGCTCGATGTGCTGGAGGCGCTGCCGCCGACTTGTCCGGGAATTCTGATCGTTCAGCACATGCCGCAGGGCTTCACCGCCGCGTTCGCGCGGCGTCTCAACGCCGCCTGCCAGATCACGGTGAAAGAGGCGGAGGATGGCGAGCCGGTGCAGCCGGGCTGCGCCTATATCGCGCCCGGCGCCCGCCACATGCTGCTGCAACGAACCGGCCTGCGTTACAGCATCGCCATCAAGGACGGCCCGCCGGTGTCGCGGCATCGGCCCTCGGCCGACGTCCTGTTTCGTTCGGCGGCCCAATATGCCGGCCGCAATGCGCTCGGCATCATCATGACGGGGATGGGCGACGACGGCGCGAGGGGCCTTTTGGAGATGCGCAAGCTTGGCGCGGCGACGCGCGCGCAGGACGAAGAGAGCTGCGTGGTGTTCGGCATGCCGAAAGAGGCGATCGCGCACGGCGCCGTGGAGAAGGTGGTTTCGCTCAACCACATCGCGCGCGAGATCATGCTCTGGCACCAGGCCGGACAACCTGCGCTGACGGAATGATGCAATGACCTCTCCCGACATCCAGACCGGCATGGTTGCTGCGGCAGTTGCCTCCGTCGAGGAGGTGTCGTCCCGCATCGAGGATAGTTTTGCCAAGGTCGGCAATCATCTCGGTCGCGGTCACGCCCTGTTCAAGGAGCTCGAGGGCGCGCTCACCGGGCTCTCGCGCGAAATGTCGGGCGCGGAGATCGAAGGCGCTTCGACGGCGCTTCAGGATATCGCCGGCTGCTTGAACGCGCTGGCCGAGGCACTGCCGGCGGAAAGCGCGCTTCTCGGCCGGATCGGCGAGGATGCCGAGGCGGCATCCGCGCAGATCGCGCCGCTCTTCAAGCATATCCAGATGATCTCCATCATCGCGCGGAGCGCGCGCATCGAGGCGGCGTCGCTGGACGGCGAGCGCGACAGCTTCCTTGATTTCACAAAGGAGGTATTCGAGCTCGGGCAATCGGTGCAGCATTCGATCGAAGGCTGCGCGCGCGATCAGAAGCTGCTGTCGGTAGCGGTCGAAACTGCGCTCAACAGGCAGAAGGAATTCGAGAAGCTCTATCGGGGGCAGCTTCTCTCGGCGAGCGCCGGTCTGATCTCGGCCTATGCAGGGATGCGCGAGCAGCAGGACAAGAGCGTCCATCTTGTCGAGCTCGCGGGCAGGAGCACCAAGAAGATCGCCGATGCCGTCGGCAGCGCGATCATCTCGCTGCAGTCGGGCGACAGCACGCGGCAACGTCTGGAGCATGTCTGCGGCGGCTTGCGTCGTGTCGCTGTCGCAGCGGTAAGCACCGTTCCGGCGCTCGAAGCGGATGCCAGTGCGCAAAGAGCCCAGATCATCTGCCAGCTCCAGGCCGCGCAGCTCAAGGATGCGGATCGCGAGTTCGGCGATGATATCGGCGCGATCGTCCGTTCGCTGAATGCCATCCTTGCCGATGCGACCGGCGTGGTTGCGCAAGGTCGCTCGGTATATGGCGGCCATGACGGCGAGGCCCCGTCATTCCTTGCCGTCATCAAGCAAACGCTGGCGCAGGCCTCGGAGCTGATTGCGACCTGCGAGAATTCGGGCAGATCGGTCGATGCTGCCCTCTCCGTCGTCGAGGATACGCTCGGCAAGTTTCGCCTGGCGATCGCGGGCCTTGGCGAGGCCGTCGTCGACATCATCCTGATCGGCATGAATGCCAGCCTCAAGGCCGGCCATCTGGGCGTGAAGGGCAATGCGTTCGTCGTGATCGCCAACGAGCTCAAGATGACCGCGGATCAGGTCTCCGCCGGCGCTTCCAGGCTGAAGCCGATCCTCGACCGCATCGAGCGCGCTGCAGGCGATCTCAAGGAGTTGCGCGCTCATGGAAATCCCGGGCAATTGACCAGGCTCGAGCCGTCGATTCTGCAAACGCTGCAGGAGGTCGAGGCCGGCAACGCGCGGCTCGATCGGTTGATGGACCGGCTCGTCCACGAGGGTGCCGAATTCGAGGCCCTGATGGGTGGTGCCCACGATCTGATGACCGCGCTCGGCGAGGCATCCGCGTCCCTCCCGGCTGCTGCCTCGCGCGTCGAGGCGTCGAGCGCAACGATCGGAAAGCTGTCGCTGACTTCGAGCGATGAGGCGGTGCTGGACGATCTGTTCGCGCAGTACACGATGGAACGGGAGCGGCAGGTCCATCGGGGCGTCCTGCAGCGCCTCGGCGTGATGTCAAAATCCACGCCGCACCGGCCCGAGCCGGAGGTGCACGACGACGGCGTGCTGCTGTTCTAGAGCATGATCCGGAAAAGTGTGAAGCGGTTTTCCGGCTCATGCTTTAGCCATCTCATCACGCTCGAATAGGCCTTGCCGGGAGCTTGGCAGGAATAGATTTCTGTCACAAAGAGGCTATATGAGCTAGCTTCCGGCCGAAGCCGCGCCCCTCGCTGGCGAGCCGCTTTGCGGGCCGGATGATTCCACGGAAGACAGGCACGAACGAGATGACCGGATGCTGGCGCGGGGTTCGCTATTGGGCGCGCATGGCGGCGCTGAAGCCCCTCAGCCCGTGCGCGCGATCGTCACGGTAAGCACTGCGCGATGAAATCCTTCGTGACCGATGACGATCCGGATGCCTCGCTGTTCGGGCAGGGCTTTCGGCTGATGCTGTTTCCGGCGATCGTCGGGTTACTTTTCGTGGGCGGCGTGTATTGGCTTCACCTTCAGCTCCACAGGGCTGGCGGGCAGGCCGAGCCGACGGCAGTCGTCGAGGTCCGGCTGTTGCCGCGTCCGGATCCGCAGCCGATTCCCGTGAACCAAGCTTCGCAGTCAACGGCCGTGAACGCAGCAAACCCGGGCAAGGCTCCGACTGAGACGCCGGCCGAGATGTCGCGCAACACGCTCGCGGCACTCCCGGTCGAAGAGACCTCGTCTTCCGAAGCTGCCGTTTCGAGCAGGATCCCGCTGCGTTCCGCGGACGCCGTGCCAACCCCCGCGAAGCTGCAGTTCAGGGACATCCTGGTGCGTCATATCGACAAATTCCAGCGCTATCCGCAGGCCGCCAAGCGGCAGCATCTGCAGGGGACGGTGCTTGCGGTCTTCTCGGTCGGCCGAGACGGGAAATTGCTCGGCGCCTGGGTCAAGACCAGCTCCGGTCAAGCCGTGCTCGATCAGGCCGCAATCGATACCATTCGCCGCGCTCAGCCGCTGCCGCAGATACCGCCGGCTCTTCCCGATTCCATGACCGTGGAAGTCGCGCTCGGCTTCGATCCGTCGTGAGATCCGGGGCTGCCTAGCCCCGCGACGCTTCCGCCGCATCGAACGCCGATCTCGCCATCGCGATCTTCGTCTGGCTTGTCTCCGCCCAAGTGACGAGTTGGGCCACGGGTTCGAGCAGGGATTCGCCGAGCTCTGTCAATCCGTACTCCACGCTCGGCGGCTTGGTCGGGAACACGCGGCGCGTGATCATGCCGTCGCGCTCGAGGTCGCGAAGCGTTTGCGTCAGCATGCGCTTGGAGATGTCGGGGATCGACCGCCGGATCTCGCTGAAGCGATGCGGTCGCTGCGCGAGCACGATCAAGATCAGCGTGGTCCACTTGTCGCCGAGACGATCCAGGATGCCGCGGACCGGGCAAAGCGCGAGGTCGAACTCGCCGCCGCGCCAGGTCTGGAAGCGCTGCCCCAGGCACTCCTGGGCCGACCCAAGGTTATTTTCGCGTAACCCTGTCACCAAAACCTGCCTCCTTCCGCGATCTCCGGCGGCCTCGTATCTAGGCTTGGTCTCTATTTTAGACCAGGAAGAGGAACATGACAATTTCCGAACGTATCGCCATCACCGGGGCAACCGGCCAGTTGGGCCGCCTCGTCATCGCCGAGCTCTTGCGGATCGCCCCCGGTGCGCATCTGGTTGGCATCGTCCGTGACCCCGTCGCCGCCAAAGACCTGGCGGAGCGCGGCGTCGAGCTTCGCACCGCCAATTATGAAGACCCCGCCGCCGTCAAGGCCGCGCTCACAGGCGTGGACAAGGTGCTTCTGATCTCTTCGAGCGAGATCGGGCAGCGCGTCCGCCAACACGGCCATGTCATCGATGCAGCGCAAGCGGCGGGCGTGAAGCTGCTCGCCTACACCAGCATCCTCCATGCCGACACCAGCCCGCTGGCGCTGGCGGAGGAGCACCGCAAGACGGAAGCGCTGATCCGCGCATCCGGCGTGCCCTTCGTGTTCCTTCGCAACGGCTGGTACGCCGAGAACTACACCGGGAATATTGCCGCCGCGATCCAGCACGGTGCTGTGCTGGGTTCTGCAGCGGATGGCCGCTTCTCCCTCGCCGCGCGCGCCGATTACGCCGCGGCTGCGGCAGCCGTGCTCGCAAGCCGCGACAACCAGGCGGGCCAGATCTACGAGCTTGCCGGCGACAATGGCTACGCCCTCGCCGACTATGCCGCCGAGATCGCCAGGCAGTCCGGCAAGCCCGTCGTGTACAAGGATCTGCCGGAGGTCGATTACAAGGCTGCGCTGGTGTCGATCGGCCTGCCGGAAGCCTTCGCGGCGCTCCTGGCGGACAGCGATGCCAAAGCAGCCAACGGCGCGCTCTATGACGCCTCCAGGCAATTGAGCGCGCTCATCGGTCGCCCGACGACGCCGTTGGCCGAATCGGTGTCAGCAGCGCTCGCGCGATAGAGGGCCCGTAGCCCGGCTGGAGCGCCAGCGTAACCCGGGGCCGCTCTCGAGCTCAGCAATAACGGCCCGTCATTCCGGGGCGCGCGCAGCGCGAGCCCGGAATCCATCAGGCAGCAAGGGGCGGCGGAGAAATGGATTCCGGGCTCGATGCTGCGCATCGCCCCGGAATGACGGCAGTGGGCGTGGCGGAACCGGAATCAACTAACTCCGGCCGCTGATCGAACGGGCTACGATGCTGCCGCATAGCCCTGCGGCAGCGTCACGCCCCCAAGGTCCCGGACCGCCTGGGCATCTATTGCGCTGTGTCAAACGATTGGCCGCCGGCCCGGCTAGGGTCGCCTCCGGACTTCCGGAGGTATCATCTTGAACAGTGCCCCTGACCTGACCATGGATGACGGCGCGGTCCGCTCGCTCCATCCGCGTGGCGCGTGGACGGTTGCCAATGTCGAGATTCTGGAGCAGCTGTGCGCGGGCATCCAGCCGCGGCTTGCGCATGGCATCCGCAAGATCGACCTGAGCGGGATCACCGCGCTCGACACGGTGGGCGCCTGGCTGATCGAGAAACTGGCGCGCGGCGGAACGACGCAAGCGAGCGAAGCCGAGATAACCGGCCTTTCCGCCAGCTACTCCGGATTGATCGGTGAAGTTCGGAAACTGAACCGCAGGCCGCCGACACCCGCTCGGCGCACCAACGCGCTCGCCGATCTGCTCGAGCGGGTCGGACGTGGCGTCATCGCCGAGACCATGGTCTTCCTCGACATGCTCGGCAGCGTCGGCATCGCGCTGTTCCGGACGCTGCGCCATCCGCGATCGTTTCGCTTCACCTCCACCGTCTATCAACTCGGCCAGGTCGGCTGGCGTGCGATCCCGATCATGGTGCTGATCACGTTCCTGATCGGTGCCATCATCGCCCAGCAGGGCATTTTCCACTTCCGCAAGTTCGGCGCCGATTCCTACGTCGTCGACATGGTCGGCATCCTGGTGCTGCGCGAGCTCGGCGTCCTGATCGTCGCGATCATGGTGGCCGGACGTTCCGGCAGCGCCTACACCGCCGAGATCGGCTCGATGAAGATGCGCGAGGAGATCGATGCGCTCACGACCATGGGCCTCGATCCGGTCGAGGTGCTGATCCTGCCGCGCGTGCTGGCGCTGGTGATCGCGCTGCCGATCCTCACCTTCCTGGGCTCGATGGCTGCGCTCTATGGCGGCGGGCTCGTCACCTGGCTCTATGGCGGCATGGGCCCGGCGATTTTCATCGCGCGGCTGCATGAGGCGGTCTCGATCAACAGTTTCGAGGTCGGCATGATCAAGGCGCCGTTCATGGCGCTGGTCATCGGCCTGATCGCGGCGAGCGAAGGGCTTCGCGTCAAGGGCAGCGCGGAATCGCTCGGGCAGCAGACGACGTCCTCCGTCGTCAAGTCGATCTTCCTGGTCATCGTGCTCGACGGCCTGTTCGCCGTGTTCTTCGCCTCGATCGGAATGTAGCCGTGACCGAAGAACGTATCGCCATCCACGTGCAGGATCTTGTCGTCGGCTTCGGCCGCAAGATCGTGCTCGACCATCTCAATCTCGATGTCCGTCAGGGCGAAATCCTGGGTCTCGTCGGCGCGTCCGGCGGCGGCAAATCCGTGCTGATGCGCACGATCATCGGATTGCTGCCGAAACGCGGCGGCATCATCGAGCTTGCCGAAAACGGCGGCAGGAGCGGTGTGCTGTTCCAGCAGGGCGCGCTGTTCTCGGCGCTGAACGCGCGGCAGAACGTGCAATTTCCGCTGCGCGAGGCCGCGCATCTGTCGCCGTCGCTGCTGGACGAGATCGCCAATGCGAAGCTCGAGATGGTCGGCCTCACCGTCGATGATGGCGACAAGTTTCCTTCCGAACTTTCCGGCGGCATGGTCAAGCGCGTGGCGCTGGCGCGTGCGCTCGCGCTCGATCCTGCGCTCCTGTTCCTGGACGAGCCGACGTCCGGATTGGACCCGATCGCCGCCGGCGAATTCGATTCCCTGATCAAGACGCTGCAGCGGACGCTCGGCTTCACCGTATTCATGGTCACCCACGACCTCAACACGCTCTACGCGGTCTGCGACCGCGTCGCGGCGCTGGCCGACGGCAAGATCGCCGCGCTCGGTCCGCTGAAATCGGTGCTGGAATCCGACCATCCCTGGGTGCGGGCCTATTTCCACGGCGCGCGAGCGCAAATGCTTCATCTCAACGCTTAACGGAACGACATCAATGGAAACGCGCGCACCCTTTATCGTTGTCGGCGCCTTCGTCCTGGCGGCGATCGTCGCCGTGTTCGGCTTCGTCTACTGGCTCAACAACACCGGCGGCATCGGCAAGCGCGAGACTTACCAGGTCGTGTTCAATGGGCCCGTTCCCGGCCTGCTCGTGGGTGCCCCTGTGTTGTTCAACGGCATCCGTGTCGGCGAAGTCACTTCGCTCGAATTCGTGCCCGACCGGCCGCGTGACGTTCATGCCACCATCGCCGTGCTCGAGCACACGCCGGTGCGCGCCGATACCAAAGTCGGCCTCGATTTCCAGGGCCTCACTGGCGTGCCCGTGGTGGCGCTGGAAGGCGGCGAGCGGATCGATGCCCCGCGCGTGCAAGGGCCGCTGATCGCCGAGAAAGGCGCGGGGCAGAGCATGACGCAGGCCGCGCGCGATGCGCTGCGCAAGGTCGATACGGTGCTCAGCGAAAATTCCGCAACCCTGCACGATGCGATCGGCAACATCGGCACCTTTGCGGACGGGCTGGCGCGCAACACCCCGCGCCTGGACAATATCATCGCCGGTCTCGATCGGACCATGGGCGGCGGTGGCGCCCCAGCGCGCAAGACGACTTTTGACCTCAGCCCCGCCAGCCGGTTCGATGCGCCGGTCCGCCCCTTCAAGGGAACGCTTTCCATTGCTGAGCCGACGGCGATCACTGCGCTGCAGACCCAGCGCTTCCTGTTCGCGGGCGGCGGCGACAAGGATTTTGCCGACGCGCAATGGAGCGACGCCCTGCCGCAGCTCGTGCAGGCGAAACTGCTGCAGAGTTTCGAGAACTACGACATCGCCCATCCGCCGTTCCGTCCCGACGCCGCGCCGGAAGGCTCGTCCCGCCTGCTGCTCGACCTGCGCCAGTTCGAGATCGTCACAACGCCACAGCCGCACGCCGTGATCGCGCTGTCCGCCAAGCTCCTCGATGCGTCAGGACATCTGCGCGCTGCGCGCGTCTTCCAGCAGGAAGCGCCGATCGAGACGCTCGCCCCCGCCCCGGCGGCAAAGGCTTTCAACGCCGCCTTCGATGCACTGGCGCGCGAGTTGATCCCATGGACGGCGGCCCACGAAGCCGAAGCATCCAGGTAGGTCCTGCGGAGCCGACGTGACCGCTACCTGTTGCGGCAAAACAGCGGATCAGGCGGCTGTTGGTGCGGCGGGCGGCTCCCTGATCATCAGGACGTCGCATGGCAGTTCGGCCATGAGATGTTTGCCGACGCTTGCAATCAGCATTTCGGAGAGCGCGCCGCGCCCCTCGGTGCCGAGCACGACAAGGTCGATGTCCATATCGCGCACGCCTCGGCGCAGCACTTCATCCGGCGTCCCAAGTTCGATGAACGAACGTGCACGCCGCCTGATCGTCTCGCCGCATGTCATTGTCGTGAGGAAGGCCTTGTAGTCCCGCTCGACAGCCTGCTGACATTGCCGTCGATAGGCAGCGGAATCGTGGGCCAACCCGCTCATCGGTATCTCGTAGGCGTGGAATATCATGAGCGCCTGGTCGGGGAAGCAGCGGACCGCGGCCTCGAGTGCATGGCGTGATGAATCTGAAAAGTCGATCGCTGCGGCGATGCGGCCGTAAGCCCGCTGTCCCCTTTTCTTCACGATCAGGATCGGTGTGTGCGAACTGCGAAGCAGGCGATCGACCGTCGTGCCAAGGAAAAGTCGCCCGAACGGCTCATCCCTTGCAACCCCGGTGATGATGAGATCGCATCCTTTCTTTTCGGCGGTGCGCACGATCGCCTCGGCCGGGTCGCCTTCATCGATCACGATGTCGGCCATCTTCGCCAGCGGGCCGATATCGGCCAGCAACTGCTTTGCCGCCACGCTGACGGGATCGGGAGGGCGTCGCCAGGATGGAACGCTCGGATCGAAATCCGCATCCCGAAGTTTTTCGAGAACGTGCAGGATCACGAGCTTCGCCTGCCACGACTGCGACAGCAGCACGGCGCGATCCAGCGCGCGGTCGCAGCGGGGGCTGAGATCGGTGGCGAGCAGAATTGATCTCGGCGGTTCTTTGGTCGCGCTTGCTTCGCTCATGTGACGCTACCTTTCAGCCATACGGCCGCTTCGATCGTCTGGGTTCCGGCGCGAGACCGCAACGATCTTGGCTGCGACATTTCGTTCACCTGCATTCTGCAGCGCCGATCGCGTCGTGTCGATTGACATGGATCATCCCGACAAGCGCGGTTCCCGGTACCAGGAAACGTCATCGCAACGTATCATTGCAGCATGCACAGAAAATCCTCCGATCCGACGATGCACGAGGTACACCGACAGACGGCGGCGGAGACGGTGGCCGCCCTGCATACCGATGCCGAGCGGGGCCTGAGCAGTGCGGAGGCCGCCCAGCGCCTCGCGCGCGATGGCCGAAACGAATTGGACACAGTGCCACCGCGTCCCGAATGGCTGAAATTCCTCGATCAGTTCACCGACGTGCTGGTGCTCCTGTTGATCGCGGCGGCGGTGATCTCGATCGCGATCTGGCTGAATGAGCACGAAACCGCGCTGCCCTACGAGGCCATCGCGATCCTTGCCATCGTGCTGCTCAACGCGCTCATGGGCTACATCCAGGAGGCCCGGGCGGAGCGCGCCGCAGCCGCGTTGCGTGAGATGTCCGCCGCGCACTCCAACGTAGTCCGCGATGGCGAGCGGCGCAACATCCCGGCGGCGGAGCTGGTGCCGGGCGATATCATTGTCATCGCGGAAGGCGACACCATTCCGGCCGACGCCCGGCTGATCATGTCAGCCGCGCTGCAGACGGCGGAAGCCGCGCTCACCGGCGAAAGCCTGCCGGTGAGCAAGCACGTCGCGCCGCTGGCTGACAAGGCCGAGCTCGGCGACCGGCACAACATGATCTTCAGCGGGACCACCGCGGTCTATGGGCATGGTCGTGCGGTGGTCACCGCGACCGGGATGCAGACGCAGATGGGCCGGATCGCCGGCATGCTGCGGGAGGCGCCGCAGGAGGCCACGCCGTTGCAGCGCGAGCTCGCGCGCGTCGGCAAGGTGCTTGCGATCACGGTCGTGCTGATTGCAGTGGCCATGATCGGCACGATCTTTCTCGTCAGCGACATCAACGGCTTCTCCGAGATTTTCGCGGTGCTGCTGCTCGGCGTGGCGCTGGCCGTCGCCGCGGTTCCGGAAGGGCTGCCGGCGGTGGTTACCGCCGTGCTGTCCATCGGCATGCAGCGGATGGCAAAGAAGAATGCCATCATCCGCCGTCTCGCCGCCGTGGAAGCGCTCGGTTCGGCGACCGTCATCGCATCCGACAAGACCGGCACTTTGACCAGGAACGAGATGACGGTGCGCCGGGTCGTGACGGCGAGCGGCTCCACCAATCTCTCCGGCACCGGCTATGCGCCGGAGGGCGACGTGCATCTTGCCAGTGATGCGTCGGACAGCAGCGCGCTGCAGTTCGAGCTCGAGCGCACGCTGACGGCGGCCGAACGCGCGAACAACGCGCTGCTGGAGGAACGTGATGGCGCCTGGATCGTGCAGGGCGATCCGACCGAAGGCGCATTGATCGTGGCCGCATGCAAGGCAGGCCTGCTCCCTGCCGCGCTCGATCAGCGCTTCGAGCGGATCGGCGAGATTCCGTTCTCGTCCGAGCGCAAATTGATGAGCACGGTGCATACGGATGCCGAGCGGCGCGACCGCCTGATCGCGGTGACCAAGGGCGCGCCCGATGTCCTGCTCGCGCGCTGCACCCACGAACTCGTCGGACGAGATGCGGTCGCGCTCACCGACGCGCGCAAGTCGGAGATCATGGCGAGCAATGATGCGCTGGCCGCGGAAGCGCTGCGGACGCTTGGCGTCGCGTTCCGCTCGCTTCCGGCAGAAAGGTCGCAGCATGATGCATTCGATGAGAACGTGGAGCAGGACCTGGTCTTTCTCGGCCTGATCGGCATGATCGATCCGCCGCGCCGGGAAGCGCGCGATGCGGTCGCACGGAGCCGGGCGGCAGGCATCCGCCCCATCATGATCACCGGCGATCATCCCAAGACCGCGGCGATCATCGCCGCCGAGCTCGGCATCATCACGTCAGGCCAGCGCGCGGTGTCCGGCGCCGAGCTCGAGGCCATGACGGAGCAAGAACTCGACCGCGTTGTGCAAGAGGTCTCGGTCTATGCCCGCGTCAATCCCGGTCACAAGCTGCGCATCGTGCGGGCGCTGCAGCGGGCAGGGGAAACCGTGGCGATGACCGGGGACGGCGTCAACGATGCCCCGGCGCTGAAGGCGGCCGACATTGGTGTCGCCATGGGGGTTACGGGCACCGATGTCTCCAAGGAGGCGGCCGACATGGTGCTCGCCGACGACAATTTTGCCACCATCGTCGCCGCGGTCGAGGAGGGGCGCGCGATCTTCGACAACATCCGCAAATTCCTCCGCTATCTGCTGTCGTCGAATATCGGCGAGGTCTTGACGATGTTCTTCGGCGTTGTGCTGGCCGATACAATCGGACTTTCCGCCGCCAGCGGTGTCGTCGTGCTTCCGCTCTTGGCGACGCAAATCCTCTGGATCAACCTGGTGACCGACGGCGCGCCCGCGCTCGGCGTCGCCGTCGACCCCGCGGACCCCGCCATCATGCAGCGCCCGCCGCGCCCGCGCGATGAGGGCGTCATGACGCTGACGATGTGGGGCGGGATTTTCCTGGTCGGGATCATCATGGCGGTTGGCACATTGCTGGTGCTGGACGCCTCGCTTCCGGGCGGCCTGATCGAAGGTTCAGGCACGATCGCCTATGGGCGCACCATGGCCTTCACGACGCTGGTGCTGTTCCAGCTTTTCAACGTCTTCAACGCCCGCTCCGACGAGCTCAGCGCATTCCATGGCCTCTTCACCAATGGCTGGCTCTGGGCGGCAGTGGTGTTTTCGCTCCTGCTGCACGCGCTGGTTGTTTATGCGCCCTTCCTCCAGGAAGCGTTCTCGACCGTCAGCCTGGGTGCCGGCGACTGGCTATTCTGTACGGTGGTCGCAAGCTCGGTGTTGTGGCTGCGCGAATTGAGCAAGGCCGCGATGCGCGGGTTCGGCGGCCGTTCGAGCCCCCCTTTGGCGCCCCGGTGACCGGCAAACACGCAATGTAGCCGCAATCCAGCGGCTCTATGGAACCAGGTCAACTTGAATTGCCTGGGTCAGGGTGGTGCGAATACTTCTGGTTGAGGACGAAGACGAGATGGCGTCGGCCTTGTCTGCGGTCCTGAAAAGCTACGACATGCTGGCCGACCGGGTGACCTCGCTGATGGAGGCCGCGGAAATCATGGTGGTGGGCGCCTATGACGCGATCCTGCTCGACCGCAACCTGCCTGATGGCGACGGCATCAGCCTGATCCCGAAGCTCCGCGCCAAGGCGATCCCGACCCCCGTCATCGTGCTGACGGCGCGGGGCGAATTGTCGGACCGCGTCACCGGCCTCGACACCGGCGCCGACGACTATCTGGCCAAGCCGTTCGCGGCCGAGGAATTGCTGGCGCGGCTGCGGGCGGTGTGGCGGCGGTCCGCCGACCTTCAGCCCGATATCGTCAGGCTCGGGCGGCTGAGCTTCAACCTGAACCATTGCGAGGCCGAGGTCGACGGCCGCCTCCTGGAATTGCCGCGCCGCGAATTGCTGGTGCTGCAAACCCTGATGCGGCGGATGGGGCGCACGGTCGTGCGCTCGTCGCTCGAGGCTGCCGTCTATTCGCTCGACGAAGAGGTGCAGTCGAATGCGCTGGATACCCATGTCTCGCGCCTGCGCCGCAAGCTCACCGAGGCCGGCGCCGGCGTCGAGATCCATGGCATCCGGGGCGTCGGCTATCTCCTGCGAGCGGCATCATGAAGTCGATGAACACGGCGTCGCTGCGCTCGCGCCTGATCCGCCGGCTGATCCCGCTGCATGCGGTGCTGCTCGTCGCTTTTCTTGTCTTGCTCATTGCAACTCTGTGGGCGTCCGGTTGCGTATATCGGCGCGACGATGGTCGCGGCATCGATGTGCTGCGCGACGCGGTGGCGCGCAGCGCTGACGGAACGCTTGTCCTGCGCGAGACCCCGGCGCTGAAGGAGCTGCGCGGCGATACGCGGAATTTGTGGTTCGTGATCCACGACAAGTCCGGCCATTCGCTGTCCGAGGGAGACGTGCCGCCGGAGTTTGCCCGTCTCGGCGGCGGGCTCGGCGATATCGATGGCGAAATTCGCAGTTGGGATCGCGCCAGTGACGATTCGCGTCATATCAGCGGACAGATGAAAGTGGTCGAGACCGCAGCAGGCCCGGTGCAGATCATCGTCACCAGCGAGATCAGGATCTCGGATGCGCAGTCGCTGCTGCAGATCACGCTGGCTTTCTTCGGGCTGATGTTGCCCGGCTTTGCCCTGATGGCGCTGACGACGCTGGTGGCGACCCCGCTCGTGGTGCGCAACGCGCTCGCGGGTCTTGACGAAGCCGCGCATCAGGCCGGCGAGATCGATATCGACAAGCGCGGCGCCCGGCTGCCGGTTGGCGCCGTCCCCACCGAGATCGCGCCGCTGGTGAGCGCCGTCAATGACGCCTTGGGACGGCTCGATGAAGGCTATGAACGGCATCGACGCTTCCTCGCCGATGCCGCGCACGAATTACGAACGCCGATCGCGATCCTCACCACGCGCCTGGAAGGCCTGCCGCAAAGCGCCGAGAAGGCGCGCCTGATCGAGGACGTCTCGCGGCTTGCGACGCTGACCGAGCAGTTGCTCGATCTGCAGCGGCTCGAGCAGCGGCTGGCGCAATCGTCCGCCATCGATCTTGCAGGTCTCTGCGCACAGGTGATCGCCGATCTCGCGCCGCTCGCGATCGCGGCCGGCTATGAGATCTCGTTGCAGCATGAGGGTGCGCGGATCGACGTGTGGGGCGATCGGGGCGCGCTCGAACGTGCGGTCGTCAATCTGGTGCAGAATGCGATCCAGCATGGCGGTCATCGCGGCGCCATCGTCGTTGCCGTCAGCGCGCCGGCGACGGTCGAAGTCCGCGACCAGGGCCCCGGCATTCCGGCTTCAGAGCGCGAGCGCATCTTCGAGCCGTTCCACCGCCTGCAGCCGCGGCACCGCGGCGCGGGCCTCGGCCTCAACCTCGTGCGCGAGATCATCCATCTGCATCGCGGCGAGGTGAGCGTCACCGAAAGAAGCGGCCACGGCGCCTGCTTTCGCATCTCCCTCCCACCGATCGCGCTCCCCGCCTTGGCCGTGAGTTGAGAGCCAGTAGCCCGGGCGAAGCGAAGCGCAACCCGGGATATCTCTATCAAAATCGACGACCGGTCCCGGGTGACACTGACGCTCCACCCGGGCTACGGCACCGAAGGTTTCGCTCGGCGGCCGGAGCTAATTTACTCCGGCTTCGCCACGCCCACCGCCGTCATTCCGGGACGATGCGCAGCATCGGGCTATGATG
>NZ_JCAMOR010000026.1:0-109902 GCF_059512385.1 Bradyrhizobium sp. Crot121 | reverse complement strand
GTGCTTTTTGTTGCACGGGACCCACGGGTGCAACCAGCACCCGGCTTTCCCTGCGCCCTCTGTTCGATGAGAGGGTGAAAGTGATGCAAAGCTCGGGCAGCGAATGCCGCGAGAACGCGAACTCACATCCTCTCCGCTGTTTGAAATTTGAATCCTAACCTTCCCCACGTCGTCCCGGGCTTGCCCGCCTCGGCGAAGCCCCTTGGCGTAGCCGGGAGCCGGGACCCATAACCCCAGGCCTTTGTTGTATGCTCCGCTACCACCGCTTGCTTCCGCCACAACCACAGCCTGTGGTTATGGGTCCCCGCCTTCGCGGGGACGACAGCGTAGGATGGGTAGAGCGCAGCGAAACCCATCATCCGCGGCTTGCGTCCAGCGGGCCCAGCGCGCCCACAAATTCAGCAAACGTGTTGAGCCCGCCGGTGAGATCGTCGGCCGGAAGCCTTAATTGCTGCATGATGCTGTGCCGGAAATGGTGTTCAAGTCCTAGGTATCTGCCTCGCTGGATGCAATCCAACAATGGCGGTACGCCTTGGCTTTACGTTAGAATGTACGTTGCTCCAATGCGGGAGGTGTGGCGATGCCGAGAAAGGGAATCACCGGCCACGACGAATGGGTTATCACCGAGGCGCTGGCGACGGCGCTCGTCGCCCTCGAGCAGCTTCCGCCCAAACACCAGCCGCGACCGCATATGGAAGACATCCGAAAGCTGCTTGCCGCCGGCTGCGATCGCGGAACCGTCACCCTGCATCTGGCGCAAGCGAAGTGCCGGCTGTTTCCCGACGCCGATCCGCTGGCGATCTACGAGGAATACGGGCTCAGCGACGGGCAAGGCTAAGAGGCTAACGGCTGATCCGCCAGATCGTGCCATTGGCGTCCTCGGTAATGAGCAGCGCACCGTCACGCGCTACGGCGACGCCGACCGGGCGTCCCCAGACTTCGGAATCGTTGATGACGAAGCCGGTCGCGAAGTCCTCGTATTCGCCGGTCGGCACGCCGTCCTTCAACCGGATGCGGATCACCTTGTAGCCCGTGCGCTTCGACCGGTTCCACGAGCCATGCAGGGCCGCGAATATGTCGCCGCGATACTCGGCGGGAAAGCTCTGGCCGTCATAGAACGTGAGGCCAAGCGAAGCGGAATGCGCCTGCAGCAGCACGTCCGGGACCGTGACCTTGTCCTTCAGGTCAGGCCGCGCGCCGGCGTGCCGCGGATCCTGGTTGGCACCGATGTAGAACCACGGCCAGCCATAGAACGCGTTCTCGCGGACGCGGGTCACATAATCGGGCACGAGGTTGTCGCCGAGACCATCGCGCTCATTGGTGGAGCACCAGGGCACGCCCGTTTGCGGCTGGATCGCAAGTCCGACGCAATTCCGGATGCCGGTGGCAAAGGTGCGCTGGTTCTTGCCGTCAGGATCGAAGGCCAGCACCGCCGCGCGGTCGGTCTCGTTGCCCCAGGCGGCGCCAAGCGGGCGCTCGCGCTTCCAGGCTTCCAAGCCACCCGGCGGGGTACCCATGCCCTCCCCCGAATTGCCTGCCGAGCCGACCGAGACCAGCATCCGCTTGTTGTCGGGCGTAAAGACAATGTCCCGGGTCGAGTGACCCGAGCCGTGCGGCAGCTTGGCGACGACTGTCTCCGGCTTGCCGGAAGCCTTGAGGTCGCCATTGCGATAGGCAAAGCGGACGACGCTTCCAGTGTTGGCGACATAGAGCCATTGCGGGTTGTCGCCATTCGGAAAGAAGGCGATCCCAAACGGACGATCGAGGCTGGTAGCGTAGACTTCGTTGATCGTGGGCTTGGTCGCCCCATCGGCGGCGCGCAGCACTCGGATACGCCCGGCGCGGGTCTCGGCGACGAAGATGTCGCCGTTCGGCGCGGTCTTGATGATGCGCGGCCCGTTCAAGCCGTCGGCGAACAGTTCGGCCTTGAACCCTGGCGGCACTTGGGGAATTGCGGAGGCCGTTGGCGGCACCACCCGCGACATGTTCGCGCTCGATGGCGTCGCGCCGGGCTTGGGCAGATCCTGCGGCGTGATCAGGCGCAACGTGCCGGGCTTGTCGCGCCGCCAATCGCCATAGGCTTCCTGTCCCTTCAGCACAGCAGGCTGTGCGCTTGCAGCAGCTGCATTCATCAACTCAAGCAAGGCCGCCAGCACGACGCTCGCTGCAACTGGCTTCCAGGGCATTTCATATCCTCACGCGAGACGATGATCTCGCGAACACGCATCCATAGCCCAGAACCTTGGCTGGCTCATTTCACAATCGCGTCTGTGGTTGCGACGATTTGGCCGTCAATGTCCTCTTGCCCGCGCGTTGAGATCGATCGAGCGCATGCTCAGCGCGAGCGGGATCATCAGGGCGCCGATGACTGCGAGCGTCCAGAACACATCGATATAGGCGAGGAAGTCGATCTGGCGCTGCAATGTCTGGCCGACCCATGCGATCGCCTGCGATGCCGCCTCGGAAGCGTTGGAGCCCTGCGCCTGGAAGTAGCGCGTCATCGCATCGATGGTCTGCTGGTAACCGATGTCGGATGGCGCGGCATGCTCGACCAGCCGGCTCTGATGGAATTGCTGGCGTTGCGCCAGCACGGTCTGCGCCAGCGCGACTCCCATCGAGCCGCCGATGTTGCGCGCGACATTGATCAGCGCCGACGCCTGGTTGGTCTTCTCCGGCGGCACGCCATCGTAGGAGGCCGTCGTCACCGGCAGGAACAGGAACGGCAGCCCGATGCCGAGAAAGATGCGCGACCACCCCGCATAGCCATAGGAGATATCCTGGGTGAGCCCCGTGAGATGCCACATCGAGAGCGTCACGATCATGGCGCCGAGCATGATCAGGTGCTTCGGCTGGACGACGCTCACGAGCCTGCCGACGATCGGCATCATCACCATCGTGAAGATGCCGCCCGGCGACAGCGCGAGACCCGCGAGCGTCGCGGTATAGTTCTCGTCCGCCTGCAGCAGTTGCGGCAGGATCTGGGTGGTCGAAATCAAGACTGCGCCGGTGCCGAGCATGACCAGGAAACAAGCCGCGAACTGCCGCTGGCCGAGCAGGCGAAGCTCGATAATGGGCTCCTCGCGCGTCAATTCCCAGGGGATCAGCGCCAGCAGGCAAAAGGCGGAAACCAGCGCAAAAACCAGGATCATGTTCGATCCGAACCAGTCGTTGCGCTGGCCTTCGTCGAGGACGAATTCGAGCGAGGCGAGCCCGATCGCAACCAGAGCGAAACCGACATAGTCGACGCGAAGTCCTTTGCGGAGCAATGCCCTTCGCTCCTCCTCCGCACCCGAGGGTTCGTTCACCAGCGTCCCCACAAGGAACAGCGAAAGCAATCCCATCGGCACGTTGATCAGGAACACCCAGTGCCACGAATAGGTGTCCGTGATCCAGCCGCCGAGCGTCGGCCCGATCACCGGCGCCACCACGACCGCGATGCCGTAGATCGCAAACGCCTGGCCGCGCTTGGCCGGCGGAAAAGAGTCGGCGAGGATCGCCTGCTCGGAGGTCGCCATGCCTCCTCCGCCGAGCCCTTGCACGATGCGGAACAGCACCAGAGATTCCAGGCTCCAGGCAAACCCACACAGAAGCGAGGCCACGCTGAAGGTTGCCACGCACATCATGTAGAAGCGCTTGCGTCCGATCACGGTGGCGAGCCAGCCGGAAATCGACAGCACAATCGCGTTGGCGACGAGATAGCTGGTGATGACGTAAGTGCTCTCGTCGATCCCGACCGCCAGTCCGCCCGCGATGTGGCGCAGCGCGACGTTGGCGATCGTCGTGTCCAGCACCTCCATGAAGGTCGCGATCGAGACGACGAAGGCGATGAGATAGGGATTGTGTCCACCGGCGGCGGAACGCTCCGGCGACCAGCCGCCGGCCTGCGTCGTGTCGGTCATCGCACTTTCGTCCAGGGCACGACCGACATCCCGGGGCCGACGGGGACGTCGGCGGGCCAATGATCGACCACGATCTTCACCGGCACGCGCTGCACGACCTTCACGTAATTGCCGGTGGCGTTCTCCGCCGGCAGCAGGCTGAACGCCGTACCCGAGCCGGGTTGCACCGAGTCCACGCGTCCGGTCAGTTTGCGGTCCGGATAAGCGTCAATCCTGAATTCGACGGGTTGGCCCGGACGCATGTCGCGAAGCTGGGTCTCCTTGTAGTTGGCGACGATCCAGACCTCGTCGGGCACGAACATCATGATGCTCTGCCCGGCCATCGCATATGTGCCCTTCGCGCCGCTCAGCTTGACGACGCGCCCGGACTGGGCCGCTGTGACGTTGGTATAGTCGAGATTGAGCTTGGCCTGATCGCGCTGTGCCTCTGCCTGTTGCAGCGAGGCCTTGGCACTCTCGCGTTGGGCCTGCAGCGGCTTGATCCCAAGCTCCGCCACCGTTACCGCCGTTCTCGCACGCGTGGTGTTGGCCTGCTGCGCTTCGAGATCGGACTTGGTCTGTTGCTCACGTTGCAGTGTGCCGGCGCCCTTCTGCAGCAGATCATCGGCGCGCGCGGCCTCCTGCTGCGCGAATTGCAGTTGCGCTTCGGCTTGCGCGAGTTGCGCTCGCGCCTGATCGATCTGGGCTTGCTGGCTGGTGATCTGAGCCTCGAGATTGGCGATGTTGGCCCGCGCTCCTGCAACCTGCCCCTCGGCCTGGTCGACCGCGATCCTGTAGTCGCGATCGTCGATACGGGCGAGCAGATCGCCGGCATTGACGTGCTGGTTATCCGTAACGGGCACATCGACAAGGTAACCGCCGACCTTCGGAGCAACCGAGAAGCTGCGGGCGGCGACGAAAGCATCGTCGGTAGATTCGTAGTTACGGACCTCGAGCCAATAGACGACGCCGCCAATCAGCGCAGCCAGGAGAACGCAGGCGCCCACGATCGCCAACAGCCAATGCTCGCGGAGCCGATCGCGCATCGATGGCTTCTCGGGCGCGGTCGGCGGGCTGTCTTGCGTTTCGCCGACATCCCTGAATTCAGGCTTCTGTTCGGGAGCGCGTTCCGGAGGCCGCGTTTCTTCTGCGGACGGCCCATGCTCTCGGGTCATGGCATCCACGACAGCACCTCAAGCGAAGGAGATCATTTGCAATCGATTTGGCTAACCGCGCGGTCAGACCATGGTTCCGGCGAACGACCGGGATTACCGATTGGAATTGGAACCCTCACACAGAGTGCCGGTTCTCTGTGCTTCATTTCGCTCCAACGCATCGCGAGTTTATGGCGCGCATTCTGATCGGGACATCCGGCTGGCACTACGATTCCTGGCGCGGGCCGTTCTTCCCGAAGGGCCTGCCGCTCAAGAACCAGCTTCGCTACTACGCAAGCCAATTTCCGACCACGGAATTGAACGGCGTCTTCTATCGCACGCCAACGCCCGAAGCGGTGAAGGGCTGGCGCGAGCAGACGGATCAGGAATTTGTCTTCGCCTGGAAGGCGTCCAAGTTTATCACACATTGGAAGCGCCTGTCGGAGAACTCGGTCAACAGTCTCGAGCTGCTCGAAGCTCGCCTGTCGCTGCTGGGAAACAAGGTCGGTCCCATCCTGTTTCAACTGCCGCCGCAGTTTGAGGCTAAGCCGGATCGCCTCGCCTCCTTCCTCAAGCTCCTGTCGAAAGAGCGCCGCTACAGCTTCGAGTTTCGGCACCCAAGCTGGTATGCCCCGAAGGTCATGCGACTACTGTCCGATGCGAACATCTCGCTGTGCATTTCGGACCATCACGACGCGCCGGCACCGTGGAGGCGCACCGCCGATTTCGTCTACGTCAGAGGCCACGGCCCCGGCGGCCGATATAAGGGCCATTATCGCGATGCGACACTGGCGGAGTGGGCCAAGCGCATTCGTTCCTGGAAGAAGCAGGGCTGCGACGTCTACGTCTATTTCGACAACGACCAGAAGAGCGCCGCGCCCGCCGACGCGGCCGCCCTGCGACAATTGATTGAAGGGGGAAAGTAGGAACCAGCAGATCGAGCGCCCTCGATCAGTAGTTGCAGCCAGTTGATCAGGCAACGTTCCTGACGAAAAATGCCGGCTCATGGCCGGCATTTTTCTTGATCGCATCGGTCTAATATCGGCCGCCCGATTGCGTCCCCTTGTCGCTCTTGGTCCCGGCACCATGGCTGGAAGGATGGGCCGCGCGGCTCGAGCCGCCGCCGGCGCCGGTCGTCATGCCCTTCTTGTTCATGTGCGTACTCGTACGCGGTGTCGCGCCAGGCCCGACATTGCCCTCGCTCGATGCACCGGGCGCGGGCTGGGCCTGCTGCGCGAGCGCGCCGCCGGCAGACAATGCCAGAACGCATGCAGAGGCCAGAATGATCTTCTTCATCGGTATCTCCTTGGATTGACCTTTCGGCACAACCCGGCGCCGCCCGAACCGGTTCCTACCGCCGTGGACGCAAGTTCGTGCGTTTCGCCATCCACGCTCAATAGATCGCGAGAACACTTAGGAACCAAATACGGCAAACCGGGTTCCCCAGTAAATTCGAGGAACCGGCATGTCGGCGTGGTTCAAGGACGAGTCCTTTCCCGTGCTGCTGGAGAGCGCGGTACAGATCGCGTGGGACTACCTCAGGCGGGCTGGCGAAATCGATGATCCGGTGGAAGCACACCATTTCCTGATCGAGAAAGTCGCCTTCATGATCAGCCAAGGCCAGCACAACAGGCTTGTGCTGTCAAACCGCGCCATTTCCGCGTTTCAGCAATACAAGCGCGCACGCACCATCGAGTTGTCGTTGATCTCGCGATAAGATCGGTCATAGGCGCAGCGCGCCTTGCCTAGTGGATGATGTCTAGCGGCAATCGACAAATCTCGTCACCGTCTTCGTTGGTGACAAGGATCGAGTAGTGCCTGTTCTTCAGGTCCGGGTGTTCGCCGAGCAGCCGCCGTGCGATGTTGTCGGCCGAATCCATCGCGGCGATATCGTCAGCGAGTTCCGCGCCGCCTTGATCGGCAACCGTCTTGGTGTTGACGAGATCGAAATGGTAGAGCGGCATTTTTCGCTCCCGCCTGGCATCGTCTCACCCCAGACTACGTACGACAGCCCGACTTGGTTCCCGGTCGTAGCCGCCGTTCGGTCCCGCCTTGAAAATCCTGCGGCCCGAAGGAACGCCGATCCGCAACATCGGTTAGGCGCTAAACGACGACAGCGAGGTCTGCCATGAGAGTTTGCGATGCGATGACCCCCGACGTTCAGCTCTGTACTCCTGAAGACAGCTTGAAGGATGCGGCAGAGGCTATGGGCGCACTCGGCGTCGGACTGCTGCCGGTCACCGAGAACGACCGCCTCGTCGGCATGGTGTCCGACCGCGATATCGCTATTCGCGGCGTCGGCATGGGCCGTGGGCCGGAGGCGCGGATCCGGGACGTCATGACTGCCGAGGTGAAGTACTGCTTCGAAGATCAGGATCTCGACGAAGTGACGGCAATTATGGGCGAGATTCAGGTCCGTCGCATGCCCGTACTCAATCGCGAAAAGCGTTTGGTCGGTATCATTGCGCTCGGCGATATTGCGCAGGCCAACGGCGGTGACAGCGCCGGCGTGGCGCTGAGCGAGATTTCTCGTCCCAGCGCCCAACATGCACAGCTATAGCGATGCACGAGCATCAACACGACAAAGTCAGCCTCAACCTAGACCTGCTTTGCGCGACATTGGCGATCGTCAGCGCGGCACTGCTCACGGGGATGCTGAGATATCTGCTGGGATGAAC
Source organism: Bradyrhizobium sp. Crot121 (assembly GCF_059512385.1). Lineage (NCBI taxonomy): Bacteria > Pseudomonadati > Pseudomonadota > Alphaproteobacteria > Hyphomicrobiales > Nitrobacteraceae > Bradyrhizobium > Bradyrhizobium sp. Crot121. The sequence goes on along the minus strand of NZ_JCAMOR010000026.1, from coordinate 102,192 downwards.
AGTCCCAACCATGTGCGGCAGACCGCCGGTTCGCCGACCGTGTCCCTATACTTGCCGAGTTTCCTGATCGCCGCTGGCGTCGTTATCGCCTTGGGTGCGATCGCTTGTTCGCGAATGGCTTATGTCGAATCCGACTAGGTCCCGTCGGTTCTGGTTGACGAGGCTCGGACGTCGAAAGATGCGATCGGGGCGACGGCGCCATCTGATGTGAGCTGCTGCTCATCCTTCGTCTCGAAAGTCATCGAGAGGCCGCCCGTTGGATCGATGGCTCGCTCGAGCCATTTGATCGATTCTTCGATCCAGTGATCGCTATTTGCTGGATCGGCTTGCGCCCTCGCCCGGCAGGCATCGGCCTGCGCCAGACAGGCAGCCTTGCGATCCATCGTCATCTTAGCGCGGCGATTGCAGGCCGGGCGATGTCAGCCACTCGTTCAGATGAGCGGCGGTTTCCGCTTGCCTTGCCTTCTTCAGCAATGCGTCGCGCGCCTCACCTTGCGGCAACTGCTCGGCTGCCGCGCGTGCCTCGTCTGCCGCTCTCTGGAGCCGCTCGTCGAACGGCACGCTGTTCTTTCTTCGATTGCGCTTTGCCGTCATGGAAGTCTCCCGCTTCGCAAGTGAGTATAGAATCGCGCTTCCAACAATCTATCGTCGCTAACTCAGGTTACTTCGCGCGAACAAAATAAACGGCTAGGCGGGAACGGATCACTCGAAAAACAGCCCAACGGCCCTCTCTTGGCAACCCTCGCTCCTCCGCAGCTAAGGCTTGGACTGCATGGCGGCTTCGCCCTGCTCCCGCGCCGGCACGCTCACATGCACTTCATGGCCCTGCCGAATCGCCAAAGATGCAGCAGCGACGGCCGATTCGAACGCGGATTCCTTGGTCGCATATTCACCGTTCACAACGCCGTCGTGCAGCACTCCCCATTGGTCGCGAATTGGCACGATGGCGTATTGCGCAAGTCCCATCTTCCTCTCCGTTGCAAACGTCTTCGCGATTACTTCTTGTCTGGATCGTTCGGGCGAACGGTCATGTTGCTCTCGGGCATTCTGTCCCGGCCGGCGTCGCCATTGTTGTCCCGCCCGCCTGAAGTCGATGTCCCGCTACCGCTCCGGCTCGGTCTCGTTGCACTGCCGGTTGTCGGCGCGGAGCCTGGCGTGGCGGAGCTCGCGGCCGGGTCTCCCGTGGTCGATCCGCGCCCGCTCGGTGCGCCACCCGTTTGCGCCAGTGCGAGCGCGGGGCACAGCATGAATCCGAAAGCCAATGCAATTCGTGTCAGTTTCATCGCAAGCCATCCTTAAGACGTCGATGAAACTAATCGGCCAGTGACGAGAACGTTCCTAATCGCGGCTTCCGATGCCTGATCCGTCGCGGCTACGCAGTGCGCGAACTGAGCGCCGGCTCCGATCCTGGCGCATTCATATCTCGATATGAAGCAGCCTCCGTGCGCGGCTTTCCCTGCAACGGCACCGTTAGGCGACAGACCAGGCCTTCAGGGCGCCAATCGAAATCGGCATTGCCGCCAAGCTGGGTCTCGATGCTGGCGATCACGCTCCTTGTGCCGAATCCCTTGGAGGTCGGTTTGGTCACGCGCGGTCCACCTGTTTCAACCCACGCCAGGATCAGCCTATCGCTCTGCACTTCCCAGGTGATGGCGAGCCGACCTGACAGCGAGGAAAGGCTGCCATACTTCGCGGAGTTGGTGACGAGCTCGTGCAGCGCCAGCGCCAGTGTTTGCGCCGTGGCAGGCTCAAGCTGGACCTCCGCACCCTCGTACTGGATTTGTCCGGCTTCCGAATACGGCGCTACTTCTTCGGCCACCAGTCGCCGGATTTCCGCGCCCTGCCAGCTCGACAGCGACAGCACGGTGTGAACCCGCGCCAGCGCCGTGATCCGGCCCTCGACCGCCTGCACATAGGCGTTGACATTCTGCGCGCGCGTCAGCCGTACGATCGACTGCGCCAGCGCGAGAGCGTTCTTGGCGCGATGATCGACTTCTCGCGTGAGCAGGCTCTGCCGTTCTTCGGCACGCTTGCGGTCGGTGATGTCGACGGTGACGCCGCTGACCCGCACCACGCGGCCCTTCTTGTCGGTGGTCGCAGCCGCCGTGCCGACGCACCAGCGCACCTCGCCGTCGGGGCGGATGATGCGGAATTCGGCTTCGTATGATTTCACGCCCTTCGCGAATTCGGTCCAGGCCTCGCGCAAGCCATCGAAATCCTCGGGATGAAACAGCGCTTGAATGTTCGCGGATGTCAGCTCGAAGCTCTTGGAATCGACGCCAAAGATCTTGTACTGGCCATCGTCCCACATCCAGTCGCCGTTGACCCAGTCCCAGTCCCAGGAGCCCATCTTGCCGGCAGCAATCGCCATGCTGCGACGCTGTTCGCTTTCGACCAGCCGCGCGGTCGATTGCTCGAGCTCAGCGGTGCGCGCGCGGACGCGGTCCTCAAGTTCGGAATTGAGCCGCTCCAACTGCCGGGTCTTGCGGTAAAGCTCGGCGAAGACACGAATCTTGGCGCGCAGCACTTCCGGCACCACCGGCACCGGAACGTAGTCGACCGCGCCCATCTCATAGCCGCGCAGCCGATCGAAATCGCTGACCTGGATCGCCGAGATGAAAATCATCGCGGTCTTCTGAAAGCGCGGATGTTCGCGGATCATGGCCGCGAGCTCGAAACCATCGAGCTCGGGCATGCAGACGTCGACCAGGATGACCGCGACTTCGTTCTTGAGCAGAAACTCGAGCGCTTCCCGCCCCGACGCGGCCACCACCAGATTCTCGCCGAGCTCCTTCAGGATCACTTCATAGGCCAGCAGCTTCGCCGGCTGATCGTCGACCAGAAGGATGTTTACCTTTTCATGGTCCATCATCTTCATGCCGCTTCAGCGATGTAGCCACATGCGGATGGCGAGCAGCAATTGCTCGGTGTTCACCGGCTTGGCCAGATAATCCGACGCGCCCGCTTCCAGGCATTTCTCTCGGTCGCCCTTCATCGCCTTCGCGGTCAGTGCGATGATCGGAAGACGGGCAAGCGCCGCATTCTGCCTGATCACGCCGATGGTCTGATAGCCGTCCATCTGCGGCATCATGATGTCCATCAGGACGATGGCAATCTTGGGATTGGATTCGACTAGCGCGATCGCCTCGTGGCCCGTCGTAGCCGTCAGTACCTTCATACCACGCCGTTCGAGCACGCTGGAAAGCGCGAAGATGTTTCGCGCGTCGTCGTCGACGAGAAGCGCCGTCTTGCCAATGAGATCCTCATCGGAACTGTTAAGTTTCTCGAGCATCCTTTGCTTTTCAATCGGCAATTCAGTGATGACACGGTGCAAGAACAGTGACGTTTCGTCGAGCAGACGTTCCGGGGATTCGACGCCTTTTACGACAATGCTGCGCGCCATTGTGTGAAGCTCGGCATCCTCCTCGGCCGAGAGTTCCCGTCCGGTGAAGACTACGATCGGAACATTGGACAGGCTTTCATCCTTGCGGATTTCGTCGAGCACCTCAAAGCCGCTCATATCGGGCAGCCGCAGATCAAGTACGACGCAGTCGCAAGGGATGCTTCGCAAGGTCGAGAGCGCCCCGGCTCCGGTACCGGTGGTGACGATCTCGACGTCCTTATGATCCAATAGCTCCTTGATGCTGAGCCGTTCGGCCGGATTGTCCTCCACGATTAGAAGCCGCTTGCGTCGCGGCCTTGCATATTCTTTGATCTGGGCGAGCGCCGCGCTGACGCCCTCGGTCGTCGTGGGCTTGTTGACGAACGAGAAGGCGCCGCGCGCCAGCGCATGCTGCCGGTCCTCGTCGAGCGTGATGACCTGCACCGGTATGTGCCGGGTCAGCGGATTGTGCTTGAGCTGGCTCAGCACGGTCCAGCCGAGCATGTCGGGCAGGAACACATCGAGCGAAACCGCGGTCGGCTGGAACTGCTTGGCGAGGTCCAATGCCTCGGCGCCGCGGTTCGCGACCAGGACCTTGAAACCCTTGTCCCGTGCGAGATCGACCAGGACCCGCGCGTAATGCGGGTCGTCTTCGACGATCAGGAGGATCATGTCTCCGGGCTCGAGATTGAGCCGGTCGTCCAGCACCTCCGCCACGCGCTCCTGCGTTGCGGGCGCCTGCAACGCCGGCGCACCGCCCTGCGATAAGGGCAGCGCGGGGGGCACGCGAAGCGCAACGCTCGGGCCGGAATATTTCAGCGGCAGATAGAGCGTGAAGGTACTGCCTCTGCCCGGCGCACTTCGCAGATGGATCTCGCCGCCGAGCAGGCTCGCGAGTTCGCGGCTGATCGCAAGGCCAAGGCCGGTGCCGCCATATTTACGGCTGGTGCCGGCGTCCGCCTGCTGGAACGCTTCAAAGATCAGCTTCTGCTTGTCCAGGGGGATACCGATGCCGGTATCGCTCACCTCGAAGGCGACGACCGCGGGTGCGGTGTTGAGAATTGGATGCTCGGCGCTCCAACCGCCGACCGCGGCCGAGACGGTCAGCTTGACGCCGCCCTCGGCGGTGAACTTGAAGGCGTTGGACAACAGGTTCTTCAGCACCTGCTGCAGGCGCTTGGAGTCGGTGACCATGCTGCGGGAAAGCGTCTCGTCGACCTCGATGCTGAACGACAGATGACGGTTTTCCGCCTCATGGCGGAACGGTCGGCCGACGGTTTCGAGCAGGCTCGATGTCAGGATTTCCTCGGCGTCCACGGTCACGGTACCGGACTCGATCTTCGAGAGGTCGAGGATGTCGCTGATCAGATTGAGCAGGTCGGTGCCGGCGCCGTGGATGGTGCGGGCGAATTCAACCTGCTTGGGCGCAAGATTGCCTTCGGGATTGTCCGAAAGCTGCTGGCCGAGGATCAGGATGCTGTTCAACGGCGTGCGCAGCTCGTGCGACATGTTGGCCAGGAATTCCGACTTGTATTTCGAGGTCAGCGCAAGCTCGCTCGCCTTTTCTTCCAGCGCACGGCGCGCCTGCTCGATTTCCTGGTTCTTGCGTTCGACCTCAACGTTGCGTTCGGCGAGCTGTTGCGCCTTCAGTTCGAGTTGCTCGTTGGTCTGCTGCAATTCGCGCTGCTGGGCCTGAAGCTCGCCCGCGAGTTGTTGCGACTGCTTTAGCAGGCCCTCGGTCTGCATTGTCGCCTCGATACTGTTGAGCAGGATGCCGACGCTGTCGGTGAGCTGCTCTACAAAGGTAATCTGCGAGGCGGTGAACGACGCGAGCGAAGACAACTCGATCACAGCCTTGACCTGGTTCTCGAACAGGACCGGGAATACCACCACGTTCTTGGGCAGCACGCGCATCAGCGCCGAATTCACCGGGACCACGTCATCAGGAATGTCCGAAAGCAGCCGTTGCCGCTTGTCCAGTGCGCATTGGCCGATCAGTCCCTCGCCCAAGCGCACGATTGATGGATGCGGTTTGGCGCCGTCGTCGGCATAGGCGGACAACAGACGCAGTTGCGGGATCTCGGCGCTCTCGACCTGGTAGATCACGCCCATATGCGCGTTGATCACGGGCGCCAATTCGGTCAGCAGCAGCCGTCCCACGGTCGACAGATCGCGCTGCCCCTGCAGCATATTGGTGAACCTGGCGAGATTGGTCTTCAGCCAGTCCTGTTCGGTATTGCGGTCCGTCGTCAAACGGAGGTTACCGATCATGGTGTTGATGTTGTCCTTGAGCTCGGCCACCTCGCCGCGGACGTCGACCTGAATGGTGCGGGTCAGGTCGCCTTTTGTCACCGCGGTTGCGACCTCCGCGATGGCGCGGACCTGCGAGGTCAGGTTGGCGGCCAGCAGGTTGACGTTGCCGGTCAGATCCTTCCACGTGCCGGCGGCGCCGGGCACGTTGGCTTGCCCGCCGAGCCGGCCCTCGACGCCGACTTCGCGCGCCACGGTCGTGACCTGATCGGCGAACGTCGCCAGGGTCTCGGTCATGTTGTTGATGGTGTCGGCGAGCGCGGCCACCTCGCCTTTCGACTTCACGGTCAGGTTCTGCTTCAGATCGCCATTGGCGACCGCCGTCACGACCTTGACGATGCCGCGCACCTGCTCGGTCAGGTTGGCGGCCATCACGTTCACGGTATCGGTCAGGTCCTTCCAGGTGCCGGCGACGCCGCGCACCTCGGCCTGGCCGCCGAGCTTGCCTTCGGTGCCGACTTCGCGCGCCACGCGCGTCACTTCGCCCGCAAACGCGTTGAGCTGGTCCACCATGGTGTTGATGGTGTTCTTCAGCTCGAGGATTTCGCCCTTCACGTCGACGGTGATCTTGCGCGAGAGGTCGCCGCGCGCCACCGCGGTGGTGACTTCCGCGATGTTGCGCACCTGAGTGGTGAGGTTGGCCGCCAGCAGGTTGACGTTGTCGGTGAGGTCCTTCCAGGTGCCGGCGACGCCAGGCACCACGGCCTGACCGCCCAGCCGGCCCTCGGTGCCGACCTCGCGCGCCACGCGCGTGACTTCAGCCGCGAAGGAGCGGAGCTGCTCCACCATCGTGTTCAGCGTTTCCTTCAGGAGCAGAATCTCGCCGCGGACGTCCACGGTGATCTTCTTCGACAGGTCGCCGCCGGCGATCGCGGTCGCGACCTCCGCGATGTTGCGGACCTGGGCCGTCAGGTTCGACGCCATGAAGTTGACGTTGTCGGTCAGGTCCTTCCAGGTGCCGGCGACCTCCGGCACTTCTGCCTGGCCGCCGAGCTTGCCTTCGGTGCCGACCTCGCGCGCCACGCGCGTCACCTCGGAAGCGAAGGCGTTGAGCTGGTCCACCATCGTGTTGATGGTGTTCTTCAGCTCAAGGATTTCGCCCTTCACGTCGACCGTGATCTTGCGCGACAGGTCGCCGCGCGCCACGGCGGTGGTGACTTCCGCGATGTTGCGGACCTGGGCGGTCAAATTGCCGGCCATCGAGTTGACGCTGTCGGTGAGGTCCTTCCAGGTGCCGGCCACGCCGGGCACGTTGGCCTGGCCGCCGAGACGCCCTTCGGTGCCGACCTCGCGTGCCACGCGCGTCACCTCACCCGCAAAGCGGTTGAGCTGGTCGACCATGGTGTTCAGCGTTTCCTTGAGCTGCAGGATCTCGCCGCGCACGTCGACCGTGATCTTGCGCGACAGGTCGCCGCCGGCGATCGCGGTCGCGACCTCCGCGATGTTGCGCACCTGCGCCGTGAGGTTGCCCGCCATCGAATTCACGGAATCGGTCAGGTCCTTCCAGGTGCCGGCGACGCCAGGCACTTCCGCCTGGCCACCCAGCTTGCCGTCGGTGCCGACCTCGCGCGCCACGCGCGTCACTTCGCCCGCAAACGCATTGAGCTGGTCCACCATGGTGTTCAGCGTCTCCTTCAATTGAAGGATTTCGCCTGACACATTCACGGTGATCTTCTTCGACAGGTCACCCTTCGCCACCGCAGTTGCGACTTCCGCGATGTTGCGAACCTGGCCCGTCAGATTCGATGCCATCGAATTGACGCTGTCGGTCAGGTCCTTCCAGGTGCCAGCAACGCCGCGCACCAGCGCCTGTCCGCCGAGCTTGCCTTCGGTACCGACCTCGCGCGCCACGCGCGTGACTTCGGACGCGAAGGCGTTGAGCTGGTCGACCATCGTGTTGATAGTGTCCTTCAGCTCCAGGATTTCGCCGCGCACGTCGACCGTGATCTTCTTCGAGAGGTCGCCATTGGCCACGGCCGTCGTCACTTCCGCGATGTTGCGGACCTGGGCGGTCAGGTTGGACGCCATGAAGTTGACGTTATCAGTCAGGTCCTTCCAGGTGCCGGCAACGCCGAGCACGTTGGCCTGACCGCCGAGCTTGCCTTCGGTGCCCACTTCACGCGCCACGCGCGTGACTTCGGACGCGAACGCGTTGAGCTGGTCCACCATGGTGTTCAGCGTCTCCTTCAATTGAAGGATCTCGCCTGACACATTCACCGTGATCTTCTTGGAAAGGTCGCCCCCGGCGATCGCAGTGGCGACGTCGGCGATGTTGCGGACCTGGGCGGTCAGGTTGGACGCCATGAAGTTGACGTTATCAGTCAGGTCCTTCCAGATGCCGCCGACACCGGGCACCTGGGCCTGGCCACCGAGCTTGCCTTCGGTGCCGACCTCGCGCGCGACGCGCGTCACTTCGCCCGCGAAGGCGTTGAGCTGGTCGACCATCGTGTTGATGGTGTCTTTCAGCTCCAGGATTTCGCCGCGCACGTCGACGGTGATTTTCCGCGACAGGTCGCCGCGCGCCACCGCGGTCGTCACGTTGGCGATGTTGCGCACCTGCGCGGTCAAATTGCCGCACATCGCATTGACGGAATCGGTCAGGTCCTTCCACGTGCCGGCCACGCCGGGCACGATCGCCTGGCCGCCAAGCTTGCCGTCGGTACCCACCTCGCGCGCGACGCGCGTCACTTCGGACGCGAACGAGCGCAATTGGTCGACCATGGTGTTGATCGCTTCCTTCAACTGCAAGATCTCGCCGCGGACGTCGACCGTGATCTTCTTCGAAAGGTCGCCATTGGCGACTGCGATCGTCACCTCCGCGATGTTGCGGACCTGACCTGTCAGGTTGTTGGCCATCGAGTTGACGCTCTCGGTCAGATCTTTCCAGACGCCGGTCACCTCCGGCACCTGGGCCTGCCCGCCAAGCCGGCCCTCGACGCCGACTTCCCGTGCCACGCGCGTGACTTCCGACGTGAACACGCCGAGCTGCTTGATCATCGTGTTGACGATGTTCGCCGACTGCAGGAATTCGCCGCGCAGTGGCCGCCCCTCGACGTCAAGCTGAACGGTCTGCAGCAGGTCGCCTTGTGCGACCGCCGCGACCGCGCGCGTCACTTCCCGGGTCGGCCACAAAAGGTCGTCGATCAGGGTGTTGATCGAGCCTTCCATGTCCGCCCAAGAGCCACTTGAAAGGCCGAGATTCACCCGTTGGCGGGTCTGTCCCTCGCGGCCGACGACCTGGCCGACGCGCTCGAGCTGTTGGGCCATGCGCTCGTTCGCCGCGGCGATCTCGTTGAAGGCGTCCGCGATCTTGCCGTCAATCCCGAGATAGTCGCCGCGCATGCGCGCGGTGAAGTCACCGGCCCGCATCGCCTGGAGCGACTGCAACAGGTCCTGGGCGGGATCGATCTTGCCGTTTTGTTTGTTACGGCGGGGTTCGCCACGACTACGAGGAGCCGGACCCAAATCGCTCATAAAATTCCCCCTGCACGTTGGCCGGCTTTAAATTTTCGAAGTTCCGGACCATCGGATGCATAAGACGGATAGGTTGCGATCTAATCAAGACCGAAAAAATGAGCGATAACACGCGGAGACAGCCGAACGATACCAATGAGAGATCTGACGGAAGGTTCCGGGTCCTCGGGAACTTTTTTGCGACTGCTCAGCAAGCTGTTAGACCAAGCCTAAAGCGGGAACGAAGGTCGCACTTTGGCGTTTGCTGTCGGCGGGGCAGGATTTCATATGGCCAAGAAGACCAAACAGCTCGAACGGGACTATTTCGAGAGCGAGCGCAATTTCCGTCTTCTGGTCAAGGCCGTCACGGACTACGCCCTTTACATGCTGAGCCCACAGGGCATCGTCGTGAACTGGAATGCCGGTGGCGAGCGAATCAAGGGCTATTCATCCGAGGAAATCATCGGCCAGCACTTCTCGCGTTTTTATACCCCGGCGGATCGGGCGGCGGGCAAGCCAGCACGGGCGTTGAAGATCGCCGAGGAGACCGGCCACTACGAGGAGGAAGGCTGGCGCGTCTGCAAGGATGGCTCCTTCTTCTGGGCGAGCGTTGTGATCGACCCGATTCGCGACCGCTCCGGCCGCCTGATCGGCTTTGCCAAGATCACCCGCGACATCACGGAGCGACGCGAAGCGCAGCTCAAGCTGGAGCAGATACAGCGACAGCTTGCGGAATCCCAGAAGATGGACGCGCTCGGCCAACTGACCGGCGGTGTCGCGCACGACTTCAACAATCTCTTGATGATCGTCTCAGGCAATCTGCATAAGATCAAAAAGGAGCTAACAAGCGTGAAGGCCCTGCGCGCGCTGAGCGCGATCGAGAACGCTACTCAACGTGCAGCGTCCCTGACGAGCCAGCTCCTCAGCTTCGCCCGACGACAGAGCGTCAATCCGCGGACCATCGACGTCGATCGCCAGATCATGTCGGTGCGCGAGGTGTTGGCAAGTGCCCTCGGCAGCATGGTGACGTTGCAGATCGATATCCAGCCCAACGTCTGGCCGGTCTTCCTCGATCCCACCGAGTTCGAAACCGCCCTCCTCAACCTTGTCATCAACGCCCGCGATGCGATGCCGGAAGGCGGCACCGTCACCATCTCGGCGCGCAATGATTTGGACAAGGATCAGGTTCTGATTTCAGTCGAGGATACCGGCGCGGGCATTCCACAAGATGTGCTCAGCAAGGTGTTCGATCCCTTTTTCACGACCAAGCCCATCGGCAAGGGAACTGGCCTCGGCCTCTCCCAAGTGCATGGCTTCGTCCACCAAGCCGGCGGGACGATCGAGATCGAAAGCGCGCTTGGCACGGGCACCAAGGTCCGTCTCCGCTTGCCCCGCAGCAGCGCGGCCGAGCATCACGAACAGGGGAGCTTGAACAAGCAAGCCTCCGCGACCGTCCTGCTGGTCGAGGACAATCCCGCTGTGGCCGACGCAAGTGCCGGGCTGCTCGAGCAACTCGGCTACACCGTCCGCTGGGTGCCTAACGCCGAGACGGCGCTGCAAGAGATCGAGGCTGACGATGTCGACCTCGTATTCAGCGACATCATCATGCCCGGCAAGATGGACGGACTGAAGCTGGCGCGCGAGATCAGAGAACGAAATCCGACGCTGCCAGTCCTGCTCACGACCGGTTATTCCGATTCCGTCAAGCACGTCAGGATGGATTTTCCAATCCTCCGCAAGCCCTACCAGCTTCACGAGCTCAGCCGTGAGCTGTCCAAGCTGACCGGGCACGACTGACCCCCGCGGCGCGGGCCATTTCTTGCGGCTCGCAGGAACCTGCCCGCCCCCAGATCTGTTGTTGCGGCAGCCATGGGAAATGCCGCTGGAGCATTGATGGCCAATGACCACCCGCAGGAGACCGCCGAAACGCAGCAAGCTCGCGCACGGGAGGGATTTGGCGGCATGCCGTCCGCTCGTGCTCGACGATTCCAGCTCCGATGAATTGCTGGACGATTGGATGGTCGCCTATCCGGGCACCGAGTTGGTCACGTCGGCGGCCTGATCTGAAGCCTTGGCGACCCCATCAACCGGCCTGACTCGTGGACGGCCAGCTTCCCCGGACGAGCCGGACCCGTTCGATGCGCCCGCATTGCTCGCAGCGATATTGAATGACGTCCTTGCCGTCCTCGCCCGGCGCGCTCCGCTCGAGCCGCATTGTCTTCCTGCAGATGACGCAGGAGATCAGTGTGAGCAGCGGGTTGCGATCGTCATTCATCGTTCCCGTCCGACACAAAACTCACCGAAGTTAACCTATGTGGCGGTTGCGGCGGCTGAAATGGGCCATGTTATCACTATTCGATGTAGTTATTATCGATGGCCGCCGGGGGCCGAGCTTATGGAACGTAAGCGATCTCCATTGGAGCGACAGGCGGCCGACGCGCTGCGCCGCGCACGCCGGCTCCCCGTCGGCGCCGACCGCAACGATCTTCGCCAGCTTGCAGTCGGACTGCTCTTGTTGCACCGCCGTGGCATGGACGCCCTGCTGGAAGGTCGCCTCCACGGGTTTTCCCGGCTGAACCGGCCTCTTTCCGAAACAATCGTCGATTGACATTCCAAGGACGGGAGCATCGGGCCGACGCGGCGCAATATTCGCTGCGCTATTCCGGTTGCCAAAGACCGGCCAACTGCTCGGCCGCGGTTCACCGAGCAGATCGACCTGGTTCGCGTCAGCCGCTCTTTTCGGCGGTATCGATACTTTCACGATGAATCTCGATGCCGGCATCATCAAGCACCACGACCGCATAACCTTTGCCGAGATATTCCTGCCCGCTCTCAGCGAGATCGATCGCAAGCCGCTTGGCGTGCACGAGCGCCTGGTCGCGGTCACCCACCGGTCGTCCGATGGCATCGAGCGCCCGATCGTGGTCAACAATCCAGAAGTGATAGCGGGTCATCGGTATGCTCGTGGCTGCGACCGCCTTCAGCTGGTATTGCTCTCCCGCCACTTTTCGAGGTCAGGTTTCGGATCGCCGGATCGCTGCTCCTTCTCCGGCTTCTCCTTCCACGGTTTGTCGGTCTGCTTGTGCGAACCCCAGTCGGTCTGCTGCCGGGGATCATCGAGTGGCGTTTCCTTGCTCATGCGACACCTCCTGGAGGAAGCAAGCGCAAGCGCTAAATCTGTTCCTAACGCGGACACTCCGCCGCGGTCACGTCGCAGGTTCGAGCTCTCGCCCGACCAGCATCGCGCGCCCGTGCTTGAAGCGCCGATAGTCGTCGATCGCCCTGTTCGCCAGCAGAAGGCGCCGCCGCTCTCCCCGTCGCACCATCAGTTCGATATCGTCGACCAGAAAGCGGCTCGCGACTGCGCCATCGTCAAGCTCGCCGGCGCGCTGGAGAAAGTCCCAGGCGATCTGCACCGAATCTTCGATCAATATGGGCAAGGGCTCAGTCATGGTCTCCTTGCGGTGAAAACGCGTGGAGACGACGTCCGTTCCTGGTTGGAAGCGGGCGGGAGCACATCGTGCTGTGCTGTCGCGCAACTGCCCGCCTATCTATCCGCAAACGCGGCTAGCGAGGCTGGTTGGCGCGCTCAATCCTTCTTCGGTCGCACAACCGGCTGGCGTTTCAGGTGCTCTCTGACGTCGGGCAGCCGTTCGCTGCCGCCGGCAGCTTTCCACTGACCGATCAGCTCAGTCATCTCCGAGCGCATGGCAAGCAGCCGGCGCGCCGCCTCCGTGCAATCGTGATCGTGATTGACCTGATCGCGGACCACGCCCTCGGCAACGATCATCTCGTCCCGTAGCGCACTGATCTTGCGACGGATTTCATTAATTCTATTATCCATGGCCTGTTAGAACAAAAATAGAACATAAAGTCAAGTCACGGATTTGAGACTACGAGGCAGCGGACCATGAGGACACCGGTGGCGAAATATGGCGGGGTACGCGAGCGCGCCAGTGCTCAAATGACCCGCGCTCAGGCATTGCGATTGAAGGGTCTTGCGGAAGAGGCCTACCAGCCCAGGCAATACGCGGCGGATCTGAGCTTTGAAGAAGCCGAGCGGCGTATTCAGGCGCTCGAGGCGGAAATCGCGCTGGCGGATTCCTTCTAGCCGATGCTGGCAGCCCCTCGCCTCCTGTTAACAAATGATATAGCCGGGTGACTTAAGCGTCGGTTGGTCGTTGCCCGGAGCGTCTCTTGCTGGATATCGAAAGGAATTCGCCGCTCCCGTTCCCGCTTGCGTTGAGGGACGGGCGGACGATCGCGACCGTTGGCGACGTGGCGGATTTCTTTTCATCACTCACTGAGGATCAGCGCGAACGCGTTCACTGGCGAACGGCGATCCTGATGCTGAACAATGCCATGAAGGAATCGCGCTATCTGAAGATCGCCGCCATCAACCTGCGCTCCGCGCTCGCCTATGACCGCTTGCTGGCGGAGGACGCGCTGTGACCGTGTTCGCAGGGGCATGGCCGAATCGCGGCTCTCTGCGGCAATCCGGGGTGGCCTTGGAGACCAGGCGCCCCGTTTCCTGTCAGAGCAGTTTTGCGCGCACGAACAGCGCGCGCAGCGCATTAGTCGCCGGGATCGCCAGCATCGCGTTGTCGGCGGCTTTCTCCAGCGCGCTGACCGCCTCGTCGTGCAGCGTGCGGAATTCCATCCACTCCACCGAGTTCAGATTGGTGATGAAGCGATAGGCCTGGCCGACGGTCGCAATCGTGACGGTCTCGCCGTTCAGCTTGATCTTGAACGTCGCCTTCAGCGGTGTGTCGGAACTCGATACGTCACCCATGACGCGGTTGTGCAACGGGCGTAGCCAAAGTCAATCTAATTCTATCTCCCGCCCTGGACCTTCATCCCCACAGGCCCGATCTCTGTTAGCTTTCTCCGGGGGTGATTCGTGCTCGCGGACAGCAAAGACACATATCTGGATGCGCTCAATCCTGCGCAACGGCGCGCCGTCGAACACGGCGTCGGGCCGGATGGAACCATTGGCGCGCCGCTTCTGGTGATCGCCGGCGCCGGATCAGGCAAGACCAACACGCTGGCGCACCGCGTTGCGCATCTGATCGTCAGCGGTGCTGACCCACGCCGCATCCTCCTGATGACCTTCTCGCGCCACGCGGCGGCGGAAATGACCAAGCGCGTCGAACGAATCGCCCGCCGCGTGCTCGGCGACAACGCGGGCGTCATGACCGATGCGCTCACTTGGTCCGGCACCTTTCACGGCATCGGCGCGCGGCTGCTCCGGGAATATTCCGAGCGGATCGGGCTCGATCCTGCCTTCACCATCCATGACCGCGAGGATTCCGCCGACCTCATCAACCTCGTCCGGCACGATCTCGGCTTCTCCAAAACCGAGAGCCGCTTCCCGACCAAGGGCACTTGCCTTGCGATCTATTCCCGCTGCGTCAATTCCGAGACGCCGATCGAGAGCGTGCTCGGCATGTTCTATCCCTGGTGCTCGGGCTGGGCGGATGAACTGAAGCGCCTGTTTGCTGCTTATGTCGACGCCAAGCAGCAACAGAACGTACTCGATTATGACGACCTCCTGCTCTATTGGGCGCAGATGGTGACCGACGCTGCGCTTGCCGACGAGATCGGTGGCCGCTTCGACCACGTCATGGTCGACGAATACCAAGACACCAACCGCCTGCAATCATCGATCCTGCTCGCACTGAAACCCGGAGGGAGCGGGCTTACGGTCGTGGGCGACGACGCGCAGTCGATCTATTCGTTCCGCGCCGCCACTGTCCGCAACATCCTGGATTTTCCGGATCAGTTTACGCCGAGGGCGGAGCTCATCACGCTCGATCGCAACTATCGCTCGACCGAGCCGATCCTATCGGCCGCAAACGGCGTGATTGCGCTGGCCAAGGAGCGCTTCACGAAGAATCTCTGGACCGAGCGGACATCGTCGCGCAGGCCACAGCTCGTCGCCGTCCGCGACGAGGCCGATCAGGCGCGCTACATCGTCGAGCAGGTCCTGGCGAACCGCGAGGAAGGCGCGTTGCTCAAGCACCAGGCGGTCTTGTTTCGCACCTCCTCGCATAGCGGTCCGCTGGAAGTCGAACTCACCCGCCGCAACATTCCCTTCGTGAAGTTCGGCGGCCTGAAATTCCTCGACGCCGCCCATGTCAAGGACATGCTGGCGTTATTGCGCTTCGTGGAGAATCCGCGCGACCGCGTCGCCGGTTTCCGCATCCTGCATTTGCTGCCGGGCGTCGGGCCAAGCTCGGCGCAGCGGGTGCTCGAACGCATGGCCGAGGCTGCCGACCCGATTGCCGCACTCTGCACCTTGCCCTCGCCGCCGCGCGCTGGCGAAGATTGGAAGGGATTTGTCCGCGCGATCGAGAACCTCCGCTATTCCGAGTGGCCCGTCGATATCGAGCGGGCACGGCTGTGGTACGAGCCGCATCTCGACCGCATCCACGAGGACGCCGAGGTCCGCCGCGCGGATTTGATCCAGCTCGAACAGATCGCAAGCGGCTATCCGTCGCGCGAGCGCTTCCTGACCGAGCTCACGCTCGATCCGCCGGATGCGACCAGCGACCAGGCCGGCCCGCCTTTGCTCGACGAGGACTATCTGATCCTCTCGACGATCCATTCCGCCAAGGGACAGGAATGGAAGTCGGTCTTCGTGCTCAACGTCGTCGACGGCTGCATGCCCTCCGATCTCGGCGCCGGGACCAGCGCCGAGCTGGAAGAGGAACGCCGCCTGCTCTACGTCGCCATGACCCGCGCCAAGGATGATCTGCACCTGATCCTGCCGCAGCGCTTCTTCGTGCACGGCCAGAGCGCCAAAGGCGACCGGCACATGTACGCCTCGCGCACGCGTTTCATCCCGGAGAGGCTGGTGCCGCTGTTCGAGCGCACCACCTGGCCGATTGCGCGTCCGGCGACCGCCGCGCCGGCAGATCGTGCAGCGCCGGTCGACATCCGCGCCAAGATGCGCGGGATGTGGCGCTAGCTGCGACGGCGATCGGGAACGATCGCTACCGCGCCACGTTGATGCGTCGATGCCAGGTGCAAAAACTTTTGCGATGGCCCGTGGCGGATGCTGAAGCCGCGCCAGAGCCGTCGTCCGATGAGCAGTCGTGAAAACCTTCCCGTGTGCCGTGC
Source organism: Bradyrhizobium sp. Crot121 (assembly GCF_059512385.1). Lineage (NCBI taxonomy): Bacteria > Pseudomonadati > Pseudomonadota > Alphaproteobacteria > Hyphomicrobiales > Nitrobacteraceae > Bradyrhizobium > Bradyrhizobium sp. Crot121. The sequence continues at coordinate 85,925 of NZ_JCAMOR010000026.1, read as the reverse complement.
TGTTACTTTCTCGCGAAGATCTGCTTGAGGTAGCAGAGTCCATCGTAAGTCAGCCGCGTCTCGCGGGTCTCGCCCTTCGCTACTTCGCCTTCCAGGAACGTCTCGAGCTCCGGAAGCGCACGCTCGAACTTCTCCGTGATGCCCATCATCACGCAGGTTTCCTTGATGCGTTCGATCGGTTTTTCAAGAACGTCGATTTGAACCATCGCCTTCAAATTCATGATCCAGCGCTTTGTTCCGACCGCTGCGGTGGAAGCCCGCCGTCGGTCTTGGAGAATCATCTGGTGATCGCTTAACCGGCCGAGAGTCTACTTGTCATGCGTGTCAGCAAGAAGAATGAGCGAGCGGACAAGGCGGCGCGGCTGTGGCCCCTGCTCGCTCTGAACTTCTTCATGGCCGACATGCAGTCCGGAATCGGGCCGTTCGTCGGCGTCTTCCTGCAGGCGCACGGCTGGGCGAGCGGCTGGATTGGGACCGCGATGACGATAGGCAACGTCGCGGGCATGCTGATCACGACGCCGATCGGCGGCTTCATCGATGCAAGCCGGCACAAGCGCGCCTGGGTGATCGTGCCGGGCGTCGCCGTTGTCACCGCCTCGGCCCTCATTCTGCTGTCGCAAAACTTCTGGGCCGTCGCCGCATCGCAAATCGCAACCTCGCTTGCCGGCGCCGCCATCGTTCCCGCCGTCACCGGCATCGCGCTTGGCATCGTGAGGCAGAAGGGCTTCAACCGGCAGAACGGCCGCAACCAGGCCTTCAACCATGCCGGCAACATGGTCGGCGCGGCCGTATCGGGCTATCTCGGTTGGAAATACGGCTACACGGCCGTGTTCCTGCTGGCGGCGCTCTTCGGCGCCATTGCGATCGCATGCGTTCTTCTGATCCCTGCCGACGCCATCGACAACAGGGCTGCGCGTGGCACCAAAGAGGATGATCCGGAGAGCCAGCCAAGCGGCTTCACGGTGCTGGCGAGGCACAAGGCGCTGCTCGTCCTCGCATTGGCATTGGCGGCCTTCCATCTCGGCAATGCCGCGATCCTTCCGCTGTATGGGTTGGCGGCGGTTGCCGATGGCTTTGCCAAGGGGCCGGATTTCGTGGCGACCACGATTGTGATCGCGCAGGCCGTCATGATCGTGACCTCGATCGTCGGCATGCGCGCGGCGGAAAACCGCAGCTATTGGCCGGTGCTGCTCGCGTCCTTCCTGGCACTGCCGCTGCGCGGCATCCTCGCGTTCTTCCTCACGGGCTGGTGGGGCGTAGTGCCCGTGCAAATTCTCGACGGCATCGGCGCCGGCCTGCAGAGTGTCGCGGTCCCGGGAATGGTCGCCCGCTCGCTGAACGGGACCGGCCGTATCAATCTCGGACAGGGCGCGGTGATCACCGTTCAAGGCATCGGCGCTTCGCTCAGCCCCGCGCTCGGCGGCTGGATCGCGCAATGGATCGGCTATCCGCCGACATTCGTCCTACTCGGCGCACTCGGCCTGGTCTCGGTCGCGCTGTGGGTCGGCTTCGCCCCCGAGATGAAGAAATATTGATGCCCGCTGGCCCGATCTGGTTCCGGCGGACCAGAATGACTAGATCGACATGACCATCCTTCCGCCGATGTCCCTCTGTGAAGAAATCCGTGGTCATTCTCGTCCTTCTGATTGTCGTTCCGCTTGCCTTTTCGACGGTCGCCTATTTGCTAGGAGACAGGCGCGTCGATTGGCAGACGGCCGACCGATCGAGCGCCGGCCTGCTGCCGAAAGCCTCCGAGCATCCGGCCGCCGTCGTCCGAGTTTATGCTGCGCGCACCGTGCGCTGGCGCGGGATTTTTGCGGTCCACACCTGGATCGTGGTCAAGGAACAGGATGCGCCGCGCTACAGCCGCTATGACTACACGGCGTGGGGGCAACCGATCCGGGTCGACGGCTTCGAGGCCGACGGCCGATGGTTCGGTGCCGTGCCGGAAGCAATCGTCAGCGTGGACGGCGCGAACGCCGAGCCGCTGATCCCGAAGATCCGGGCGGTCATCGAGAATTACAGGTTTCGCGACTATGGCGATTACAGCGCCTGGCCGGGCCCGAACTCGAACACGTTTGTTCAGGCGGCACTCGACGCCGTGCCGGAACTGCAAGCGGTGCTACCGCCGACGGCGATCGGCAAGGACTATCCTTACCGGGGCGAGTGGTACGGCGTCACCGCGTCGCGCACCGGTGTCTTCGCCACATTGGGCGGTTATCTCGGTCTGACGATCGGCTGGATCGAAGGGATCGAGTTGAACTTGTTCGGCGGAGTCCTTGGCATCGATATCCGTCGCCCTGCCCTGAAGTTCCCGGGCGTCGGCCGGCTCGGCCTGCCGCTTGCCCGGTCATAGCTGGCTACCGGGCTGGTTGTCAGAAGAAGCTATTCACTCGCGGAGTATCTCGTTGCCTGTTCTCAGTCATATGACCAGCGCCGCCTTGGGGTTCATTGTCCTGCTTGCTTTCCTTGATCCGCCGACAGATCGGGAGGCAAAGGCACAAAGCGCGACCGCTGCAGCCGTTCGCCAAGCCCGTATCATTGCCTGACATCGCAATCGGCTCACCGAAGGCGCCAGTAACGATCGTCGAATATGCCTCGATGAGCTGTCCGCATTGCGCGGCATTCGGCGAGAATGTCTTTCCGATGCTGCGCTCGAAATATATCGACACCGGCAAGGTCCGGTTCGTGTTTCGCGAATTCCCGCTCGACATCAAGGCCGCAGCCGCCTCGATGTTGGTGCGCTGCATCGGCAAGGACGATGCCGAAAAGCACTTCGCCGTCATTGAGACAATGTTCAAGCAGCAGGCCCGCCTGATGGATCAAACAAAGGAAACGCTGTTTCTGGTCGGCAAGCTGAACGGGTTGAGCGAGCAGGACGTCGAAACCTGCGAGACCGACCAAGCGCTGCTCGACAAGATCGCCGCCGACCAGCGCTACGCAATGGAGACGCTCAAGGTCGACGCCACGCCAACCTTCTTCGTCAATGGCGAACAATGGAAAGGCGCGATGTCCTACGAAGAGCTGGACGCGAAGCTCAAGACCCTGCTCAAGCGCTAGAACGCCCCGCTCTCGCACATGCGATTGTGCAGAGCGGGATACATCGCCTCATTGTTACAACGCAGACGTGCTCCGCGTGCTGGTGGGCTTGTCGTTCGCCGCAGCTCAAGGATAGCTTCGTCGTCCATAGGCGGGGCGATGGGCGCGACGCCCGCTTGAATCAAATGAACAGGCGCCAAGGGGAAACGCCATGTTCGAGATTCTCGATCGCCGGAGGAGTCTGACCGGCAACCAGATCAAGATCCTTTCGGCTGCCATCATCGGCGACGCGCTGGAATTCTTCGATTATTTCCTGATCGGCTTCGTGCTCGCCTTCCTGATCGGGCCGTGGAAGCTCACCTTCGGACAGTCGGCGACCGTCCTGATGAGCTCCGGCATCGGCGCCATCATCGGAGCCTATGTCTGGGGCTGGCTCGCCGACCGGGTCGGCCGCCGGATCGTATTCATCGGCACCGTACTCAACTTCTCCATCGCCACGGGCCTTCTGTACTTTACCCCCGATAACGGCTGGATCTATCTCGCGGTGCTGCGCTTCTTCGTCGGCACCGGCGTCGGCGGGCTCTATTGCGTGGACCTGCCGCTGGTGCAGGAGTTCGTGCCCTCGCACAAGCGCGGCTGGGTCGGCGGCCTCGTCACCTGCGTGATCCCGCTCGGCGTCGGGCTCGGCGCCGTCCTTGGGGCGTTCATGGGCTCCGACCAGTGGCGGCTCATGTTTGCGATCGGCGTGCTGCCGTCCCTGCTGGTGCTGCTGGTCCGGCTCTGGGTTCCCGAGAGCCCGCGCTGGCTGTGCCGCCAGGGTCGCTACGAGGAAGCACGCAAGTCGCTCGCCTGGGCGCTGCAAGTGGAGCCGTCCTCCCTCCCGCTGCCGACGGCGGCCGATGCCGGCCCGGTGATCAAGACGAGCTGGCTTGATCTCTTCAAATATCCGCGCAGCCTGATCGTCTCCTGGCTCGGCAATGCGGGCGCGCAGACCGGCGTTTACGGCATCACCCTGTGGGCGCCGGCGCTGTTCGTACTGCTTCTGAAGGTGACGCCGCAGGAAGCCGCCAAGATGATGATCCTGCTCAGTGTGTCGGGCTTCCTCGGCCGCATCTCTTTTTCCTTTCTCTCGGAGCTCCTGGGACGGCGGACCTCCGGTGGGCTGCTCGGTTTCGGCGCGGGCGCGCTGACGATCATCGCGGGCTATCATTACGACGCGACGCTGTTCGGCGTCTCCGCGTTCTGGCTGCTGTTGACCCTGGCATTCTTCTTCGCCGATGGCGGCTTTGCCATTGTCGGGCCTTATGCGGCGGAGGTCTGGCCCTCGCATCTGCGCACCACCGGTATGGGCTCGGCCTATGGCTTCGGCGGCATCGGCAAGATCATCGGTCCGGTCGGTCTTGCGCTGATCGTCGGCTCCAGCAACTACCTGAAGCCTGATGTGCCGCTGACGCAAATCCCGACCGCCTTCGTCTATCTCGGATGCTGGTTCCTGATGGCGGGCGCCGTCTATTACTTCCTTGGCATCGAGACCAGGGGCAAATCGATCGAACAGATCGATCGCGAGCTGACGGGCGAAGCCGACGTAGCGGCGACCGCGTCGGTTCGGCAAGCCTGAGGAGCTTTGAACGATGATCGCGACATCTGCCGAACTTGCGGGCGATCCGGCCGTGATCGCCCGCGCGAAAGCGGTCCAGCCGCTGGTCGCAGCGGCCGCAAACGAGATCGAGCAAACGCGCCGGTTGCCGCCGGCGCTGCTCGACCAGCTCCATGACCACAGGCTGTTTCGCCTGTTGCTGCCGCGGTCGTCGCAGGGGATCGAGACCGATCCCCTCACCTTCTTCCATGTCATGGAGACCATCGCGCAGGTCGACGCCTCGACGGCATGGTGTCTGAGCCAGGCCGGCGGTTGCGCGATGGCGGCTGCCTATCTCGATTTGCCGGTTGCGCATGCGGTGTTCGGCGATCCCCGCGCGGTGCTGGCCTGGGGTCCCGGCCCAAGGGTGAAGGCAGTCGAATGCGCAGGTGGCTACCGCGTCACCGGCGTCTGGTCGTTCGCTTCCGGCGGGCGACACGCCACCTGGCTCGGCGCGCATTGCCCGGTCTATGCGGCTGACGGCTCGCCGAAATGCGACGCCAATGGCGCGCAGATCGAGCGCACCATGCTGGTGCGGACCGAGGACGTCGAATGGACCGACATCTGGAACACGGTCGGCCTGCGCGGCACCGCCAGCGACCAGTTCACGCTGAACGACTTCTTCGTCCGCGCGGACCATTCGATCACCCGCGAGTTCGAGCGCGAGCGCCGCGAGGCCGGCCCGCTCTACCGGATGGGGTCAGGCACCTGCTACCAGGTCGGCTTTGCCGGCGTCGCTTGCGGCATCGCTCGCGGTGCGCTCGACAATTTCGTCGACGTGGCGCGCAACAAGGTGCCGCGCGGCGCCAAGAGCCCGCTGCGCGACAACGCGGTGGTGCAGTCCGGCCTGGCTTTGGCCGAAGTCCACCTGCGCGCCGCGCGCGGCTTCGTGCTGCAATCGATGGCCGACATCTGGAAAGACCTCGTCGCCGGCAACGACATCACGGTCGAGCAGCGGATCACCATCCGCATGGCCGCCACCCACGCCATCCACAAAGCGCGCGAGGCAGTCGACTTCGCCTACAATGCCGCGGGCGCAACCGCGATCTTCGACGGCCATCCGCTCGAACGCCGCTTCCGCGACATCCACACCGTGACCCAGCAATTGCAGGGCCGGCTCAGCCATTTCGAAACCGTCGGCGCCTGGATGATGGGTGCCGATTGCGACCTCACCTTCGTTTAGCTTCCAAGGAGAACACCATGCCGCTCGGCCGACTGCAGCATTACACGATCGAACCGCAGGACCTCGAAAGGACCAAGAACTTCTATTGCGACGTGCTGGGTCTTGAGAACGGCGAGCGGCCGCCGCTCGATTTCCCCGGCTACTGGCTCTATTCCGGCGGCGTCGCCACCGTGCACCTGATGGGCACCCGCAAGCCGCGTGAGGCCATCGTGGTCCGCGGCACCGAGAAGAAATACGAAGACACCGGCCGGCTCGACCACATCGCCTTTTCCGCCACCGACGTCGATGGCGTGCGTCGCCGCCTGCAGCAGCACAACATCAAGTTCCGCGAAAGCATCGTGCCACGCACCGGCGACACCCAGTTCTTCTTCTATGACCCGGACGGGGTCGGCGTGGAACTCAACTTCGCCAAGGCTTAGAAGGCTCCCGGCGATAAGTTCCGTACGCGGTTCATCGGCCAGCCTGCGCTGGCCGATGCCATTTTGTAACGCTGCGCCAACGGGTTCCCGACAAGACCTTCAATCAGCCATAAGTCGGGCGTGAATCAGTCGAGGTTTCTTCAACTTTGCATGACGATTGGGGAGGCCGCGCCGCTGCGGCAGAATAGCCGGGTGCCGCGCCTTCAACCTACCCCAGGGCATGGTTACCCGGCTATTCGTGGCGGCCGTCGAAGTGCCCTCCCACTTAGTCCAGCCCCCGCTCGTGGCTTAGGCGGACCATTTCGTTGATGAAGATCTGCTTCTGCTTGTCGTCGAGGCTCGCATAAAGCGGCTCGGCGGCATCGGCGACGTTGCGCTGGTCGACGGCGCGGTCGTTGAGGAACTGGGCCTCATTGCGCATCTGCTCCACGATATCGTCCGGCGGGTCGCGCCTGGCGCGGGCAATGCGCAGATTCACGCGATCGGCGCCGTTATGACCGAGATAGTGCATCGCACTATTGAAGCCCGCCCAATACTTCTCCTGCTCGGGTGTGAGGTTCAGCTCCTTCTTGATCCGCTCGATGTTGGCGTCGCTGGTGGCGACGATTTGTTCGGCGGTGAGCTGCGGCACGCCCGCCTGGGTCAGCATCTGCGGCTGCTTGGCGGCTTTGTCCTTGGCCTTCGCGGCCTTGCTGTTCTTGGCTGGAGCGCCTTGCCTGTCCGCTGGCGCCGGGTTGCTGTTGGGGTTGGTGCCGGTGAGCACGCCGGTCACCCCCGTGACCACGCCAACCACACCTCCAATTGCGCCGCCCAAGACGCCACCGACCGGCCCGGCAGCCTTGTTGCCTTCACGAGCCCCCTGCTGGACGCCCTGGATCAAGCCCTGCGCCTCCGCGCGCGGGGAGGCATTGAAGAACAGGATGGCAGCCGCCGCCAGCGCGGCGCAGAGCCTCAAGCGCGCACGCTGCTTCGATACCAAGCTTGGCATTATCGGAGTCTCCATGATCGATCGTGATCGCGGCTGAAGCGCCGCCGATCCCCGGACTTTATCGTTCTCCCCGCAAGCAGGTCTACCTGTCGCGTCCCCTCACTCGCGTGCGCCGCAAAAAAACGCCCTGCGGCAGGCATAGCGCAAAGATTAACAGATCCGACTGCCAGCCATTTGCACACAACGTTAGTTCTACGAAAGCATTCACCTGATTTCTCGACAGGCGCCGACAATTCTGCTCTGATCTCCAACGAGGAAATCGCCCCGCCGCCTCGAATGCGGCGAGCCAAAAAAACAAAAACGAGATTTCGCAAGTCTTTGACCGTCGGCTCACCAGGGAGGGAACGCCATGTCACGGAAGAAGCTGTCTCGACGAGAATTTGTTGCGGCTACAGCGCTGTCATCGGCAGCGCTGGTTACGGCTCCTTACATCCGCGGCGCCTATGCCGCGGGCACGCTCTCGATTGGTTTCTGGGATCACTGGGTGCCCGGAGCCAACAAGGCTTCGACCGAGCTCGTCAATGAATGGGCGGCGAAAGAAAAGGTCGAAGTGACGATCGATTACATCCCGAGCCAAGGCAATAAGAACCTGCTGACGATCGCCGCCGAAGCCCAGGCGAAGTCCGGTCATGACATTCTGCAGATGCCCACCTGGTGGCCCCATGCGCACGCCGAACTGCTCGAGCCCGTCAACGACATCATGGACCAGCTCGTCAAGCAGAACGGCAAGGTCAACGGAACGGTCAATTATCTGGGGCAAGCCAACGGCAAGTGGCTCGGCGTTCCCGCCAGCGTCGGCAGCCAGATCAAGGGCCCCTGCTCGCGCATCGATCTGATGAAGAAACATGCCGGCATCGATGTGCAGGAAATGTATCCGGCAGGTTCGCCGCCCAAAGATGAGAACTGGACATTGGACACGTTCCTGAAGGCGGCCGAAGCCTGCCACAAGGCCGGCGTTCCCTTCGGCATCGGCCTCGGCGAGACCAGCGACAATGTCGACACCGCGGGCGCGATCTTCCAGTCCTACGGCGCCGAGCTCGTCGATGCCAAGGGCAACCTGACCGTGAAGACCGATGCGGTGCGGCAGTCGCTCGAATTCTACAAGAAGCTGATCGCGTTCCTGCCGCCGGATGTGTCGGCATGGGACGACGCTTCCAACAACAAGTGGCTGGTCTCGGGCAAGGGGGCGATGATCATGAATCCGCCCAGCGCCTGGGCCGTCGCCAAACGCGACGCGCCGCAGATCGCCGAACAGTGCTGGACGCACGGCTTCCCGGCCGGACCGAAAGGCCGCTTTGCGCCCTATCTGCCTTTCTTCTGGAACATCTGGGCGTTCTCGAAGAACAAGGCAGCCGCCAAGAGCCTCCTGGTCCACCTGTCGCAGCCGGCATCGGTCGAGAAGATGGTGGTGGCGAGCGGCGGCTATGACCTGCCCGCCTATGAGAATCTGACCAAGCTGAAGGTGTGGGAGGAGGAAGGGCCCCCGAAGGGCACTCTCTTCAGCTATCCGGACCCCTACCATAGGCAAACGCTGTCGATCGCGGCCTCGCCGGCGCCGCCCAAGGTCGCGCAGCAAATCTATGCGCAGGCAACCCTAACCAAGATGTGCCTGCGTTTTGCCCAGGGTGAAGCGATGGAAAAGACGCTCGCCTGGGCCGAAGGCGAGTGTGAAGGCTTCATGCGGAGCTGAGAGCGAACGTGTCGTCGCGGTGGCCGTAACCGGCCGCCGCGGCGCGGACCGTCACCGCTGTTGGCGGCATCAGGTCCGACGTTCCGGATTCTCCGTTGGAATAACTCTCGCGCGAGGAAGATCGATCATGGCCGATGTCGCCCTTCACCCGAACCGTGTCCTGGCAACAAAAGCCACACGGAGGCGCAACGGTTTACACAATGCGCTGAGGCGCAAGTCGACGGTCGCGTTCCTGATGACGCTGCCGCTGATCCTCCTCGTCGCGGCGTTCGTCATCTATCCCGCGCTCTACTCCCTGCATCTGGCGACGTTGAACAAGTCGATGACGAAATTCATCGGCCTCGGCAATTTCGAGTTCCTGTTCAAGCGCGACACGTTCTGGCTGGTCGTGAAGCAGTCCTGCATCTTCGCGATTTCGGCCGTGATCTTCAAAGCGTTGATCGGCTTCATCGTCGCGCATTTCGTGCACAACGTTCCCGCCAACAAGCAGCGCAGATGGCGCGGCATGTTGCTGGTGCCGTGGGTGATCCCACCGGCGATGAGCACGCTCGCCTGGCTGTGGCTGTTTGATCCCTCCTATAGCGCCTTCAATTATACCCTGTCCTTCTTCGGCATCGGGCCGATCCCATGGACCGGCGATGCGAATTGGGCACGTTTCTCCGTCATCCTCGTCAACGTCTGGTATGGCGCGCCCTTCTTCATGATCATGTATCTGGCGGCGCTGAAATCGGTGCCCGAGCAGCTCTATGAGGCGGCCGCGATCGATGGCGCCAATTGGTGGCAGCGCATCTGGTACGTGACGCTTCCGATGATGCGCAACATCATCGCGATCACGACGCTGTTCTCGCTGATCGTCACCTTCGCCAATTTCGATATCGTCCGCATCCTCACCGCCGGCGGCCCGCTCGACCACACCCACATCTTCGCGACCTGGGCGTTCCGGGTCGGCATCGAGGGCAGCGACATCCCGCTCGGCGCCAGCGTCTCGCTGTTCATGGTGCCGATCCTCGCGGTGGCGGCGATCTTCATCCTGCGCGATATCTCCAAGCGGGGGAACGAAGCCTGATGAGCACAATCACGATCGACAAGGCCGGACCGACCCGTAAAGTCAAGAAATACGGCAGCATCAGCCGCGACCGCGCCTGGGCGCTGCGCTGGTCGTACTTCTTCCTGGTGCTGTTCGCGATCTTCTCGCTGACACCGCCGCTCTATATGCTCATCACTTCGCTGAAGAGCAGCGCCGAGATCTCGGCGGCGACCAATCCATGGTGGGTATATCATCCGACGCTTGAGAACTATATCGGGCTGCTGACATCGAACCAGTTCCTGCGCTTCTTCTGGAATTCGGCCTGGGTCTCGATCATCGTCGTGACCATCACCATGCTGATCAGCGTGCCCGCGGCGTTCGCGCTGGCACGGATGAAGTTCTGGGGTTCGGCAACGCTCGCGACCGGCGTGTTCCTGACCTACCTTATTCCGGACACGCTGCTCTTCATCCCGCTGTTCAAGATGTTCGTCCTGATCGGCGACTGGACCGGCATCCAGCTCATCAACCGCTGGTACGTGCTGCTGTTCATCTATCCGACGCTGACGGTGCCGTTCTGCACCTGGATCATGATCGGCTACTTCGCCTCGATCCCGAAGGAGCTCGATGAGGCCGCGATCATCGACGGCGCGTCCTGGTTCCAGACGCTGACGCGGATCTTCATTCCGGTCGCGCTACCCGGCCTGATCGCGGCGACGATCTTCGCCTTCACGGTCTCCTGGGCCCAGTTCCTCTATCCCCTGGTGTTCACGACCTCGACCGACCAGCTCGTGCTGCCGGTCGGCATCATCACCACCCTGATCAAGGGCGACGTGTTCAACTGGGGACAGATCATGACCGGGGCGCTGCTCGGCGCCGCGCCGCCGCTGATCATCTACGCCTTCCTGATGGACTATTACATTGCCGGCCTGACCGCCGGCGCGACAAAGGGTTGAACTCATGGCCGAAGTTTCGCTGCGGAAAGTCGTGAAGCGTTATGACGAAGTCGAAGCGGTGCGCGGCATCGATCTCGACATCGCCGACCATGAGTTCGTGGTGCTGGTCGGTCCATCCGGCTGCGGCAAGTCGACCACGCTGCGGATGATCGCGGGGCTGGAAGACATCTCGGACGGCGATATCACAATCGGCGGCGACATCGTCAACGACGTGCCGCCGAAGGACCGCGACATCGCGATGGTGTTCCAGAACTACGCGCTCTATCCGCATATGACGGTGGCCGAGAACATGTCGTTCGGGCTGCGGCTGAAGCACTATCCCAAAGCCGAGATCAAGAGCCGGGTCACGGAAGCGGCCCGCATGCTCGACATCACCGACCTGATCGACCGCAAGCCGAAGCAGCTCTCCGGCGGCCAGCGTCAGCGCGTCGCCATGGGTCGCGCCATCGTGCGTAATCCCAAGGTGTTCCTGTTCGACGAACCCTTGTCCAACCTCGACGCCAAATTGCGCGTGCAGATGCGGATCGAGATCAAGAAGGTCCACCAGAAGGTCCGCACCACCACGGTGTACGTGACCCACGACCAGGTCGAGGCCATGACGCTCGCCGACCGGGTGGTGGTGATGAACCACGGCCGCATCGAGCAGATCGGCACGCCGAATGAGCTCTACCACAAGCCGGCGACCCGCTTCGTCGCCAGCTTCATCGGCTCGCCCGCGATGAACTTCATGCCCTGCCGGCTCGAGGATGTCGACGGCCGGCTGCATCTGCGCCTGACCGACCGCCTCGCCTTTCCGGTGCCGCCGGCACGTTCCGCCCGCTACCAGGCGGTGCCGCGCACCGAGAGGCTCCTGCTCGGAATCAGGCCGGAACACATCGCCGAGGCCCGACCGCATCTGCACCCGGGAGTCGAGCCGTTCGAGGCCGTGCTCGACGTCACCGAGCCGATGGGCATGGAGACCCTGGTCTATTTCACCCTCGAGGACACCCCGATCTGCGGCCGGGTCAATCCCAACGCCGGCGCGCAGGATGGTGCCCCGCTCCGCTTGGCTGTGGACCTCAACAACATGCATTTGCTAAACGAGGTGACCGGCGTCGTCCTTTGACGACGCAATTCACGTACTAGCCAAGGGCAGGAAATGGCCACCAACAAGAAGAAGATTTTTGTCACTCAGACACTCTCATCGGGAGCACGGGCTCTCCTCAACGAACGGGACGACGTCGAACTCGTCGAATTTCCCAACCTGATCTCCGCCAGGGATTTCGCGGCCTTGCTGAAGCAGCATGCGCCGGTCCATGGTGTCGCACTTGGCCCCACCCCATTCGGCGAGCCGGAGCTCGAGGCGTCCGGAGACATGCAGGTGGTGACGCGGATCGGCGTCGGTTACGACGCAGTCGACGTCCCTGCGCTCTCGCGCCGCAAGGTACCGCTGATGGTGGCAGGCACGGCGAACTCGCCGTCAGTGGCCGAACAGGCCCTGTTCATGATGCTGACGCTGGCCAAGCGCGCACAGGAAATGCATGCCGTGGTCAAGGACGGCACTTGGGCGAACCGGCTCGGCGTGCTGCCCTTCGATCTCTATGGCAAGACGGTATTGATCGTCGGCTTTGGCCGCATCGGCACCCGCACCGCCAAACGGTGCCTGGCGATGGAAATGCAGGTGCTGGTTTACGATCCCTACAAGCCGGCCAGCGAAATCGCGGCCGCCGGCTGCGAGGCGGTGCCGGATCTCGACGCGGCCCTGCCGCGTGCTGATTTCGTCACCATCCATTGCCCGAAGACGCCGGAAACAATCGGCATGTTCAACGCGGCGCGCTTCAGACTCATGAAGCCGACCGCCTATCTCATCAACACCGCCCGCGGCGGCATCGTCGATGAGAAGGCACTGCACGATGCGCTGGTATCGGGCAGGCTTGCCGGCGCCGGCCTTGACGTGTTCGAGCAGGAGCCGCCGCCGGTCGGCCAGCCCCTCCACAGCCTGCCGAACGTGATCATGGCCCCACACGTTGCCGGGGTCACGGTCGAAGCCGTCGACCGGATGAGCGAGCAGACCGCACGCAACATCCTGAGCGTCCTTGACGGCGCGCCGTTGCGGCAGAACGTCATCAACCAGGACGTGCTAAACTAATCCGATAAAACCGTCTATCTTCGGGCGGGCCGACAAGGATCGGCCCGTCATCAGCGCATGACCTGTGGATACCACTTCTTCCGAAAGGTCATTGCTCCAGCAAGAGGATAGAGGATAGAGACGAATGCGCGCCCGAAGATGCGCCGTTCGCTCTAGGTGTGGAATATGGCTTTCAAGGAATTCGGCAATTACGACGCGGTGGGCCTCGCCGAGCTGGTCCGCAACAAGCAGGTCAGCCCGCGCGAACTGCTCGACGAAGCGATCGCCCGCACGGCCAAGGTTGACCCGCAGATCAATGCCGTCGTCGTCAAGCACTACAATTATGCCGAGCAGCAGATCGACAAAGGGCTGCCGGACGGACCCTTCACGGGGGTGCCGTTCCTTCTGAAAGACCTCGACCTCCTGCAGGGAACGCGCACGACCTCCGGCGCCAGCGTTAACAGGGATTTCGTCGCGGACCACAGCAGCACCCTCACCCAGCGCTTCATCGACACCGGCGTGACCATCTTCGGCAAGACCGCGAGCCCCGAATTCGGGCTGATGCCGACCACGGAGACGCGTCTGTTCGGGCCGACCTGCAATCCCTGGAATCTCGCGCATTCCTCCGGCGGTTCCTCAGGTGGCGCCGCCGCCGTTGTCGCAGCACGCATCCTGCCCGTGGCACATGCCAGCGATGGCGGCGGCTCGATCCGCATCCCCGCTTCTGCCTGCGGGGTGTTCGGCATGAAACCGAGTCGGGCCCGCAATCCGGTCGGTCCCGATCGTGGCGAGGGCTGGGGCGGCTTTTCGACCGCGCATGTCGTCAGCATCAGTGTGCGCGACAGCGCCGTGATGATGGACGCGATCCACGGTCCGGAGCCGTGGAGCCTCTATGTCGCGCCGCCCCCGGCGCGGCCGTTCTCGCAGGAAGTCAGCCGCGATCCCGGCCAGCTTCGCATCTCCTTCACGGACAAATCGCCCAATGGGGAGGCGATCGATCCCGAGGTCGCCGCAGCCGTCCGCGACACCGCAAAACTGCTCGCCGGCCTCGGCCATCATGTCGAGGAGCGCGCCCCCACCCTTCCAGCGGATCCCTCCACGGTGATGACGACGATTGTCAGCGGCAACACCGCGGTCGCCGTCCGAGCGATCGAGCAGCGCATCGGCCGCACCGTGACGGGCGACGACCTGGAAGTCCTGTCGCTGGCAAGCGCCCACAACGGACAAAATATCACGTCGGCGGACTACATCGCCGCGCAGCTCGCGGCGTTCCAGATCTCGCGCAGCCTCGCGATCTTCTTCGAGGGCTGCGACGTGTTCCTCAGTCCGACGCTGTGCACGCCGCCGATCCGGCTCGGCGAGATCAACACCATGTCGGAAGACCTGGCACAGATCGGGCCGATCCTGCGGCGCTACATGCCGGGTACCTCGATGTTCAACATGTCCGGCCAGCCTGCGATGTCGGTGCCGCTGGCGTGGAGCAAGGACGGTCTGCCGCTCGGCATGATGTTCGCCGCCAGGCTTGGTGACGAGGCAACGCTGTTCCGCCTGGCCGGCCAGCTTGAGCAGGTACGGCCCTGGAAGGACAAGCGTCCGCCGGTATCTGCGTAAGGGAAAAACTACAGCAGGGCCAAAACTCAGCCTCATTCCGGGGTTGAGTAGATGGGAAGTGTCGGCAACCATCTTTGCCGACCAATCCCTAAGGAAAGAGATTTTGAGCCAGAGCGATCCTACCGACAATGCGCTTGCCGCCATCGCCAGCATTTTGGACGAGCAGCACGCGCCCGCGCCGATCGAGAAGCCGCAGGCCGACCCGGGGGCGGCCGAAGAGCAGCCCGCGAGCCCGCTGCCGCAGGAAGCCCATGGCTATTCGAAAGTCGGCCCCGGCCCGATGGCCGCCCTCCGCTTCAAGTGGACGGTGCGCGAGCAGGACGGCCAGTATTATGTCGACGAGACCATCGGCGAGAATTCGAAGCCCCTGGTGAGCGGCCCGATGGACCGGGAGGCCGCGATCAGGTTCGTGGATGACCGCGAGGCCGACGCACATCATCGCTTTGAGGTCTTGAAGCAGGAAATGGCCAGCCGCGCCGCCGTCGCCAGCCTGATCCGCGAGGAAGGCGGCGAGATCTAGCTTCCGCATCGAGATCATGATCCGATTAGACGAAATCGGATCATGATCTCGTCTCCTTGTTTGAGCATGATCTCCGCGCAAACGCTTCGCGTTTGTCGCGAGCGAAAACCGGTCTCCATTTTTCCGGATCATGCTCTACGCCGGTCTTGGCGGTCCCAGGAAATCCTTCTTGACGAGATCGACGCCGGCGTGACGCAGGATGTCGTAGGCGGTCGTGACGTGAAAGAAGAACTGCGGCACGCTGAAGCCGAGCAGCAGCGACCGCCCGGTGAACGCGCGCTGCGCGCCGCTCTTGAAGGTGAACACTACCTCCTTGTCACCGGCCTCGTCGATCGCAGCACGCGGCAGGCTTTGGACGAAATCGATCGTGGCTGCGATCCTGAGCTTGAGCTCATCAAGATCAGGCTCGATGTCGCCGAAGCTGAGCGGCTCGTGCCCGGCCAGCAGCGCACAACAGGCGATCGCATGGCGATTGGCCTCGCCCACCTGCTGCTTGAGACTGTACATGTTCGGATAGAGCCGCATGCCGAGCAGCACGGCAGGATCGATGTTTCGCGCCCTTGCGTAGGCGGACGCGTGATCGAGCAGCCCGGAAAGATTGCGAAGATATGGCATGAACACGCCGACCGATGCTTCGTAAACTGAGATTGTCACGATTTGACTTCCTTTGACTGGCTCGACGCGCTCATTCCATCTAAAGCCGTGGCAACAGATTATCATCGAGGCAATCGATGGAGGAAACTTTGATGATGCGCGGATTCGTCGGCCTTGCGGCCGCCACGTTGATGATGGCTTCCGCCCATGCTCAGCCAGCGGCGTCGCCTTCGCGGCTCGACGACATCATCCAGCGCGGGACGTTGCGTGTGGGCATGACCGGCGACTATGCGCCGTTTAGTTTTGTCGACCGGACGACGCCCGGCTTCAGGGGATTCGAGGTCGACATGGCGGAAGCGCTCGGCAAGGCGCTCGGCGTCAGGGTCGAATATGTCAAAACGGCCTGGCCGCAGATGACGAAGGATTTGGAAGCCGACCGCTTCGACATTGCGATGAGCGGCATCTCGATCACGCTGGAGCGCCAGAAGAAAGGCTTCTTCTCGATCCCGATCATGCGCGAAGGCAAGACGCCGATCACCCGCTGCACCGATATCAACAAATACCAGACGCTTGCCGAAATCGACCATGCCGGCACGCGCGTCATCGTCAATCCCGGCGGCACCAACGAGCGCTTTGCGCGGGCGCATGTGAAGAACGCCGAGATCAAGGTCTTCGATGACAATACCAGGATCTTCGACGAGATTGCCAAGGGCGATGCCGACCTGATGATGACGGATGCGTCCGAGACGCGCTACCAGCAGAAACTCCACCCCGGCGTGCTCTGCGCGGTGCATCCCGATCACCCGTTCGACTTTGCGGAAAAGGCCTACTGGCTGCAGCGCGACGTCGCGCTGAAGTTGTTCGTGGATCAATGGCTGGACATCGCAATGAAGGACGGCACCTTCAAGCGCGTTTATGCTGCCTGGTTTGAATGATCCGACCGGACTGCAAGTTTGACCACGAGGCGAGCCCTAACTAGACTGTCGGTCAGCCGTTTGAACCAAAGCTGGTGGTACACGACTTACGTTTTGATTACGTATTGAAAGTGATCTAGGTCACGTTGCATCAAGTTACTGATGTGTAGCTTCACTGACCGGGGATTCCTGTTCTGGAGGTCATCATGAAGAAGCTTCTGGCTATCGCTGCGCTTTTGCTTGCCAGCTCCACAGCGCAGGCCCAGTACACCTTCGAATATGGCGGCCGCACCATCCGCATCGATCCCGATCGCGGCACCGTCTCGATCCCCGGCGTCTACGACAATACCGGCCGCAAATCCAAGCGCGCCAAGGGTGAGGAAGGCACTCGCAAGCAGAAATCGCAGCAGCAGGAGGCGAAGACCGATTCGCAATCCGCGCCGGTTGCGGCGGCTCCCGCTCCGTCCGGACAAGCGGCAGCACCGGCGGCCGCACCGCCCGTCCCTGCTGCGCCGCCGGCGGCAGCTTCCACCGCCCCCTCGACCACGACAGCAGCCGTTGCGCCGAGCGATAGCGCGCCCGCGCCTCAGCCCTCACCGTCCAGCGCACCAGCACCGCAGACCCAGCAGACCGCAGTGCCGGCTCCGGCCCCGGCTCCGACGGTCGCCACAGCCACTCAAGCGCCGGTCGCGAAGCCCGTGACACCAGCGGCGGCAGCCCAAGCCAATTCGCCGATCGGCATGTGGCTGACGGAGGAAAAGGAGGGCAAGATCCGCATCGAGCAGTGCGGCGCCAACCTCTGCGGCTATGCTGTCGACGAGACCTCGAACCAGAATGGCGAGCAGGTCCTGATCAACATGAAACCTGCCAAGGACAAATGGAGCGGCCGCATCCTCGATCCGAACACCGGCAGCACCTATGACTCGACGATCGCGCTCAAGGGCTCCGACACCTTGCGCGTGCAAGGCTGCGCCTTCGGCGGCATGTTCTGCGGCGGCCAGACCTGGACGCGGGTGAACTGATCTAGCCTTACGAATGCTGCGTAGCCCGGATGAAGCGAAGCGCAATCCGGTGAAGTGTCCGTGTGGCACGAGCGGTCCCGGGTGACGCTGGCGCTTCACCCGGGCTACGGACTCTCGCGTCCCTGGGAAAACTACCCGACCTTCACGTTGTATTGCTCGTCGGTGACGTGCTCCATCCAGTTCGAATAGACGCCATCGAGCGCTTCCTGCATCGCGATATGGGTCATGGCATTGGTTGGCGACGCGCCATGCCAATGCTTCTCGTTCGGCGGAATCCAGACTACGTCGCCCGGCCTGATCTCCCTGATTGGACCGCCCTCGGCCTGGACCCGGCCGATGCCGGAGATCACGTAGAGCGTCTGGCCGAGCGGATGAGTGTGCCAGGCCGTGCGCGCGCCCGGCTCGAAGGAGACGCGCGACGAGTTCAGCCGCGCCGGCGCGGGCGCCATGATGACGGGATCCTGCAGCACCGTGCCGGTGAAATATTCGGCCGGCCCGCGACGGGTCGGCCGCGTGCCAGCGATATGGATTTCCATGGGCTTACCTCGCTTTTCTGAAGTTATTTCTTGCTCGCGGCGTAGCGCGCCTTGGTTTCGGCATTCATCGGATAGAGGCCCGGCAGTTGCACGCCATTGTTCACCTCATTGACGATCCAGGCTTCCATCCGTTCCTGCTCCGGTCCCTCGGCCAGCACCTGGTCGAGGAAGGCCTGCGGGATCAGCACCGCGCCATCCTGGTCGGCGACCACGACATCGTTCGGGAACACCGCCACGCCGCCGCAGCCGATTGGCTCGCCCCAGCCGACGAAGGTCAGTCCGGCGACGGATGGCGGCGCGGCAAAACCGTTGCACCACACCGGCAGTCCCGTGCCGAGCACGCCTTCGAGGTCCCGCACCACGCCGTCGGTGATCAGCGCGGTGACGCCACGCTTCACCATCCGCGCGCAGAGAATGTCGCCGAAGATTCCGGCGTCGCTGACGCCCATCGCGTCGACCACGGCGACGCAGCCTTCCGGCATTGCCTCGATCGCGGTGCGGGTCGAGATCGGTGACGACCAGGATTCCGGCGTCGCCAGATCCTCGCGCGCCGGCACGAAGCGCAGCGTGAAGGCCGACCCGACCAGCCGCCTTTGGCCCGGCTTGAGCGGCTTGGTGCCGCGCATCCAGACGTTACGCAGCCCCTTCTTGAGCAGGACCGTGGTGATGGTGGCGGTGGACACGTGCGACAGCGTCGCGATCGCTTCTGCAGTGAGGGACATCTTGAAAGATCGGCTCCGGTGGGAATGAATTGGCGCGCGCATCTTGCGAGCCGCGGCCTTCGCGTCAAGGGCGAGAATGCGATCATCGATTACGCTATCTTATCGCCGGCCCTCGGTTTAATTTATTGAAGTTGCTTGGTGATTTTTCGCTAGCCGAATTCCACTGCGCAGCAAAACACGCTAGCTTGATGCTCGATGAGCGATGATGCCATGGCCGCGCGCGAAGCCCCACCCCGTCTTCTCCCGAGTGGCGACAGCGCCATCACGGTGGAATTCAGCCGCGACATCGATGACGCCGCCAATCGGCGGGTGCTGGCGCTCGACCGCACCCTTGCCGCGGCGCCGATCGCCGGCGTGACCGAGACCGTTCCGACCTATCGTTCGCTGCTCGTGCACTATGATCCCGTGCAGATCGGCTTCGAAGCGCTCGGGGAACAACTGCTCACGCTGGCACGGCGCCCCGATCCGGCCGCCGCAAGAACCCGGCGTTGGCGCATCCCGGTGGCCTATGGCGGCGAACATGGCATCGACCTCGAGGACGTCGCCAAGACCCTCGACACCACGCCTGACGAGATCGTCAGGCGCCATGTCGGCGGCGACTACCGCGTCGCCATGATCGGCTTCACTCCCGGCTGGTCCTATCTCAGCGGCCTCGACAAGTTCCTGCACATGCCGCGTCGCCAGAATCCGCGTGTGCTGACGCCGGCTGGCACGATTTCAATCGGCGGCGTGCAGACCGGAATCCAGTGCATCGCCGGACCCAGCGGCTGGCACCTGCTCGGCCGCACCGCCGTCCGCACCTATCAGCTTCACCGCGATCCGATCTTCCTGCTCGAGCCGGGCGACACCGTCAGCTTCACGGCGGTCGACGCCAAGACCTTCGCCGAGCAGGACCGCGCCGCGGAAGCTGGCGAGTTCGTCGCCGAACTGGTCGCCGCATGAGCAAGCTCATCGTCTCCTCGATCGGTCCGGCGAGTTCCGTGCAGGATGGCGGCCGTCCCGGCTCGCAGCGCTATGGGCTGACGCCGAGCGGTGCAATGGATCGCCTCGCCCTCGCCGCCGCGAACACGCTGGTCGGCAATGAGCCCTTCGCTGCTGCAGTGGAGATCGGACCGTTCGGTGCGAGCTTCACCGCACGTTGCGGCGCGGTACGTATTGCGCTTGCGGGCGCCTCGCGTAGCGCCGACATCGCGGGACGAGCCGTGGCGTTCGATACCTCGGCGACCCTCGCCGAAGGCGAGACGCTGATGCTCGGTTTTGCCAAGCGCGGCGCGTTCAGTTACCTCGCGATCGAGGGCGGAATTACGGGAGAGCCGATGTTCGGCAGCCTCGCCGTGAACGCGCGCGCAGGCCTCGGCAGCCCCTATCCGCGCCCGCTCCAGAGCGGCGACGAGCTCCAGGTGCAACGTGCCAGCGGTGCGGCCGAGCGGCGGATCGCGTTGCCCGAACGGCCGGACGCACCGATCCGCATCCTGTTCGGTCCGCAGGACGACGAATTCTCCGAGGACAACAAAAAGCTGTTCCTCGACAGCGAATGGAAGATTTCCGCGACCAGCGACCGCATGGGCTACCGGCTCGAAGGTCCGGTGATCAAGCATCTGCACGGCCACAACATCGTCTCCGATGGCACCGTGAACGGCAGCATCCAGGTGCCCGGCAACGGCCAGCCGATCGTGCTGATGCCGGACCGCGGCACCAGCGGCGGCTATCCCAAGATCGCCACCGTCATCTCCGCGGATTTAGGTCGCTTCGCCCAGATTTCCGCCGGACACGCGTTCCGCTTCAAGACAGTCACTATGGCCGAGGCGCAGGCCGAAGCTCGAAAATTCGCCGAATTGCTCGCTACCCTGCCGGATCGGCTGCGCCCGCTCGAAGGCCTTGATCTCAACCTCGAAGCACTGAGCGCGGCCAACGTCGCGGGCCACGCCGTCAACGCCGTCGATGCCGCGACATGGCAGGTCGCGGAATCAGCGACTAGCTAACCAGAAGCCAACCGACCCAAAGCGGGACCAGCACCATGACTGCTACCATCGACCTCAACTGCGATCTCGGCGAAAGCTTCGGCCCATGGGAGATGGGTAACGACGCCGCGATGATCGAGCTTGCGACCTCCGTCAACATCGCATGCGGCTACCATGCCGGCGACGCCGACATCATGCGCCGCACCGTGGATCTGGCGAAGGCGCGCGGGGTGAGCATCGGCGCGCATCCCGGCTACCGCGACCTGCACGGCTTCGGCCGCCGTCCGGTTCCCGGCCTCAAGTCATCGGAGATCGAGAACCTCGTCGCCTACCAGATCGGCGCGCTGCAGGCGATCGCGACCGCGGCCGGCCACAAGGTGACCCATGTGAAGGCACATGGCGCGCTCTCCAACGTCGCCTGCGAGGACGACATGACGGCGAAGGCGATCGCGAGCGCGATCAAGGCGGTCGATCCGAGCCTGATCTTCGTCGTGCTCGCCAACTCGAAACTGGTGCGCGCCGGCGAGGAAGCCAACCTCCGCATGGCGCATGAAGTGTTCGCCGATCGCGCCTATGAGGACGACGGCAATCTGGTCTCGCGCAAGAAGCCAGGCGCGGTGCTGCACGATCCCAAGGCGATCGCCGATCGCGTGGTGCGGATGGTTCAGGACGGCGCGGTGGTCTCGGTGTCAGGCAAGGTCATCAAGATGCGCACCGATACCGTCTGCATCCACGGCGACACGCCCGGGGCGGTCGAAATCGCGCGCGGCGTGCGGCAGGCCTTGAAGGATGCCGGGATCGCAGTCGCGCCGTTCAAAACGGCTAAGTGACAATCCGCTGAAGTGCCGGCGTGCCCGTCTGCGTCATTGCGAGCGCAAGCGAAGCAATCCATCTCACCACTTGCAGAGGCATGGATTGCTTCGTCGCTATCGCTCCTCGCAATGACGGCCGGAGACGACCGAGCCAAGCAATGTTCTCAGAACGGATGGACCGACAGCGTGCCGAACACGATCGCTGCGATCACGGCGAAAGCGCTGTAGAGCGCAACCGTATGAAACCCCGTCCCCGATTTCCGCGACAGGCTGCGCGCGTAAAGATGCAGGCGGGCTTCCGCCGATAGTTCGCGCATCGTCGATCTCCAATGCAACATTTGGCGCATATGGAATAGCGTTCGCGCTCGAACGCAAGACGAGCCGAAAAATAGCGATGCCGGCACTTCCAGCCAGTTCCCCGGAAGGGAAAACTTCTCCGCGTGGCAGGCGGAGAAGAATATTATTCGTTCGAATTTGAGCTCGGATTTACCGCTCAGTAAACGTCGAGCTGGAACCTGCTCTTCTTCTTGAGGTCGGCAACGAAGGCGATCGCTTCGTCCACCGAGCGGGCGCCGAACTGGGCGACGATGTCGACCAGCGCGCGTTCGACATCCTTGGCCATGCGCTTGGCGTCGCCGCAGACATAGACATGCGCGCCTTCGGCAAGCCAGGTCCACAGCTCTCGGCCGACCTCGCGCATGCGGTCCTGCACGTAAAACTTCTTCTCGCCATCGCGCGACCAGGCGAGCGACAAGCGGGTGAGCAGGCCCGCCGTCTTCATCGCGTTGAGCTCGTCGGCATAGAAGAAATCGCAGTCGCTGCGCTGATGGCCGAAGAACAGCCAGTTCTTCCCCTGCGCGCCGGTGGCGCGGCGGTCGAGCAGGAAGGCGCGGAACGGCGCGATGCCGGTGCCCGGCCCGATCATGATGATCGGCGTCTTCGGATCCTGCGGCAGCGCAAAGCCGTGCGCCTTCTGAACGTAGACATTCAGCTCGTCACCGGGATTGATGCGTTCGGCCAGGAACGTCGAGGCCAGCCCAAGCCGCTTGCGCTTGTTGATGATGTAACGCACGCAGTCGACCGTCAGCGACAATTTTCCGGGCGTTGCATTGTGCGATGAGGAGATCGAATAGAGCCGCGGCTGCAGCGGCTCCAGCGCCTCGACGAAAGCTTCCGGATGTGGCCGCACCTTCGGGAATTTCTGCAGCACCGCCATCACGTCGAGCGTCGCGGCATCGCCGTCGGGATCCTCGCCTTGCGCCAGCGCCCGCGCCTTCTCGCGCTGCGCGCCACCGGTCAGATAGGTGATCAGTTCGAACAGCGAGTCCGGCGCCGGCGACAGCGAGACGTCGTTGAGCAGCACGTCCCGCAATGTCTTGCCGCGGACTTCGGTCACGTGCGAGGCGCCAAGCAATGCGATGATCTGGTCGACCAGGCCGAGATCGTTCCTGGCGAAAATGCCGAAGGAATCGCCCACCACGTAATCGAGCCCGCTCTCGGCGAGATCGAACTCGATATGCCAGGTCTCCTTCTCGGAGCCGGGCTTGTTGAGCAGTCGCCGTGAGACGAACTTTGCCGGCACTGGATTGTCCCGCGAGCGTCCGGGCTCGCCGGCAGGCGTTGCGACGGCAGGCGCGCCAGCCACCGCTGGTGCAGACGGTACAGCAGGCGCCTTGTCGATCTCTTCATAGAGTGCCTTCAGCATCCGCGCGGTGTCCTTGCCGCCGGGGACACAGAGGTTGAGCCGCGCTTCGCTCTTGCCGGCGATGGCCTCGGAATAGTCGTGGCAGTTGTAGCCGCACTGCCCGCAATCCTGCTGCGCCATCGCCGCCATCATGCGGCGCCGCAGCGGCCGTCCCTCGGCGAGCTTCATGCGTTCGGCGATCGGCATGGTCTGGTCATGCCACGGCGCTTCGCCGTCATCGCCGTCGCCGGTTGCCCCCTGCATGACGGCCGCGCCTTGCTCCGCCGGTAATGGCGTCGCGGCGTCCGGCGACAGCAGTCCGGCAAAGAAGCCGTTGAGCCAGGAGCGCTGTGCGTCGGAGAACGGCGCGCTGGCGGGAATGATGTCGAGTTTCGGTGGAGGCGTGATCTGGTTCATGCGGATGCCTCGGCGAGCTTGCGCAGCGTCTCGCCATCATGGCGGCGCGCGAAGGAAAGGAAGGGTTCGTCAGCAGATGAACGATGCGCGAGATAGGCCTTCAGCAGCTTCTCGATCGTCTTCGGCGCGTCCTCGGCCTTGAGGTCGTGATAGAGCTCCTGCCCGACATCGGCATCGGGGCCGAAGCCGCCGCCGGTGAAGAGATGATAGCCCTCGACCGGATCGGCATCCTCGCCGACATCCACTTTCGCCGCGATCAGGCCGATGTCGCTGATGTAGTGCTGCGCGCAGGAATGATGGCAGCCGGTGACATGAATGTTGACCGGCTTGTCCATGGCAACACGCGGCTCGCACCAATCGCCGATCTCGGCGGCATGGCGCTTGGTATTCGAGGCGGCAAAGCGGCAGCCGGCATTGCCGGTGCAGGCAATCAGCCCGGCGCGGATGTGCGAGGCCTCGACCCCGAGCCCGATCGTCGTGATCGCGGCGATCGCGAGTTCGATAGTCTCGTCGCGCACGCCCGATATCAATAGGTTCTGCCAGACGGTCAGACGAATCTCGCCGTCGCCGAGATCGCGCGCGATCTTGGCCAGCCCACGCATCTGCTCGCAGGTGACCTTGCCGAGCGGCAGCGATACGCCGATCCAGTTCAATCCCTCCTGCTTCTGCTTGTGCACACCGATATGCGCCATGCGGTCCGTCAAAGGCCGCGGCGCCAGCGCCTCAGCCGGCACGCGGGTGAAGGGCTTCTTCAGTCGTTCTTCGACCAGCTTCAGGAACTGATCAAGGCCGATCCCGTCCAAAACATATTTCAGCCGCGCCTTGTTGCGGTTGGTGCGGTCGCCGAGATCGATGAAGACGCGGACGATGGCGTCCGCCACCTTCGTCGCCTCCTCCGGCTTGACGATGATGTCGGAGTATTTTGCAAAATCCTTGTGCCCGGTGATGCCGCCGAGGCCGAGCCGGAACCAGACCCCTCGCTCCACGCCGAACCCGTCCTTCACCTCCACCGCCGTGAAGGCGATGTCGTTGGTCTCCTCCAGCACTGCGATCCGGCCGCCGCCATCGAAGGCGACGTTGAACTTGCGCGGCAGGCCGTAGAGCGAGCGCTCGTTGAGGATGTGATAGTGCCACTCGCGCGCGTAAGCGCGGGTATCTAAGAGCTCCTGCGGATCGATGCCGGCGGTCGGTGTGCCCGTGACGTTGCGGATATTGTCCGCGCCGGAGCCGCGCGAGCACAGGCCGAGGTCCTGGATGCCCTCGATCAGTTTCACCACATTCTTCGGCGGGATTTCGCGCACCTGCAAATTCGCGCGCGTGGTGACGTGGGAGTACGGGCCGCAGAGCTCTTCGGCGAGATCGGCCAGGCCCGCGAACTGCCAGTACTTCAGGATGCCGTTCGGAATGCGCAGGCGGCACATGTAGGAATCCTGCGCCGGCGCGACGTAGAAAAGGCCGAAATAGCGCCAGCGGAAATTATCGGCAGGCGACGGCGGCGCGTTGTCGAGCGCCTGTTGCTTCAGGCGCGGGTAGGCATCGAAGGGATGCTCGTCGCGTTTGAATTTTTCCTGGTCGACGAGCTTCTTGCCTGAGGCGATGACCTTGTCCTGCGCCTTGATATGCGCGGCATCCGGGCCGGTCGGCTCGGCACTGGCTTTGGGGGCGCCCCCGCCAAGCCCGCGGCCGACCCGGCTGATCTGCAGGCCGGTGGCAAAGCCTTCGAGGTAGCGTTTCTGCTCGTCGGAGAAGTCAACTGAGAGCGGCTCGATTTTCATGGTCTGCGACGAAGCTCCTGCGGCCACGGCGAGTGGCGTCAACGGTGGAAAGCGACCGTTCGGAACCGGCGAGGCCTAAGACTGCCCTGCTTGATCCCTGGGAACGGTCCGATCAGCTTCGTTGCTGCGGAAATCCATCTTGGACGTGAGCCAGCAGGCATCTGCGACAGGCTGGCCGCACTGCAACATTCAAGTTGCGTGCCAGACGTTGTCGGAGAAAATATCTCGTTATTTCAGTCTATTAGCGGAACAGGCCGCTGGCTGGAGGCTCGCCTCGTTGCGAATTTTCGAGCAGCCCGCTCAAAATTTAGCCGAGCTGCGGCTACTGCCTACGATCGCAGCACAGGCCTTACGGCTTCCAGTAACCGATCTTGAACGCGGCCAGATGCCCCCGGATATCGTTGGGATCGAAGGGTGGCCCGGCGAAAGCGCCGATCGGCTGCGGCGCATCAGTGGATGCCGGACGACGTCCCACAGCCGCGTCGTAGAGGTCGGGCCGGAACACGTCCATGGCCGTCTTCAGGGCATCCGGTTTCATGGCCGCCTGTCCCCACCGCACCATCTGCGCATAGAGCCACGCGGCCTGCGCCGGATCGGGCCGCGCTGCGCCGTGCCGGCCTACCAACAGGTAGCGACCGCTTTCGCGCTTGGCGCCGTCGGGCGATATCTTGAGCCGCCCGTCGAGGGTGCGCTGGATCACCTCGGCGTCGACGCCGATCCGCTCCGGCTGCGCCAGGATCGCAGCCGCCTCGGCACGGTTTTCCGGCTGCTCGATGAATTCAGCGGCGCGCAGATGCGCCCGCACTAGCGCCGCGACGACGTCAGGATTCTTCTCCGCCCAGTTCTGCCTGATCGCCAGTACCTTCTCGACCGCGGTGACCAGAATGTCGGAAACGAAATGCAGGATGTGGCCGATGCCGAGATCGACCGCGATCGAGTTCCAGGGCGCGCCGACGCAGAACGCATCGACATGGCCATTGGCGAGGCTGTCGACCATGTAAGGCGGCGGCAGCACCACCAGCCGCACGTCCTCGTCCGGGTCGACACCTCCAGCCGCCATCCAGAACCGCAACTGGTAATTATGGGTCGAGAACGGGAACGTCATGCCGAAGATCAGCGGCTCCGCCCCGCTCTTGCGCCGCTTCGCAACCACGCGCGAAAGCGCAAGCGCCGTCGCCATCGGGTCGAAACGGTCGCCGTCGAGTTCCTCCATGATCGCAGCATGCAGCGACGGCGAGACCGTGATCGCGTTGCCGTTGAGGCCGAGATTGAAGGGCGCCACGATCGGTACCTTGACGTGGCCAAGGCCGAGGCTTGAGGCGATCGCGACCGGCGCCAGCAGATGCGCGGCATCGAACAGGCCGATATTGAGCTTGTCGCGGACGTTCGACCACGACACCTCCCGCACCAGGGTGATGTCGAGCCCTTCGGCGACGGCAAAGCCCTTGTCGGCGGCGACGATCAGGGCGGCGGCGTCGACCAGCGGAATGAAACCGATGCGAAGCGGTGTGGTCATTTGAGCAACTCCGACGCGGTCAGGATCGACTGCGCGATCTCGCCGATCTTCTTTTTCTCGCGCATCGCCGTGGAACGCAGCAGCACATAGGCTTCGTCCTCGGTGAGGCCCTTCAATTTCATCAGGATGCCCTTGGCACGGTCGATCACCTTGCGCTCTTCCAGGGCATGCTTGGTGCGGTCCAGTTCGTCCTGCAGCCGCGCGAACGCATTGAAGCGGGACACGCAGAGGTCGAGGATCGGCTTGATACGCTGCTTATTGAACCCGTCGACGATATAGGCCGACACGCCGGCCTCGACGGAGGCCTGTATCGAGGCGGCGTCGCTCTGGTCGACGAACATGGCGATCGGCCGCCGCACGGCCCGGCTGACCTGGAACATCTGTTCCAGCACGTCGCGGCTCGGGTTTTCGAGGTCGATCACGATGATATCGGGGTCGACGGCGTAGATTCGCGCCAGCAGGCTGTGCATCTCGCTGATATGCACGACGCTGGTATAACCGGCCTCGCGCAGGCCCTCCTCCAGGATCGCGGCGCGGATCGGACTTTCATCGACGATGACGATTTTCGGAGACGACTCGGCGGCCATCGCTCACTCGTGTTCTCTAAAAACTATCCATAGCACGATGGAAGCCAGCTCAAAGCCTTGTAATTATGGACAATTGGGACTAGCTCCTGCCCATCAATCAGGCAGATCTAGATATGCAGCAGGCGGCCGCGCCAAAAATGTCGTTCGTTTCGCTTGGACGTCCCTGGGACAACGAATGTAAAGTTTCGGGGCTCTCATGAAACCAGCGCCACGCATATCCTTTACGAGTCTGGGCTGCCCCAAGGCGCTTGTGGATTCCGAGCGCATCATCACGCGGCTGCGGGCGGAGGGCTATGAGCTCGCGCGCAAGCATGACGGGGCCGATATCGTGATCGTCAACACGTGCGGCTTCCTCGACAGCGCCAAGCAGGAATCGCTCTCGGCGATCGGCGAGGCCATGGCGGAGAACGGCAAGGTGATCGTGACCGGCTGCATGGGCGCGGAACCCGAGCAGATCGAGAGCGCCTATCCCGGCGTGCTCTCGATCACCGGTCCACAGCAATATGAGAGCGTGCTCGACGCCGTGCACCGCGCGCTGCCGCCCGCGCACAACCCGCATCTCGACCTAGTGCCGCCGCAGGGCGTCAAGCTGACGCCGCGCCATTACGCTTACCTGAAGATTTCCGAGGGCTGCAACAATCGCTGCACCTTCTGCATCATTCCGAAGCTGCGCGGCGACCTGGTGTCGCGGCCTGCCAACGATGTGCTGCACGAGGCCGAGCGGCTGGTGAAAGCCGGGGTGAAGGAACTGCTTGTCATCTCGCAGGACACCTCGGCCTATGGCGTCGACCTGAAATATGCCGAGAGCCCATGGCAGGATCGCGCCGTGCGTGCCAAATTCTTCGACCTTGCAAAAGAGCTCGGCGAACTCGGCGCCTGGGTGCGGCTGCAATATGTGTATCCCTACCCGCATGTCGACGAGGTCATCGGCCTGATGACCGAGGGCAAGGTGCTGCCCTATCTCGACATCCCGTTCCAGCATGCGAGCCCGGATGTCCTGAAAGCCATGAAGCGCCCCGCCGCGCAAGACAAGACGCTGGCACGGATCAAGCAATGGCGCGAGCAGTGCCCGGAGCTTGCGCTGCGCTCGACCTTCATCGTCGGCTTTCCTGGTGAGACCGATTCAGATTTCGCCTATCTGCTCGACTGGCTTGACGAAGCCGAGATCGACCGCGTCGGCTGCTTCAAATACGAACCGGTTGCAGGTGCGACCTCCAACGCGCTCTCCGGCGCCGTGCCGGATGAGGTCAAGCAGGAGCGCTACAACGCGCTGATGGCGCGCCAGCAGAAGATCTCTGCGCGTCGCCTGAAGCGCAAGGTCGGCACGCGCCAGCAGGTCATCGTCGACGAGGTCGGCCCCACCGTCGCGCGAGGCCGCTCGAAGGCCGATGCGCCGGAGATCGACGGCGCGGTCTATCTCTCGAGCCGCCGCCCGCTCAAGGTCGGCGAGATCGTCACAGCGAAGATCGAGCGCTCGGACGAATACGACCTGCACGGCAGCGTCGTCGGATTCTGAGCGGCTTCTACATCAATAGTTGCGGCCACTTCGGATGTTTTGATCCAGCGCAATGCTCGTTGGGCGCCCGCGAAACGATATTCAAAATTCAGAGAGTCATGCTGCCACCTCGGCGGCAAGGAATTGGCGTCACCCGATAAATTCGCAGCCTGCGAAGCCGTTTTCGCGCGCCCAATCTTAGATTACATCTGTAATTATAACAACTTCAAGGTGTCACGCTCCATTCACGGACTCGGCCTATGGCTCGCGCACCTTCAAATCTTAAGGGGTGAATGATGAGCCGCATCTCGGACACACTGCGAACGCAACGTTGGGACGATTACCGCTACTACCACCAGAGCCGCATCAATCAGACGCTGCACCTGATCAGCGCTCTCATATTCCTGGTCTGCTACGGGCTGCTGTTCACCGATCCGGCGATGGCCGGTTTGGTCGGCTGGCTCGCGATGTTGACGCGGCAGACCGGGCATTTCTTCTTCGAGCCCAACGGCTATGACGCCGTGAACAAGGTCACCAACGAATACAAGGAAGCGATCAAGGTCGGCTACAACCAGAGCCGCAAGATCGTCCTGCTGGTCGTCTGGGGCCTCGCGCCGGTCGCGCTGTTTGCCTTTCCGACGTTGTTCGGCCTGTTCTCACCGCCGGTCACCAGGCTCGATTTCATCCGCCACGTCGGTACCGTGTGGCTCGCGATCGGCATCGCCGGCGGGCTCGCTCGCATGATTCAGCTCTTCGTCATCAAGGACGTACCGACCGGGCTGATCTGGGTCTGGAAGGTCCTGACCGATCCGTTCCACAACATCGCGCTGTACTACAAATCGCCGCTTGCCCTGCTCCGCGGCGAGCTGATCGACACCTCGATTGTCGATGCCGATTGGGGCGAGGAGGAGACCGAAGAGGCGCCGCGCGCGACTTGACATTCCCTGCCCTTGGGCTGTATGGCCCATCGCCATGAAGCTGAACCGGACCATCCGCCGCGCCACTTTCCGTCGTCGCACCCGCGACGATGATGGGTTGCGCCATGTCCGACGCCAGCGCTGACTAGCTAGTTCAGCCTAAGGTTTTCGAGAAGGCCGCACCCTCAAAAGTGCGGCCTTCTTGCGTTGCCGCTTGCCCTTTCATCCCAGCCAATCAAGGAGCCTGACATGCCCAACGCCCTGCCTCCGTTCGACGCGCTGATGGACATCACCGCGCGCCCGAACACCGTGTTTGTCCGCGGCGAAGGCTCCTATCTCTGGGACGATTCTGGCCGCCGCTATCTCGATTTCATGCAGGGCTGGGCCGTCAACTGCCTCGGCCATTCGCCGCCTGCGGTCGCGGAAGCACTGGCCGCACAGGCCAAGTGTCTGTTGACCCCGAGCCCGGCCTTCTACAATGAATCCAGCCTCAAGCTTGCCAATGCGCTTGTCGAGAACAGCTGCTTCGACGAGGTGTTCTTCGCCAATTCCGGCGCGGAAGCCAATGAAGGCGCGATCAAGCTCGCGCGCAAATATGGTACGAAATACAAGAACGGCGCCTTCGAGATCATCACCTTCGAGGGCGGCTTTCACGGCCGCACGCTGGCGACCATGTCGGCCTCCGGCAAGAAAGCATTCGAACCACTCTTCGAGCCGAAGGTGCCTGGCTTCCGCAAAGCGCGGCTCAACGACATTGCCTCGGTGAAGGAGCTGATTTCATCGAATACGGTTGCCGTGATGCTGGAGCCGATCCAGGGCGAGGCCGGCGTCTGGCCCGCGACCGATCAATTCCTGAAACAGCTGCGCGCGCTGACCGGCGAACAGGGCCTGCTCCTGATCGTCGACGAGATCCAGACCGGCATGGGCCGCACCGGAAAGCTCTTCCATTACGAGCATGCCGGGATTGCACCTGACATCATGACGCTCGGCAAGGGCATCGGCGGCGGCGTGCCGCTGGCCGCCCTGCTCGCGACCGAGCATGCGGCCTGCTTCGAGCATGGCGACCAGGGCGGCACCTTTAACGGCAATCCACTGATGTGCGCGGCGGGGCTCGCCGTGCTCGAGCAGGTCGGCAAGCCGGAATTCCTGAAGTCCGCCGCCGACGCCGGCCTGTTCCTTGACAGCGAATTGCAGCGCCTCTCGGCCCGGCACGGCCTCGGCGAAGTGCGCGGACGCGGACTGTTGCTTGCGCTCGATCTAAAATTGCCGATCGGCGCAGCGATCGTGGCGCAAGCGTTCTCGAAAGGCCTCTTGATCAACGCGCCGCAACCCGACGCACTGCGCTTCATGCCCGCGCTCAACGTGTCTCGGACCGAGATCGCCGAGATGATCGAGGGACTGGACGCAATCCTGACACAAGTGGGCGCCGCCCGGCGGGTAGCGTGACCGTCTCGATCGTCATTGCGAGGAGCGAAGCGACGAAGCAATCCATTCCGTCCGCACGCATGGAGGGATGGATTGCTTCGCTTCGCTCGCAATGACGGCGGCGACTTACGGCCGCAGGATCGACGCCCCCGTGGTCGCGCGGCTCTCCAGATCGATATGCGCTCGCGCGGCATCCTTCAGCGCGTAGGCATGGTTGATCGGCACGTGCAGCTTGCCGTTGATCACGGCGGCAAACAGCGTGTCGGCGCCTTCGAGCAATTCCTTTCGGGTGGCGACGTAGTCGTTGAGCTTCGGCCGGGTCGCAAACAGCGAGCCGTGATTGTTCAGTTCGGCGAGCGCAAATGGCGGCACCGGGCCGGACGCGTTGCCGAAGCTCACGAACAGGCCCCGCGGCCTCAGGCACGACAGTGAACCCGGGAAGGTGGTCTTGCCGACGCCATCATAGACGACGTCGCAGAGCTCGCCCCGGCTGATCTGCTTCACCCGCGCGACAAAATCCTCCTCATTGTAGAGGATGACGTGATCGCAGCCGTTGGCGAGCGCGAGATCGGCCTTCTCCTTTGAGCCGACGGTGCCGATGACGTGGGCGCCCATCGCGCGCGCCCATTGGCAGGCGAGCAATCCGATGCCGCCGGCCGCCGCGTGGATCAGCACGCGGTGATGCGGCTCCACCTTGAAGGTCTTGTGCAGGAGATACCAGACCGTCAACCCCTTCAGCATCAGCACGGCGCCCTGCTCATAGGTGATATGGTCGGGCAGCTTCACCACCTTGTCGGCAGGGATGACGCGCTCGGTGGCATAGCCGCCGAGGTTGAAATAATAGGCGACGCGGTCACCGGGATGGAAATTGGTCACGCCGGGTCCGACCGCCACCACTTCGCCTGCCGCCTCGTTGCCGGCGATGAAGGGAAGACCGGGCGCCTTATAGAGGCCGGTGCGGAAATAGGTATCGATGAAGTTGAGCCCGATCGCGTGCTGGCGAATCCGCACCTCGCCCGCCGCAGGTGCCGACACCTCGACATCCTCGTAAGTGAGGACTTCCGGGCCTCCCACCTTGTGCACGCGCACGGCCTTGGTCATATCGGCTCTCCTCAACTTATCCCGTAGCCACGGAACCGAATGCCATCGGCGCCTTGTTGTCAACTCACGGGCTGGATCGGCTACTTGACCACCTTCTTGCGGTTACGCCTCGCCAGCACGTTGAACGTCTCCACCGCGGCTGCGAATGCCATCGCAAAATAGATGTAGCCGCGCGGGATGTGGAAGTGGAAACCGTCGGCGACCAGTGCCACGCCGATCAACAGCAGGAACGCCAGCGCCAGCATCTTGGTGGTCGGATGCTCTGCGACAAAACGCGCAACTGGCCCCGACGAGACGTACATGACGATACAGGCGATCACGACGGCGGCGATCATGACCTCCAGATCCTGCGCCATGCCGATCGCGGTGACGATCGAGTCCAGCGAGAACACCATGTCGATGATGATGATCTGGACAATCACCCAGAAGAACGCGCTGCGGCCGGACGCCGCCTCTTCGTCACCTT
Source organism: Bradyrhizobium sp. Crot121 (assembly GCF_059512385.1). Lineage (NCBI taxonomy): Bacteria > Pseudomonadati > Pseudomonadota > Alphaproteobacteria > Hyphomicrobiales > Nitrobacteraceae > Bradyrhizobium > Bradyrhizobium sp. Crot121. The sequence continues at coordinate 52,808 of NZ_JCAMOR010000026.1, read as the reverse complement.
CCCGCGCTTCCACCTCGCCGTGGATCTCATGCGTCGCCTTTGCGATCAGGAACAGCCCGCCGCCGATCAGGATGATGTCGCGCCAGGACAGCGCGAGCCCCCTCACCGTGATCACCGGCTCCGTCAACCCGATCAGCCATACCAGGAGGCTGAGCAGCAGGATGCGGAACACGAGCGCCAGGAACAATCCGATCTGACGCGCGCGCTTTGCCTGGTGCGGCGGGATGCGGGAGACCAGCACCGACAGGAAAATCACGTTGTCGATGCCAAGCACGATCTCCAGCGCAGTCAACGTGAGTAGCGCCGCCCACGCTTCCGGGCTGGCCAAAAGTTCGATCATGCTCTGAGTGACCTCATCAACCGGATGACGGCGTCGCTGCCGGCGACATAGGCCGCGATCACGCAGAGTGCCACGATGATCGGCGTGCCGACGTCAAAGTCACGGGCGAGCGTGTACAGCGCCAGCACCGCTCCGGCGGCCATCAGCCACAGTGTCAGCCAGCGCAGCCGCGTGACACGCAGGGGATGCAGCACGTGGAATGGCGCGAAGGTGAGCGCGATCATAATCGCCACGGCAAGGCTCGACCACGCCGGCGGCAGATGCAGCAGGAACAGGTAGAATGCCACTGCGTTCCAAAGGCCCGGAAAGCCGCGGAAATGATTGTCGGCGGACTTCATCCTGCGATCCGCGAAGTACAGCGCGCTCGAGATCACGATACCGATGCCGAGGATCGGCGCCGCCAGCGGCAGCAGCAAATGACTGGCCGTGATCGCATAGGCGGGAACAAAGACATAGGTGACGAAATCGACGACGAGGTCGAGCACCTCGCCGGACCAGTTCGGCTGCAGCCGGACCACGTCGAGCTTGCGCGCAATCGGACCATCGATCGCATCGATGACCAGCGCCACCCCGAGCCAGCCGAACATATTGGCCCAGTGCTCGCGCACGGCCTCCATCAGCGCGAGCAGCGCGACGCCCGCCCCCATCGCCGTGAAGATATGCACGGAGAACGCCGCCATCCGCATCCGCAGCGATGCCGGAAACGTAGCTGGCTGGCTGGTTTGGTCGATTTCCATCGCCGGGCAGTGCTATCAGGAATCGACTGTGTTTGCATATCCGCGCTTGCGGCGTTCCGCCGCGCAAATCGGTGGAAAGATTTTAGCGAATTTGATGGCTTGAAAATGCCGCCAATCCCGTCAAATGTTCCGATATGAGTGATGCACCGCATGTCTATGACGCCGTGGTCGTCGGCGGTGGCCCTGCTGGGCTGACCGCCGCCATCGCGCTTGCGGATGCCGGGGCGAAGACCGCCCTGCTCGCCCGCCGCGCGCCCTACGCCGACAACCGCACCACGGCGCTGCTCGGCGCCTCCGTCGACCTGCTCGAGCGGCTGGATGTCTGGCGGCGTCTGGCCGAGAAGGCCGCGGCGCTGAAGGTGATGCGGCTGGTCGATGACACCGGGCGGCTGATCCGCGCCCCGGAAGTGAGGTTCTCGTCCGACGAGATCGATCTTGAGCAGTTCGGCTTCAATATCGACAACCGCTCGTTGGTCGCGGCGCTCGAACAGCGTGCGGCCGAACTGCCTGGTCTGACCCGCATCGACGACGAAGCCGAGATCATCAATCCGGAAGACACCATGGTCACGATCCGGACCGGCCGCGGCGAGCCGCTGACGGCGCGGCTGGTGGTCGGAGCCGACGGCCGGCAGTCGCAGTCGCGCGAGGCGGCCGGCATCGAAATCAGCCGCCGCGACTTGAAGCAGTCGGCCCTCACCTTCAACATCGCCCACTCGCGCCCGCACAAGAACATCTCGACCGAATTCCACACACAGCACGGCCCCGTCGTGTTCGTGCCCCTGCCCGGCAACCGCTGCAGCGTGGTCTGGGTTTCCTCGGCCGCGGAAGCCGAGCGGCTGAAGGCGCTCTCCGATGCGGAACTGTCTGACGCCGCCGAGAAGCAATCGCATTCGATTTTCGGCCGCGTCGAGGTCGAGCCGGGGCGCAATCTGTTTCCTCTGGCGATCGAACAGCCCAGGCAGTTTGCCAGGAACCGGGTCGCGCTGGTCGGCGAGTCCGCCCATGTGGTGCCGCCGATCGGCGCGCAGGGCCTCAACCTCGGGCTGCGGGACGCAGCCGATATCGCCAGGCTCGCCGGCGAAGCGCTCGCGCATGGCGAGGACCCCGGCTCGCCGCAGGTATTGGCGCGCTACCAGTCGGCCCGGCGCGGCGATATCATGAGCCGGACCTTCGTCATCGATCTCGCCAACCGCTCGCTGCTGAGCGATTTCCTCCCGATGCAGTCGATCCGCGCCACTGGCCTGCACCTGATCGGATCGATAGGCCCGCTGCGGCGGCTCGCCATGCGCGAGGGACTCGCGCCGTCTTGGCGGCGCGTGAGCTGAAGCTCTTTAGGGAGAGCTTAGCCTTCCCGTCTGCAGCACCCACATTACGCTGGTCAGCGTCACGACAGAGGCAAAGGTGCCGACCAGCACGGCGACTGACGCCGGCTTGACCCAGGTGTCGTTCTGCCGCGCGATCACGAACACGTTGAGCGCCGGCGGCAATGAGGCCATCAGCACCGCGGTCGCAGCCCAAGGCTGAGCGAAGGGACCGAACGCCAGCATCAAGCCGAACGCGAGCAGCGGATGGACCAGAAGCTTGACGGCGATCACGCCCGGCACATCCCACGGAATCCGATCGAGCGGCCGCAGCGCGACGGTGACGCCGAGCACGAACAGCGCCACCGGCGCCGCCGCGTTCTGCAGGAACAAGAGCGTATTATCCAGCGCAACCGGAAAACGCAGGTGCAGGGCCGCGGCAAGTGCGCCGAAGCACGCCGCCATGATCAGCGGGTTCAGCACGATCTGGCGCGCCGTCACCCCCAGCGCGTGCAACAGCGAGGGATGCTCGCGGTCCGTCAGTTCGATCAAGAGCGGCACGATCGAGAACAGGAAGATGCTGTCACAGCAGAAGATCAGCGCGGTCGGCGCTGCAGCCTTCGGCCCCAACACCGCGAGCGCCAGACCCGGCCCCATATAGCCGATGTTGCCATAAGCGCCGGAGAGCCCCGCGAGCGTCGCCTCGCGCAGCGACAGCCGCCCCAGGAGCTTGGCGACCAGCATCGCCAGGAAGAAGGCGATCATCGTTCCGAGCGTGGTCGCCACCAGGAACGGCGGATTGTTGAGTTCCGAGAACGGCGTCTTCGACATGATGCCGAATAGAAGCGCCGGCAGCGAGACGTAGAGTAGGAAGAAATTCATCCAGGCGAGCCCGGACTCGGGCAGACCCTTGGCCTTGCCGCAGGCGAAACCGATGAAGATCAGCCCGAAGTAAGGCAGCGCAAGATTGAGGATATCGACCACGGAAGGCGTCTTTTTGGGGATTTTCCAAGGGAAATGCTGGAAAATCCGGCAGGAGGCGAAAGGTTAATTCGCGCGCTTGCCCCTAGCATCCGCCGCCATCATGGTCTATCGACGAGCTATGATAAAAGCGCGTACCGCTAAGTTCCAGATTGGGCAGATCGTCCGCCACCGGGTGTTTTCCTTCCGGGGGGTGATCTTCGACATCGATCCGGAGTTCAACAACACCGAGGAGTGGTGGCTGTCGATCCCGGAAGAGGTGCGGCCGCACAAGGATCAGCCCTTCTATCACCTGCTCGCCGAAAACGCCGAGACCGAATACGTCGCCTACGTATCCGAACAGAACTTGCTGCCGGACAATTCCGGCGAACCGGTCCGGCACTCCCAAGTGGCCGAGATATTTATCCAAGACAAGTCCGGCGGCTACCGTCCGCGCAATCCTTCGCTGAATTAGCTCGCACGCGACACGGATGCTGCATCGCGGCGGCGCGGATCAGATCGTTCCCGTAGCAAAAAAGGCGCTCCTGCCGGAGCGCCTTTGACGTATCGGGAAGCTTCCCGCTGTTACTTCGCGGGGGGCGGGCTGGAGACGCCCGTCGCCGGCGGATTGGCCTCAAGCTTCTTGCGGGCCTCTTCCGCGCGCTTCTGCAGCTCTTCCTGCAGCTTCTTCTGGTTTTCCTCGAACACCTTCGGGTCGGTCGGCGGACCGTCATAGGCTTTGGCGAATTCGTTGACGAGCGGCAGCGGCAGCGTCAGCGGCGCGCCGTTGGCGTTGATCGCCTGCACCACCAGGTTCTGGCCCTTCTTCAGGCTGTTGAGCAGATCGGGGGTTGCCTCATAGTCCGACATGCAGCCATTGGCGAAGCAGATCACATAGGGCGCCTGCTGCGGCGGGTTGTTGTCGACGATGATGCGGGTGCCGTGCACGAGCTGCATGCCGAGCGGGAGCGTGACGCGCAGGATCTTCTTCGGCTCACCCTCGGGCTCGATGATCACGGCGGCGATCACCGGCTGGCCGGACTCGATACGGCCGTCCTTGCCCGTGAAGCAGACTTGCTTGGCGTTGGCATCCTGGCCCTTGAGGCAGAACTTGGTCCAGGGCGCGTAGATGAGCTGAACCTGCTGATCCTGGGGCGGCGGCTGCTGCGGCTGGGCTTGCGCGGTCGGAGCGCCCTGGGCGGGCGGCTGACCTTGGGCCGCCGGCGCGGGCGCCTTGGGGGCAGCCTTCGGCGCCGCCTTGGGAGCAGCCTTCGGTGCCGCTGGCGCGGCGGGAGCCGCCGGCTGCTGAGCTCCGGCCTCGGGAACAAGCACGGCCGCGGACAGGGCCGTCGCTGCCAAGGCGGCGAAAATTCGCCCACGCGGCCGGGCCGACGCGGCCAAGATACGGAAATTCATTGCGGAAAACCCTTTCTCAACGGCGGCGCCCGAAACCGCTGCAGGCACCGACACCTAGCCGTTTGGGGCGGCTGTCTCCTAGTCAATTGAGGCGGATACGTGACAGGCGTTGCCGCCTTGTTCAATTGCACGCCTTCAATACAGCGGCAGACGAAAAGATCAATGCCGGCAAACAGGTTTGCCCCAACGTCACGGCGAGTTGCAGGGTCCTGTGGTAAAGCTCGTTCCGTGAGATTTCGCGAATCAGACCGACGCGTTGCTCCGCGCGTTTCTTGGGTTGCATCTGGGCGTGGCGCCCTCGCCGCGCTGGGTTTTGCCATGGTGCTCGCGCTGGTCGGGACCAGCCCGGCGCAGGCGGCGGAAAGTTATGCGATCGCGATGCACGGCGCGCCGGCATTGCCGGCCGATTTCACCCATATGCCCTACGCCAATCCCGACGCGCGCAAGGGCGGCCGACTGACCTGGGGCATTCTCGGGACGTTCGACAGCCTCAACCCGCTGATCGTTCGTGGTCTCGCGGTGCAGCAGATCAGGGGCTTCGTCGTCGAGAGCCTGCTGGCGCGCGGCAACAACGAGCCGTTCACGCTCTACGGCCTGCTCGCCAAGACCGTCGAGACCGACGATGCGAGAAGCTACGTTACCTTCCATCTCGATCCCCACGCCCGCTTCTCCGACGGCAAGCCCGTCACGGCCGAAGACGTGCTGTTCTCCTGGGAGCTCCTGCGCGATCACGGCCGTCCCAACCACCGGCAATATTATGCGAAAGTCGCGAAAGCCGATTCCCCCGATCCGCTCACGGTGCGCTTCGATCTCACAGGCGCCAACGACCGCGAACTGCCGCTGATTCTCGGCTTGATGCCGGTGTTGCCGAAACACGCGGTCGATCCGGCGACCTTCGAGGACACAACACTGACGGGACCGATCGGCTCCGGCCCCTATCGCGTCGGCGCGGTGAAGCCGGGCGCGAGCGTCACGCTGGTGCGCAATCCGGATTATTGGGGCCGCGACCTTCCGATCAATCGCGGCCTCTACAATTTCGACGAGATCAGGCTCGATTTCTACCGCGAGGCCAACGGCCAGTTCGAAGCCTTCAAGCGCGGGCTCTACGATTTCCGCGTCGAGGCCGAGCCGCTGCGCTGGCATGACGGCTATGATTTCCCCGCGGCCCGCAACGGCGAGGTGATCCGCCACACCATCAAGACCGGAACGCCGCAACCTTCCGAATACCTGGTGTTCAACACCCGCCGTCCGCTATTTGCAGACGTCCGCGTGCGCAAGGCGCTGACGCTCCTGTTCGATTTCGAATGGATCAACCGCAACTACTTCTTCGGCCTCTATGCCCGCAGCGGCAGCTTCTTCGCCGGCTCGGAACTGTCCGCCTATGGCCGCCCTGCCGACGAGCGCGAACGAGAATTGCTGCAGCAGGCGAACGCGCATATTGTGCCCGACATTCTCGACGGCAGTTATCACCTGCCGGTCAGTGACGGCTCAGGCCGCGATCGCACCGCGCTGCGTAGCGCACTCGCATTGCTGTCGGAGGCCGGCTACGAGCTCAACGGCACCGTCTTGCGCAACCGCGCGACCAAGGCGCCGTTTGCATTCGAGATCCTGGTGACGACCCGCGACCAGGAGCGGATCGCGCTCGCCTACCAGCGCGACCTCAAGCGTGCCGGCATCGAGGCGCGGGTGCGCGCGGTCGATCCGGTCCAGTTCGACCAGCGCCGGCTCGGCTACGAGTTCGACATGCTCCAGAACCGCTGGGATCAATCGCTGTCGCCCGGCAACGAGCAGTCGTTCTATTGGGGCAGCCAGGCCGCCGATATCCCGGGCACCCGGAATTACATGGGCGCCAAGGATCCGGCGATCGACGCCCTGATCGCCGCACTGCTGGAGGCGCGGGAGCAGGCCGCCTTCGTCTCGGCGGTGCGGGGGCTGGACCGCACGCTGATGTCCGGCTTCTACGCAATTCCCCTGTTTAACATCGCGGAGCAATGGATCGCGCGCTGGAATCGGATAGAACGACCAGAGAGCACTGCCCTGACCGGCTACCTGCCGGAGACCTGGTGGCAGAAGCCAGAGCCGCAACCGAAGTAGCCGCAGGCCAAGTAATGCAACCGAAGTTGATGCAACCGACGTTGAACCCGTGACCCAGCCCGCTTCGCCCACTCTTGATTCCCTGTTCAAGCGCGTGCTGGCGCGGCAGCCGGACGCACTGGCGCTGGTCGATCCGCTCAACAAGCAGCGCATCACCGGCCAGACGCGCAAGCGGCTGACCTATGCGCAAGCCGACCGCGCGATCTCGGCGCTAGCGGCGCATTTCATTGAAGCGGGATTGCCGGCCAATTCCGTGCTGGCCGTGCAATTGCCGAACACGGTCGAATTCGCGCTGACGGTGCTGGCGGCCCATCGCTGCGGCCTGGTGGTCGCGCCGATGCCGCTGCTTTGGCGGCACGCCGAACTGACCGCGGCATTGAACCGCACCGCCGCGCGGGCAATCGTGACGACGAGCCGGATCGACGGCGTCATCTACGCCGACTTCGCGATGAACGCGGCGGCGGAAGCGTTCTCGATCCGCCATGTCTGCGGTTTCGGCAGCGACCTGCCTGAAGGCATGGCGTCGCTCGACCAAGCTATCCTGCGGGAATCCTGGACCACGCGGGCGGTGATCCAGGACGGCCGCAAGGCCTCGCTGATCTCCTTCGATGTGACCGCCGATGGCTTCCGTCCGGTACCGCGCGCCCATTTCGCCGTGATCGCCGGCGGACTTGCGATGTCGCTGGAAAGCGACGTGCCGCAGGGCGCAACCATCATGTCAACTTTTACCCCGATGTCCTTCGCTGGCCTGGCTTCTTCGCTTGCGGTCTGGCTGCTCACCGGCGGCACTTTGGTGCTGCACCACCCCTTCGATGAAGAGGTGCTGCGGACCCAGATCAACGACCATGCCTGCGACACGCTGATTACGCCTGCGCCTCTGGCGCTGCGGCTGGCTGAACTTGACCTCGACGTCAACATGCCGAGCGTGCGCAACGTGATCGGGCTGTGGCGGGCGCCCGAACAGGTCGCCGCCGGCGCGTCCTGGACCGCGCAGCGCGCGACGCTGACGGACGTCTATCTGTTCGGAGAAGCCGGCCTGTTTGGCGCGCGCCGGACCGCCGAGGACGGTTCGCCAGCGCCGATCAAACCGGGTCCGCATGGCGCGCCGCGCGAGCTTCCGGGCTCCTCCATTGCCGGCGAGATCCTGCTGACGCCAACGGGTACGCTTGGCCTGCGTGGGCCGATGGTGCCCGCCGCAGCCTACGCACCGCCGCAAGTGCCGAACGACACGTTGATAACGCCGCCCCCCCGCGACTACGTCGACACTGAATATGCAGCGCGGCTCGACCGTTCGACCGGCGCCATCAATATCACCGCGCCTCCGTCCGGCATCATGGCGGTTGGTGGCTACCGCTTCCTCGCCAACGACCTGCAGGAATGGTCGCGCCGACTCGGCCAGGGCGCGTTGCTCACCGCTCTGCCCGACCGCCTCGCCGGCCATCGCCTCGCAGGGCGCGCCCAGGACAATGCGCGCGCCCGCAACGCCATGACAGAACTCGGCCTCAATCCATTGATGGTCGAAGCCTTTCGCGATCGGACCGGCGGCATCTGAGCAAACCCCGCGTTAGAGCATGATCCGGAAAAGTGGAAACCGGTTTTCCGAAAAGATCATGCTCAAACAAGGAGATGAGTTCATGATCCGATTCCGTCAAATCGGATCATGAACTAACGTTGACGCTGCATTAAGCGGCGGCAACTAGCATCGCAGCCAACGCTTCCGCCCGATCCGAGTTGCCGAATGCCCCAGCAAGGCCCGATCCTGATTGCCTCGACCACGGGTCGGCCAGCCTTTGCGCGCGCGCTCGATGAGAGCAGGCTGTTTCCGGTGATCGAGACCACATGGACTGACGCCGCGCGCGCCGTCACCCAGGTACAGCCAGCCGCCGTGATCGCCGCTGCCTCGAGCAGAGATGAGGCGGGACTTGCCGAATTGGCAGCGATGATCGCGCCACGCCAGCCCTATCTGCCGCTGATCGCCGTCAATCCCGAAGCGGCATTGCCCGACAATGCCATTCCGTTCTTTCATGCCGAGAAGCATCCCAGCCGCCTGGTCGCGCGTCTGAACGCGGTGCTGCGCATCCGCTCGCTGCATTCGACCGTGATGCGGCGCCTGGTACCGCCCTCGCCGATCCTGCTGTCGGATATCGACACCAGCCGCGACGCGACCGTGCTCTTGATTGGCCGCGGCGGCGCCTACCCGGCGCTCTCGGTTGTGCTCGGCGAGCGTTGCGGCGTGGTCGGCGCGCTCAGCATCGAGGCGGCCGCCAAGCATCTCAATTCTCGCGACGTCGATGGCATCGTTCTCGGCGAAGGCTTTACGCTGCGTGTGATCGATGCCTTCCTGACGGTGCTTGCCGAAGACGCCCGCTTCCGCAATCTGCCGGTCGTGGTAACGCCGGACGGGCTTGCCCCCAGCTACGAACTGCCCCATCTCGAGCTGGTTGCCCGCGAGCCGGCCGACGTCGCCGCGATCGCTCTGCCCTTGGTGCGCCAGCACGCATTCGAAGTGCATTTGAGCCGGACGTTGCGCGCGATCGACGCCGAGGGCCTGATCGATGCGCGCACTGGCCTGCTCACCCGCATTGCCTTTGAGCGCGATTTCGCCACCGCCGTCTATCAGGCCACCGAGCACGGCGGCGCGTTGAGTGTGGCGCGCTTCGCCTTCGATCCCGACCATCCCCGCGCGCAATTCGACGGCGCGCGCATTATCAGCCGCCTGATGCGCCAGATGGATTTCGGCGCGGCCCAGGAAGACGGATCGGTCATCGTCGTATTCGCGGGCGCCGACTTGCGCAACGCCCATGCCATCGCGCGTCGCCTGTCCAGCGTCATGCGCCACACCAGCCATGGCACGCACGATATGCGTTCCGATCCCAGCGTGAGCGTCGCTACGCTGCTGTCGAACGACACGGCAAGATCGCTGCTCGCGCGGCTACACGACGAGGCGCACCGCGCGGCATCATAGCGGCGCAAGGAGCGCCCGCGTCGTCCGATCAAGACCGCGGCGGCACGTTTGCGAATAGCGGCCCCAATCCTTCCGCGATGGTGAGATGGGCGATGACGGCATCACGCAACTTTGGGTACGGCAAGCCGGCGAGCATTGCGGTCTGGATGACGGCCATGACCTCGCCGGCCTCGGAACCGATCATTGAGAAGCCGAGGACACGGTCGTCATTCGCGCTGACGACCACCTTCATGAAGCCATCGGTCTCGTCGGTTGCCCCCGTGCGCAGGACATGACTCATCGGCAGCTTCGCGACACGCGCAGGGATACCCTGCCGCTTGGCTTCCTGCTCGGAGAGGCCGACACGTGCGAGCGGCGGATCGGTGAACACGACATAGGGAATGAGGCGATCGTCGGTCCTGCGGCTGCCGCCGGCCATGTTGTCCCTTACAATTCTGAAGTCATCGATCGAGACATGCGTGAACTGGGGGCTGCCGCAGCATTCGCCGATCGCCCAGACACCGGGCGCGGTCGTTTGCAGGCGCTCGTTGACACGAATGAAGCCGCGGGCATCGAGTTCTATTCCAGCTTCATCGAGCCCGATGCCGGCAGTGTTGGCGACGCGGCCAACCGCCACAAGCAAGTCGCTGCCTTCGATCTTCTCTTCACCCTTGGGGGTGCGCACGCTCACCGAGACCGTATCGCCGGAAACACCATGGACACTGACGGGCTGGGCGTTCAGCAACACGTCAATCCCCTCACCGCTCAGAATGCGCTGAATCTCTTCGGCCGCATCGGCATCTTCCCGTCCCATGAGCTGGCGACCTGGCTCGATGATCGTCACCCGGCTGCCGAACCGGCGGAAGCCCTGCGCCATCTCGACGCCGACATAGCCGCCCCCGAGCACGATCAGGTGCGACGGCAAATAGTCGACCTCAAGCGCTTCAATGTGAGTGAGCGCACGCGCGGCCTTGAGACCGGCGATCTCAGGAATGGCTGCGTGCGTACCAACATTGAGGACAACCTCGTCACCCGCGAGCAAGCGGGTACCCCCATCGTTCAACGCTACCTGAAGGGTCTTCGGACCCACGAAGTGGCCGCTGCCCATGATGAGTTCTGCGCCGCTCTCCTTGTAGGCGTTCAGGTGGAATGCGATCTCGCGGTCGACCATGCCCTGTTTGCGAGCGCGCATCTTGCCCATATCGGTCTTGACGGCGCCAGTCAGTGTCCCGAAATGCGCAGCGTTCCGCACGAGGTGAGCGACCCGCGCACTCCAGATTTCATTCTTCGACGGGAGACAGGCGACTGCCGGGCAGGAGCCGCCGACCCAGCGGCGCTCGACCACGGCGACTTTCTTGCCGGAACGGCCAAGATGCCATGCGAGCTGCTTGCCGCCCTGACCGCTGCCGAGGATGACGATATCGAAGTGTTCAGCCTGAGACATGGATGATCTCCGTGTTGTCTCCGAAACGGACCCTTACCTCCGAGGACATAGGATTGCGCCAGAAGCGCCACCGCTATGCGCCGCTGATCGTGATCGCGCTCTTATGGTTGCGGCAGGAACCTTCGGGGTGGAGAGCGCTGCCCTGGCTGCCGCCACGCCGAAGTTCCCCGCACGACACTCGTCGCGTGTGGTGGGGTTTGCGTCGCGCCTCTGCTAGTGCGCTCCTAGATCATGATCTCCGCGCGAACGCTTCGCGTTGTCGCGAGGGAAAGCCGGTTTCTACTTTTCCGGATCGGGCTCTAGAATCTCCAGGAGAAGCTGCCCTTGACCGAATGATCCTGCACGCGGTCCGCGAGCTGGCCGACATAGGAGATGCCGACGCTGGCTTGCGGCATGACCCGCAGGTCGAGCCCGCCTTCGACCAGCGCCGCGTTGCGCGCGAGCGGCACGCCCGCGACCATGAAGTTCGCGCCCGTGCTCTGGAACGCCAGCGCCGCCGTCGGGGTGACATCACCGAGCGCGTACTGCCACGCCACCGAGGCGCGCGGCGTCAGCGACATGCCGTTCGTCAGCCGGAAGCTGGTGGCGATGCGCGCGCCGAGCGTCGAGTAGCCGACGTCTTCCTTGGTGCCGGAGCCGAGCAACGCGGCGATGCCGCTACCGCCGGTCTCATTGAAACTGTTGGTGTCGAGATGGACCCAGGCGAGCCCCGCAAACGGTTCGAGCGCAACCTGTCCGACGGTCAGCCCATAACCCACCTCGCCGAACACCTGCGCCGTGGTGGCGTCGTAGCGGGCGCGCGCGGTGTCGAAGAAGTTCGGGAAGACGATCGAACGGCTGGTATCGAGCGTGCTGAAGCTTGCCGCCGCACCGCCGCGCAGGCTGAGCGCACCGTAGGTCGCACCGACATAACCGGCGAGATGGGCGGTCTCGACATCAGCGGAACTCGTCCGGTCGCTGACGCGGACGGTTGAACTGGTGTAGCCGCCGGCGATGCCCACGATCCAGTTGGGAGCGAAGCGATGATCGACGCCGCTGAAGAAGCCGGCAAGATCGCGCGTCATGCCAGCGGCATTGCCGTTGCCGTCGAGCCGGCCCCAGGCGCCGACGCCCTGCGCCCAGACCGCCGTCTCGGGAAGCACTGCGGGCACTGCGGGCGGCGCTTTCATCGGGAAAGCCGATTTGCCCACCTCCGCATAGGCGAGCGCAGGACTGGCCGATGCGGCCAACTGCGGGCCTCCGGAGGTGAGCGCGGCCATCGGCCCCGCGTCGCCGGTGAATGAAGCCTGCCGCAACCGTCCGAGCACGGCCTCGCGCAGATAGCGGGCGTCGTCGATCATTGCGGTCTGCGCGCTGGCATGCACTTCGCCCGACAGCGCATCGAACGCCTGCCGCGCGCCGGCCGCACTCTGGTTGAGCACGGCAATCACCAGCGGGCTGGTCAGTGAACTCTCCTGCAAGCCGCCGGCCGCCGCGCGCTGGTTTGGGGTCTCCGCGACGTCGGGGAATGCGGTGCTGCTGCGGGCGAATCTCAGGAATACGTCGTTGGCACCGTAGCTCAAAGTCGGCGTCAGGAAGATGAGGCTGCTGCTGACATCCGCAAACGTGCCGGTGACGCCGCCGTTCGCGGTGAGGATGGTGTAGGCTGTCTGCGGCGAAAAGATTCCGCTCTGCGCCAGCGCCAGCACGGTGCCCCCCGTGAGGCTTGCGGTCCCGGTAGCGACAATCCGATCGGATTGGCCGGCCGCATTGGTCTCGACTTGGTAGATCGAGCCCGCCGCGAAGCTGACATTGCCGGCGACGTTCAGGGTGCCGATCGAATTGCCGGGCGCGACGGCGCCGCCATTCGCAACAGCGAGGCCACCGATGGTACCGATGCCGCCGAGCGTGCCGCCGCCGTTCACAGCGACGGTGCTGGCGAGGCTCGCGCCGGCGTGGTTGTCATCGCCGACCACGAGCTTGCCGGCATTGACGGTGGTTGGGCCGGTGTAGGTGCTCTGGCCGTTGAGAACCAGGGTCTTCAAACCGGCCTTGATGAGAGCACCGCCTCCGGTGATCACATTGCTGAGCGTCATGTCCGACGACTGGTCAAACGTCAGCGTGCCGGCCTGGATTGCAATATTGCCGGTCAGGCCCGGCGTCGAACTGCCGAAGATGAGTGTGTTTGCCCCACCAAGAAACGTGAGAGCATTGGCACGTGTCACGCCGTCGTTGGACAAGCCGCCTGAAATCGTGCCGTTGTTGATGACAGTGGCATCCGTGCCGACGATGCCGGCGCCGCCGCCAAGGGTGCCGCCGCTCCCGCCATCTCCCCCGATGATCGATCCTGTGTTGCTGAGGGATGAACCCGACAGAATGGCACCGGCTCCGCCACCACTGCCCCCCGCCCCACCGCTGCCGCCTCCGAGACCGCCGCGAATGATGCCGCGGTTGTCGAGCGACGAGGCGGCACTCAGAGACACGCCAGCGCCGCCGCTCCCAGCGGGAGCCAGGACGCCGCCATATCCCACGGCGCCGCTGCCGCCGGTACCGCCGGCGATGTTTCCGGTGTTGATAACCGAAAGCGCGGCCCCGACAAGGCCGGCACCGCCAGTGCCTCCGACGCCGCCCCCTCCAGCGCCGACGGCTGCTCCGGCCATCCCGCCGATGCCACCAGCAATTCCTCCAGTGTTGGTGAAGCTGGCGCCTGTGGCACTGAATTGAACGCCCACACCGCCGCCGCCGCCACCGCCGCCGGTGTCAGGATACGGGGGGCCACCGTACCTTCCCGACTTGCCACCGTCGCCGCCATTGCCACCGGTGATGGTCCCGCTATTGCTGCTGGCGCCGCTGCCGGTGATCACGGCACCATAGCCACCTGCCCCGCCGCCGCCGCCGCCCGCGCCCGTCGTCGCCAGATTGCCGTCGCCACCCTTGCCGCCTCGGCCGCCGATCATCGTTCCAGTGTTGGTCAAGACTGCCGTGCCGGCACCGTTGCCATTGTACCCGCCGCCGCCGCCGCTGCCCCCGAAGAAGTCGCTCTGTCCATCGTGACCGTTCGGATCGCTCGCCGTACCTCCGGTGCCACCAGGGAGACCGCTGAACGCGCTACCGCCGTTACCGCCCCCCGCGCCGCCGCCGCCGCCGCCAGCGAGCGAATCAGCACGTACGCTATGGCCTGGATTCCCGGTGTAACCAGCGCCGCCACCCCCAGGGGTCCAGCCGAACCCGGCGCCGCCCTGACCTCCGTCAGCCCACGCCGCCATGGTGAAGCCGACAACCACACAAAAAGCGGTGGAACCGACGCGCATGACGCGCCGAACGTGCCGGCGATGACAATCGTGGCCCCGCGACTGGCGGTCCGAACATTTCCACGTCATTGCAGCCCCCACGACCCACTACCAATTTTCCGCGCACGTCTCTGTTGTCGCGAAACCACCCGCACGATTTCTGATCACATCAATCTGTGCTGCGACTTGCCCATTGCCGAAGCCGATGTTCACGAGAGAGTTCGCGACATTGGAGTACAGCAACGTTCATACTTGCGCTTGCTCCTCGATGACACCGAGCGAAACGACGCACGCGGATGCGTTGCGAACAGTCTTAGATGAATCACGATCTGACCACTACCCGAAGGGGTATACAGGCGTCGCTGTGAGCGATAAGGAAAACGAGCGAGGCTTTGCTGCAACAGATCGGGTTCCCGATTGCTGCAAACTGCGCGCAAAATAGATTCAATCTCAACCAGAAACTGCAACGCAGAATCCCATGGACAACAGGGACAATGATCTCGACGCCGAGATCATTCGCCTTTCCGAGTCCGAGCCCGATCTGAACGCGCCGCCTAGCGTGCCGTTCACGAGCATCATTCGCCTGATCGACGCGGAAGTTGTGAGCTTTTCCGAGTTCCATCACGCGAGCCAGGGCGTCGCCACGATCAACGCGCACGTCAAGGCGATCAACAGCAAGATCGACTCGGACAGCCGCCGTGCGGCCATCGTCATCGCACACACCACACCGCCTTTCGCCGATCTGCCGCCGCTCTGGAAACTCGGCCTCGATGCGTGGGGCAGCCAGGCGCAGCCGTAAGCTTCTTGGTCAGTAGCAGCGCGTGATGTTGACGGTGTGCTCACCGCCGCGCCGTCCGGGGACCGTCACGCTCTCCGAGGGACAGCTCGAGACATAGGGTCGATCGGAAGGTTCAACCATTGGCGGATAGCGATGGGCCCAGTCCCAGGGGACGTCATAGGTGTAGGTGTTGCGGAAGTCGCCCGAGACAGATTGCGATTGCGGCATGCCGGCGATGCCTTCGCCGACCGCTGGCGCATCGAAATAGCCTGCTGTGCCCGGCCAGAAGCCACCGACAAAGCCTCGCCGATGCGGCCGGAACGCAGGACCAACGTGCCCGCGCACAACCGACGGCGCCGAAGCAACCCCGGCGCGCGCTGCTCCTCCCGACCTCGCGGATGCATCATTCGCAGCGAACAGAAGCGCTGCTGCGCCAACAGACGCGATCAACGCGCCACAGATTCGATAGCTCATGGTACGCACCAACTCGCCAATTACGGAGCCGCACTCGGCGCACGCTAGGCCATGCGCTTTCGTGCCGCCAACGCATACTTAACTGGTAGTTAAGCAGTAATATTAACAGCCAGCTATTGTCTCAAAAGCTCGGGATCGGCCGCGCTGCGCGACCGGCATCCCGCGGACGGGAAGGCAAGCTTACGCCGCCTTCTTGTTCTCGGCGAGATTGGCAAGTTGCCGCAGGATTTCCGTTGTCCCTGCAAGCCGTTCCTCCGGAGTCTTCCATTCCTGGAAGAACACGACCTTCATGTCGGGCCGCACCTTGGCGGCTTGGCCATGCTGGCGGATGAAGGCAACCAGGCGGTCCGGCTGGGCAAAGGCATTGTCGCGGAACGAGATCACGGCGCCCTTCGGGCCGGCATCGACCTTCTCGACATTGGCGCGGCGGCAATAGGCCTTGATGGTGGCGACCTTGAACAGATAGCGCACCTCGTCGGGCAGCACGCCGAAGCGGTCGCGCATCTCGACTGCGAAATTGTCGATCTCCTCTTCGGTGTCGAGATCGGCGAGCCGCCGGTACAGCGACAGCCGCACCGAAAGATCGTTGACGTAATCCTCCGGAATGAGCACGGGCATGCCGATCGTGATCTGCGGCGACCAGCGGTCGGCGGCAGGCTCGGCGACGCCGGCTTTGAGGTTGACGATCGCCTCCTCCAGCATCGATTGATAGAGTTCGAAGCCGACTTCCTTGATGTGACCGGATTGCTCCTCGCCGAGCAGATTGCCGGCGCCACGGATGTCGAGGTCGTGGGAAGCGAGCTGGAAGCCCGCGCCCAGCGTCTCCAGCGACTGCAGCACCTTGAGCCGCCGTTCGGCCTGCGCCGTGATCTTCTGCTGCGCCGGCAGCGTGAACAGCGCATAGGCCCGCAGCTTCGAGCGACCGACGCGGCCGCGGAGCTGATAGAGCTGGGCAAGGCCGAACATGTCGGCGCGATGCACGATCAGCGTGTTGGCATTGGGGATATCGAGCCCTGACTCGACGATCGTGGTCGACAGCAGGATGTCGTATTTGCCGTCGTAGAACGCCGACATGATGTCCTCGATCACGGTCGGCGGCATCTGGCCGTGCGCCACCGCGACCTTCATCTCCGGCACGTTCTTGTCGAGGAAGTCCTTGACACCAGCGAGATCCTCGATCCGCGGCACCACATAGAACGCCTGTCCGCCGCGATAACGCTCGCGAAGCAGCGCCTCGCGAATCATCAAGGGATCATGCGGCGCGACGAAGGTGCGCACCGCGAGCCGGTCGACCGGGGGCGAGGCAATGATCGAGAGCTCGCGCACGCCGGTCAGTGCAAGCTGCAGCGTGCGCGGGATCGGCGTCGCGGACAGCGTCAGCACATGCACCTGCGCCCGGAGCTGCTTCAGCCGCTCCTTGTGGCCGACGCCGAAATGCTGTTCCTCGTCGACGATCAAAAGGCCCAGGTCCTTGAACTTGATCGACTTGCCGAGCAGCGCATGGGTGCCGACGACGACATCGACGCTGCCGTCAGTGAGCCCCTTCTTGACCTGCGTCAGCTCCTTTGTCGGGATCAGCCGCGAGGCCTGCGCGACATTGACCGGGAAGCCGCGGAAGCGCTCGGCAAAGGTCTTGCTGTGCTGGCGCGCGAGCAGCGTGGTCGGCACCACCACCGCAACCTGCTTGCCGTCGAGCGCGACCGCAAATGCCGCGCGCAGCGCCACTTCGGTCTTGCCGAAGCCGACATCGCCGCAGATCAGCCGGTCCATGGGGCGGCCGCTCTCGAGGTCCTTCAGCGTCGAGTTGATCGCGCCGAGCTGGTCCTCGGTCTCCTCATAGGGGAAGCGCGCGCAGAACTCGTCATAGACATGCGGCTGCACCGGCATCTTCGGCGCTTCATGCAGCATGCGCTCGGCCGCGATCTTGATCAATTCGCCCGCGATCTCGCGGATGCGGTTCTTCAGTTTCGCCTTGCGCGCCTGCCAGCCGGTGCCGCCGAGACGATCCAATTCGACATTGGCGCTGTCGGAGCCGTAGCGCGACAGCAGCTCGATGTTCTCGACCGGCAGAAACAGTTTTGTCTCCGCCGCATAATGCAGCTCGAGACAGTCATGCGGCGCGCCCCCGACCTCCAGCGTCTGCAGGCCGACGAAGCGGCCGATGCCGTGCTCGACATGGACGACGAGATCGCCGGCCGACAGGCTCGTGACCTCCGAGATGAAGTTGTCGAGCTTGCGATGCGCCTTGCGCGGCCGCACCAGGCGGTCGCCCAGGATATCCTGCTCGCTGATGACGGCGACATCGTCGGTCTCGAAGCCCGATTCCATGCCGAGCACAGCGAGCATTGCCTCGTTGCGCGGCGTCGCCTGCACCATGCGCCAGGTGTTGACGTTGGTGACATTGTGGAGCTTGTGGTCCTGAAGCATCGAGCCCATGCGGTCGCGCGAGCCCTCGCTCCACAACGCAATCACCACCTTCTTGCGCTGCGCCTGCAGGGCCTGCACATGGGCGGCGACGGCCTGGAACACGTTGATGGAGGTATCGGCGCGCTCCGGCGCGAAGTTGCGGCCCTGCCGCGCGCCGGCGTCGAACACCTCCGTGCTGCCTTCGGGCACGGCAAACGGCGTCAGCCGCGCCAGTGCGCCATCGTTCAGGCGCTGCGTCCATTCTGCCTCGGTGAGATAGAGCTGGTCCGGCGGCAGGGGCTTGTAGATCGCGCCGCGACCGGGATGCTCCATCGCCTCGCGCCGCGCGTCATAGTAGTCGACAATCTGCTTGAAGCGCTCGCGCGCGGCGTCCTCGCCCTGCGGCTCGATCGCGATCGGCGCGCCGTCGAGATAGTCGAGCAGCGTGTCCATCCGCTCCTGGAACAGCGGCAGCCAGTGCTCCATGCCGGGATGGCGGCGGCCTTCGGTGACGGCTTCATACAGCGCATCGTCGCGCTCCGGCGCGCCGAAGGCGGCGACATAGCCCATCCGGAAGCGACGGATGGTTTCCGTGGTGAGCTGGAATTCCGAGACCGGAACCAGATCGAGCCCGCGCATGTCCAGGAGCGTACGCTGGGTCTCGGCATCGAAGGTGCGGATCGATTCCAGGGAATCGCCGAAGAAATCGAAGCGCACGGGCTGCTCGAGCCCGGCCGGAAACAGGTCGAGGATGCCGCCGCGCACCGCATATTCGCCGGGCTCGCGCACGGTGGAGGAGCGCGTATAGCCATTGTGCTCAAGCCAGGCGACGATCGAGTCCATCGGCACGACATGGCCCGGCGCGACCGACAGCGCCTGCGCCGCCACCACCTCGCGCGCCGGCACCCGCTGCACGATGGCGTTCACGGTGGTCAGCACGATCAGAGGCTTGTCGCTGCCGGCGAGCCGCGACAGTCGTGCCAGCGTGGTCAGGCGCTGCGCCAGGACGCCACCATGCGGCGAGACACGGTCATAGGGCTGGCAGTCCCAGGCCGGGAACTGCATCACGGCAAGATCGGGCGCGAAGAATTCCAGTGCGCGGGCAAGCTGCTGCATCCGCGCCCCGTCGCGGCAGACCACGGCAAGGCTGACCGCCGGCCGCTTCGGCTTCGCCGCGATCGCGCGCGCGAGATCGGCGATGATGAGCCCCTCGGCCCCCTCCGCGACATTGGCAAAGGTCACCGCGCGCCCGGGGGCCAGCAGCGCGGCGGGCGATTTGGCTTGTGGTTTCATGTGTCGTGTTCCACCGCGCGAAACGCCTTGATGCGGGCAAACAGCGCCCCTGCCTCGTCAAGCGGCCTGTCGCCGATCAGCGCGGCATAGAGGTCGGGATCGGGCACCTCGAGCAGATGCTCCAGTTCGGACAGTTCGGCCTCCGAGAGGTTGCCGATTTCGGCGTCCGCAAAGCGGCCGAGGATGAGGTCCATCTCGCGGGTGCCACGATGCCAGCAGCGAAACAATAGCCGCTTGCGGCGGTCGTCGAGCCCGCCGCTCGACCGTGTCGTTCCCGTCATGTCGCCAAATCCATCCAAACGCCAAAAGCCCGGACGTGCCGGGCGGGGGTGATATAGCGACTGGGATGACCGATGTCAGCCCTTCTTGTTCCCAATTATCAACGCCTCCCGTCATTGCCGGGCTTGACCCGGCAATCCATCCTCTCTTGAAGATGGATGCGCGGATCAAGTCCGCGCATGACGCGTCTCGCACGACGAAAGACCTGAATGCGCCCTGCTCTGCTCAATCCCCTGTTTGCGCCGGTCACGAGCCTGTCAGGCGTCGGGCCGAAGCAGGACAAGCTGCTCCGCTATCTGCTCGACCGCAGCGAGACGCCGCGGCTGGTCGATCTGTTGCTGCATCTGCCCGCAAGCGTGATCGACCGCCGCGCGCGGCCGAAGATCCGCGACGCGGTTCCGGGCACGATGGTGACGCTTGAGGTCACGATCGACCGCCATCGCCCGGCCCCGCCGCGCAGTTCGCGTGCGCCCTATCTCGTCTATGCCAGCGACGACACCGCCGATGTGGTGCTCACCTTCTTCCGCGCCCAGCCGGGCTATGTCGAGAAGCTGCTTCCCGTCGGAACCAAGCGCTATGTCTCCGGCACCTTGCAGATGTACGACGGCATCCCGCAGATCGTGCATCCCGACCGCGTCGTCGACGAAGAAGGTTTTGCAAAACTCTCCGGCATCGATCCGGTTTATCCGCTGACCGAGGGACTTGCGATCGGCTCACTGCGGCGCGCGACCGCGCAGGCATTGCAGAAGCTTCCTGCATTGCCGGAGTGGATCAGGCCCGAGGTGCTGCGCCGCTGCAGCTTTCCGCCGATCGCGGAAGCGCTGCAGCGTGTCCATGTGCCGGTCGAGCTCACCGACATCCTGCCTGACGGCCCGTTCTGGTCGCGCCTTGCCTTCGACGAGCTGCTCGCCGGGCAATTGGCGCTGGCGCTGATCCGCGCCCAACTCCGCCGGCCTGCCGGCGACCGCAATGCAGGCGACGGCCATCTGCGCAACAAGATCATCGACGCGCTGCCCTATGCACTGACGGCTTCGCAACGCTCCGCTATGGCGGCGATTGCAGAAGATCTGCGCCAGCCGGTGCGCATGCTGCGCCTGCTGCAGGGCGACGTCGGGTCCGGCAAGACCGTGGTGGCGCTGCTCGCGGCCGCGGCCGTCGCCGAAGTCGGCAAGCAGGCCGCGCTGATGGCGCCGACCGAAATCCTGGCGCGGCAGCACATCAAGACCATCGCCCCGCTTGCGGAGCGCGCCGGTCTTCGTGTCGCGATCCTCACCGGCCGCGAGAAGGGCAAGGAGCGGCGCGAATTGCTGGCCAGGCTCGAGGCCGGCGGGATCGATCTTTTGGTCGGCACACATGCGCTGATCCAGGACGACGTGATCTTCAAGTCGCTGGCGCTTGCGATCGTCGATGAGCAGCATCGCTTCGGCGTGCGCGAGCGGCTGGCGCTGACATCGAAAGGCGAAGCGGTGGACGTGTTGGTGCTGAGCGCCACGCCCATCCCGCGCACGCTGGTGCTCACCTATTTCGGCGACATGGACATCTCCGAATTGCGAGAAAAACCGGCCGGCCGCCAGCCGATCGATACCCGCGCCGTGCCGGCGAGCCGCATCAGCGACGTCATCGACGCCGTCGGCCGCGCGCTGACGGCGGGCAAGCTGGTCTACTGGATCTGCCCGCTGGTGGAGGAATCCGAAGCCGAAGGCACCGAACACCTGACCAACGCGACGAAGCGGTTCGAGAGCCTGCAGAAGCGTTTCGGCGACAGTGTCGGCCTCGTCCACGGCCAGATGAAGGGCGCGGAGAAGGACGCCGTGATGGCGCAGTTCGCCGCGCATGAGATCACGCTGCTGGTCGCCACCACGGTCGTCGAGGTTGGCGTCGACGTACCGGCGGCGACCATCATGGTGATCGAGAACGCAGAGCGTTTTGGACTTGCGCAACTGCACCAGCTTCGCGGCCGGATCGGGCGCGGCTCGGAGGCGTCAACCTGCCTGCTGCTCTACCAGGAGCCGCTCGGCGAAATCGCAAAAGCGCGGCTTAAAGCGATCCGCGAAACCACCGACGGCTTCCGTATCGCCGAGGAAGACCTGAAGCTGCGCGGCGAAGGCGACGTGCTCGGCATCCGCCAAAGCGGCCTTCCAGGCTACCGCATCGCGCGCCCTGAGGTGCACGGCCAGCTCATCGCGCAGGCCCGCGACGAAGCGCTACACATTATGAAGGACAATCCGAAGCTGAAAGGCGAGCGCGGCGACGCCTTGCGCTGCCTGCTCTACCTGTTCGAACGTGACGAAGCGATCCCCCTGATCGGCGCGGGGTGACGTTCTTCCCCGTCATTGCGAGCGCAGGGAAGCAATCCATGGTACGGCAAGCGGAGACGTGGATTGCTTCGTCGCTTCGCTCCTCGCAATGACGGTGTTTGTGGCAGCAGGACCGCGCAACCCCAACCGCCGTCATTGCGAGCGCAAGCGAAGCAATCCACCTTTCCGCGCTCTCGAAAGCCAATGGATTGCTTCGTCGCTTTCGCTCCTCGCTATGACGGTGTAAGTTTGCGTTGTGGAGGGCGAACGAATGAAGCAGCCGTGCGTGTACATCGTCGCAAACAAGCGTCATGGAACGCTCTATGCGGGTGTGACATCGTATCTGCCGAAGAGGGCCTTTGAGCATCGCGAAGGACTCGTAGAAGGCTTTACGGCGAAATACGGCTGCAAGGTGCTGGTCTGGTACGAACTCCACGACACCATGCTCGACGCCATCGCGCGCGAAAAACAGATCAAGGCCGGCAGCCGCGCGAAGAAGATCGCCCTGATTGAAGCTGTGAACCCGGATTGGAAAGATTTGTACGACACGTTGATCTGACTGGCTCTTACCCCGTCATCGCGAGCGCGGCGAAGCAATCCATGCCTCCACGCACGCGGTGACAATGGATTGCTTCGTCGCTTCGCTCCTCGCAATGACGGTGGTAGCTTTTTAGCTATTCTTCGCCTTGCAGCTCTCGGCGAACGCCCGCAGCTTCGCGACGTCCTCGCCCGCGCCGCTCGCATCCGCAGCGATGTGCTCGAACAGCCGCGCGAATCCCTCATAGGCGAGACTGGCGGGATGATCCGGGCCGAGGAAAGCGGCGATCTCGCGCATCTCGGCGACCCAGCGATACGCCTTCGGCACCATATCGGGCAGCGCATTCCCGATCCGCGCCAAAATGTGCGGCTGGCTGAGTGCCAGTTCGTCGCGCAACGCGTCCGCGGCGCCCGCGCGCGTGGCCGCCAGCACCATGGCGGCGCCGACGGCCGTCAGGCCCTTGTTGATGCCCGCATACGACATCTTGAGCGCGGAAGCAGCGCCGACCGGCCCTTCGACGATGCGCAAGTCGAGACCGAATTGCTTGAGCACTGCGAGGTCCTGCGCATGTTCGCCCGAGACGTAGAACGCCGGTCCAGCCGAGCCCGGCTTCGGCGGCAGGCCGATGATGCCACCATCGACGAAGCGCGCGCCGGAAGCGGCGATGATTTCGCCAACCTTCTGCACCGTCTCGACATTGACGGCATTGCAATCGACGACGACAGGTCTCGTTCGGTGTTTCGCGATATTGGCCGCCAACTGCTCGGCCAGCGCGATCGCCTCGCCGGGCGGCACGATCGACAAGATGATGTCGGCAGCGGCGATATCAGCGTCGTCGGCCGCCATCATGCCGGCGGCCGCCGCGCGTTTGGCGCTCGCTTCGCTCCGGCCGTGAAGTGAGGTCAGGACGCGGGCGCCGTGTTCGGCCAGGCGTTGCGCCACCGCGCTGCCCATGGCACCCGGCGCGAGGATCGCGATCGTATTGGACATGATGGATCCTGAAGGTTTTTGCGAGACCGCATTTGTAGAACGATCCGAAGGCGAGCACGAGTTCGCCTCACCTTCAAAATCGGGAGAGCCCTATTCCACTTTCGCGGGCGCGGGCTTCGGCTGCAGCGTGGAGGCGGAGTTGGCGATGCGGGCGGCATTGGCGACACCGGCCAGCGCGGCGACGCGCTTTGCATCGCCGGAGCCCGGCTGGACGACGCCGGCGGACATGATCAATGTCGCGGCATCCTCGGCGCTCAGCTCGACTTCGATGATCTTGCTCTTCGGCACGTAGAAGAAAAAGCCGGTGGTCGGGTTCGGCGAGCATGGCAGGAACACCGAGATGTGTTCCTCCTCGCCCGGCAGACTCGCCGCGATGTTCGCGCTCGGCGATTGCGAGATCAGGACAATCGACCACATGCCCGGCGAGGGAAATTCGACCAGGCCGACGCGGCGGAAGCTCGATCCGTTGCCCGAGAACAGCGTCTCGAACACCTGCTTGAGGCCGCGATAGATCGCGCGCACCGCCGGAATCCGCCCCAGCAGTCGCTCGCCGAGATCGACCAGCGTCCGTCCGATCAAATTCGCGGTAAGGAAACCGAGCAGCGTCAGCGCGATCACCGCGACGACCAGCCCGGAACCGGGCACGCCGAATGGCAGGTAGGTTTCAGGGCGATAGGCCGAAGGCACGAACGGTCGCACCAGGCCGTCGACCCAGGTCACGAACCACCAGGTCAGATAGAGGGTGATCGCCACTGGCCCCGTGACGATCAGCCCGGTCAGGAAATAGTTTCGAAAGCGGGCCATCAGGCCGCGCGGGCCGTCTGGCGAGTGTTCGCCCGGGGGCGGGATCGGAGGCGGATTCTCGGGGCTCATTATGGTTCCAGGTCGCAGGGCGCAGCCAGAATCTCCCAGCTAAGCCATCCTAGCAGGTTTTTGAAGGGCCAACGTAATCCGGGCGGTTGCGGCTATTCGACCGTAACCGACTTCGCAAGGTTGCGCGGCTGGTCGACGTCCGTGCCCATGACCACTGCGGTATGATAGGCGAGGAGCTGCACCGGAACGGCATAGACTATCGGCGTAAAGGCCGCCGCCATGTCCGGTAGCACGATCGTGACCAGGGAATCGACGGTCGCCTCCGCCGCCCCCTTGGCATCGGTCATCAGGATGATGTTGCCGCCGCGGGCGGCCACTTCCTGCATGTTGGAGACGGTCTTCTCGAACACCTTGTCGAAAGGCGCGATCACCACGACCGGCATGTTCTCGTCGATCAGCGCGATCGGCCCGTGCTTGAGCTCGCCGGCGGCATAGCCCTCGGCGTGGATGTAGGAAATCTCCTTCAGCTTCAGCGCACCCTCGAGCGCGAGCGGATAGCTGGTGCCGCGGCCGAGATAGAGCACATCGTGCGATTTGGAGATCTCGCGCGCGAGCTTCTCGATCTGCGGCTCCGTGGTCAGCGCCGCCGCGATCAATCGGGGAACCTCGACGAGGCCGTGTACGAGCCGGGCCTCGTCCGCATCCGACAGTTCGCCGCGCGCCTTGCCGGCGGCGACCGCGAGCGATGCCAGCACCATGAGCTGGCAGGTGAAGGCCTTGGTCGAGGCGACACCGATCTCGGGACCGGCCAGCGTCTGCAGCACGGTCTCGCTCTCGCGCGCGATCGTCGAGGTCGGCACGTTCACCACCGAAACCGTATGCGCGCCCTGCTCTTTCGCGTAACGCAACGCGGCCAGCGTGTCGGCAGTCTCGCCGGATTGCGAGATGAAGATCGCAAGATCGCCTTTCCGCAAAGGCGCCTCGCGGTAGCGGAATTCGGACGCGATATCGATCTCGACCGGCAGGCGCGAGAACCGCTCCAGCCAATATTTCCCGACATAGCCCGCATAGTTCGCGGTGCCGCAGGCGGTGATCGAGACGCGCTGGATATCCTTGAAATCGAACGGCAGCTTGACCGGCAACGTGACCCGCTCGGTCGCCATGTCGATATAGCGGGCGAGAGTGTGGCCAACCACTTCCGGTTGCTCGTGGATTTCCTTGGCCATGAAGTGGCGGTAGTTGGCCTTATCGACCAGGAATGCCGATGCGCCTGACTTCAGCACCTCGCGGTTGGCGACCGCGCCATGCTCGTCATAGATCACGCCGACCTCGCGCGACAGCACCACCCAGTCGCCGTCCTCGAGATAGCTGATCGTATCGGTGAACGGCGCCAGCGCGATCGCGTCCGATCCCAGATACATTTCGCCGTCGCCATGCCCGACCGCGAGCGGCGAACCTTTGCGGGCGCCGATCAGGAGGTCATTGTGGCCGTTGAACAGGAACGCCAGCGCGAACGCGCCGCGGAGCTGCGGCAGCGACGCCTTCACCGCGTCCTGCGGCGAATAGCCCTTCAGGAGGTAGGAGTTGACGAGATGGGCGACGACCTCGGTGTCAGTTTCGCTGGAGAATTTCGCGCCCTGCTTCTCGAGCTCCTGGCGCAATTCGCGAAAATTCTCGATGATGCCGTTGTGGACGACAGCGACGTTGTCCGTCGCATGCGGATGCGCATTGCCCTCGGTCGGCCGGCCATGCGTCGCCCAGCGCGTATGCCCGATGCCGGTGTGACCATCGAGCGGCTCGGCGTGCAAACGCGCTTCCAGGTTCTTCAATTTTCCTTCCGCGCGCCGCCGCACCAGATGGTCGCCCTCCAGCGTGGCGACACCAGCGGAATCGTAGCCGCGATATTCAAGTCGCTTGAGCGAATCGACCAGCTGCTCCGCAACCGGTGCCCGTCCGAGAATGCCGATAATGCCGCACATGCGGATCAAAATCCCCAAATCGCCGAAAATTTGCCAAACCGACGACACGCTCCCTTAACGGGAAACGCGGGTACCAACAAACTCAATAATTATTGCGGATTGAGACAGTGTTAAAGGGAAGATTAACGGGTGCGGCAGACGGATCCAACCTGCCCCTTCCTATCGCCACAAACCGCCGCAGTCATTCCGTCGAAAGAGAGCACGACATCGTAGGATGGGTAGAGCGATGGGTTTCGCTTCCGCTCTGCCCATCCTACGGGACAAGCAATCTACGGCGTCAGCTTCCCTTCGCGGCCTTCGCTTTCATCTTGATCTCACGATAGCGCGCAGCGCCGCCTTCGCGGACGGATTGCGGGCTGCGTTCGACGGCCATCGCATCGTCGGGCACGTCCTTGGTGATGACGGAGCCCGAGCCGATATAGGCGCCGGCACCGATCTTCACGGGCGCGACCAGCGAGGAATTGGTGCCGATGAAGGCGCCCTTGCCGATCAGGGTCTTGTGCTTGAGGAAGCCGTCATAATTGCAAGTGATGGTGCCGGCACCGAGATTGGAGTTGGCGCCGACATGGGCGTCGCCAACGTAAGAGAGATGATTGACCTTGACGCCCGCCTCCAGGATCGCAGCCTTGGTCTCCACGAAATTGCCGATCCGCGAGCCGTCGCCGAGCGAGGTGCCGGGCCGCAGCCGCGCATAGGGACCGATCGAGACCTTGTTGCCGATCGTGGCCTCGACGATGTGCGAGAAGGAGTGGATCACCGCGCCATCGCCGATGCTCACGCCGGGGCCGATCACCACGAAGGGCTCGATGGTGACGTCACGGCCGAATTTGGTGTCGGCGGCGAGATAGACGGTCTCCGGCGCGATCAGCGTCACGCCGGCCTCCATCGCAGCCTTGCGCAACCGCGCCTGCAGCACCGCTTCGGCTTCCGCAAGCTGCGCCTTGGTGTTGATGCCGCGCACTTCGTCTTCGCTGGTCTCGATCACGACGGCCTCCAATCCTTTTTCACGTACGATGGCGACGGCATCGGTCAGGTAATATTCGCCCTTGGCATTGGCATTGCCGATCTCATCGAGGATGCCGAGCGCTTTGCGCCCGTCGAACGCCATCACGCCGGCATTGCACAGCGTGATCTTGCGTTCCTCGGCGCTGGCGTCGGCCTGCTCGCGGATCGCAACGAGCCTGCCGTTCTCGACCACCAGCCGGCCGTAGCCGGTGGGATCGGCGGCGCGGAAGCCGAGCACCGCGAGCGCGGCGCCATTCTTCAGCGGCGCGCGCAGTCGCTCGAAGGTCTCCGCCGATATCAGTGGCGTGTCGCCGAACGCGATCAGGAGATCGTTGGCTCCATCAGCGATCGCCTCGCGCGCCGCCAGCACCGCATGGGCCGTGCCGAGCCGCTCGCGCTGCACGAAGGTACTGGCGTCAGAACGGACCCGCCGCGTCTCATCCGCGACCGCCTGATGGTCCGGCCCGACCACCACTGCCAGCGAAGCGCCTGTGCCATTCGGCGCGGCACGCAGCACATGGGACAACAGCGACTCTCCGGCGACGGGATGCAGGACCTTCGGCAGCGAGGATCGCATGCGCGTGCCCTCGCCGGCCGCGAGCACCACCGTCAGGCTGGATCGAGCAGTCATCAAAACCCTCAAATATTGTCCGCGGATCGCGCCAAGCCGTCTTAATTGGTTTCCCCGGGCGAGGAAACCTATTCGCCTTCCGGGTTGGCTACGGATCAGGTTCCCCGCGCATTTCCTGTTAATCTTTGCGGCGTGATTCGGCGGGCCTTGAGGAGGGCCAAAGGGGTTTTGGCCAAAGATCCTGACAATCTGGCAGGCGATCTCGGCGCGGAAAGCACCGGCGGTTTGTTTACAGGCCTGCTTGCCGAGGAAGACGAATTCGACCGCCGCACGCTGTGGCGGCTCGGCTCCTGGGGTTTTGCCGCGGTCGGCGCCGTCACGCTCGCGGTCCTCGCCAACCAGTCCTCGCTCGGGTGGCGGCGCGACCAGGGTGCCGCCGCGGAGGTGGCGCGGCAGGCGCAGCAGATCCAGATGCTCGCCAAGGAGAACCAGAACGAGGCGCGGCGGCTTGCGTCCGCGATCGAGACGCTCAATTCGGACCGCGACCGGCTCTACACCCGCGTCACCGTGCTGGAGCAAGGACTGGATTCGGTTACCGGCACGATCGCGAAGCAGAGCACGGCGGCTGCACCACAGTCCGCCCCCTCGCCATATCCCGCGTGGGTGCAGGAGCCGGCAGCGCATCATGCCCCGGCTCCGGTCGTGGCCCCAGTCGCGGCAACGACACCCGCTCCAACCGCGCCCGAGAAACCAGCCGCCGAAAAGCCCCCGGTGCTGGCTTCGGACAAGCCACTGGCCGCTGCGAGCGAGAAGCCGCCCGTGGAGAAACCGCCGGTCGTTGCTGCCAACACGGCACCCGCCGCCCCCGTGCCAGCCAGCAATCCGGACGCGGCCGATGCCGCGGCAGCGTCGCTCCCCGCGATGCCGCTCGTCGGCGCGGCGTCGATAATCGGACCGCCCGTTCCTGCCGCGAGCAAGCAAGTCGAGTCGGCCATGCCCGCTGCTACGGTCACCGCCAGCCCCATGCCCGAGGTGGTCGCCGCGGCACCTGCCGCTGGTGACGCGGAGAAAGCGAAAGAGGACGCCGGCGCGCCGAAAGCCGAGGTGCAGCATACCGAATTCGGGGTCGATCTCGGCACCGCCAATACGGTGCCGGGGCTGCGCGCGTTGTGGCGAGGCCTGTTGAAATCGCGCTCGAACGCTCCACTGTTCAACCTGCGCCCGATCATCGTCATCAAGGAAGGCGCCAACGGGCTCGGCATGCAGCTTCGCCTGGTTGCCGGCCCGCTGCGCGACGCCGGGGCCGCGGCGAAAATCTGCGCGGTGCTCGCCGAGAACGGCCGCCCTTGCGAGACCGCTGTTTTCGACGGCCAGCGCCTGACGCTCAAGGACGAGCCGGAGCCGACGGCGACGACTCCCAACAAGCCCGCACCACGCCGGCACGCGGCACCGAAACGAGCGGCAGCTCCAGTGGTGGTCGAGGAGCCGCCGAAGAAGCCGGAGCCGCCTTCCGCAGTCTCGGCGATCACCTCAATGTTCGGTCGCAAGGAGCAATAATGGCGTGACCGCAAGACGTTGCGGCGACATTTTCACTCGCTTTCATACCGCCCGAAGCGGCTTGTCCTCGTCCCCTTTCCCGACCATATTCGCGCGATGACAAAGACCCCGTTTCGCCTTACGCCCTATCAGGTGCAGTTCCTGCTGATCGTCGGTTTCCTCACCGTCGGTTACGCACTTTACGTGCGCTATCTCGTGATCGAATTCTCAACTGTCGCGCTCGCCTGCGATGCGGGCCTGCAGACCATGAACTGCAAGGTGCGCGCGCTGGCGACGACCCTGTTCCGGAACTCGGTGTTCGGCATCGTCGCGCTCGTGATCGCGACACTGCACGTGCTGCGGCCGTCGATCGTCCTGATGACCGGCGGGCTGATCGCGGCGGGGTTCGGGATCGTGCTCTACAATGTCGCGCTGTCGGGGATCGCGATCGGCCTGCTCATTTTGGGCTTTGCGCGACCCGCGCCCGCCACAGCGTAAGCGCCAGCAACACATACATCGCGCAGGTCCAGACCGACTGCCAGTTGTCGGTACCCTCGTTGAGGAAGGTATAGCCGGCCGCAACCAGCAGAAGGCCGGCGAACACGGCCTCCGCGATCGGCCTTACCCCTTCCTGCGGCCGGTTGAGCAGCATCAGCAGCGCAAACGGCACCACCGCCATGGTGAGCGAGGCGAACGGAAAGTCCTTGTAGCGCGGGTCGAAGGTGAAGCCGAGTGCGGTTTCTGCCCCGATCACGGTCGTCACGATCAGCGACAGGCCGAGCAGCGCTGTGAGCAAGGTGCCGTGCCGGTACTGGCGCGGTCCGAGCAGTTCGAGGAAGGTCGGCAGCGACTTGCCCTCCATCAGCGCGTGAGCCGACAGGATCGGCGCGAGGATGGCTGCCGCAAGCAGCGTCCCCCATTGCACCCAGCCGCCGGTCCCGTAGCTCTCATAGATCATCTTGTCGATGGCAACCCCGAGCAGGATCCCGGCGCTGGTTGCGGAGACGCCAACCGCGATCCAGGACATGATCCGCGGCGCCCATGGCCGCCGCCGGACCGCCAGCCAGGCCACGAGGAAGGTGACGAAGCCCAGCCCAAGGCCAGCGCCCATGTACCATTTCCAAAGCGGGTAATTGCTGATGGCGACTCCGGGCGGGTACTTCACCACGCGATTGACGGAGTCGAACAGGCCCCAATAGCCGCCGACCGTACCCTCGAGCTGGCGCTTCCAGGGCTGGTCATAGGCCTCGATCAGGTTGACGCGGAAACCCTCGCGCTTGGCGAGATCGAGGATTTCCGAGACGATCCGCGCCTGGTTGGTGCGCGATGGCAGCGCCCCCTCGCGCATCCTGCCCATGCTCGGCCAGCCCGTCTCGCCGATCAGGATCTCCTTGTTCGGGAATGCCACCGCCATGCGCTTACGGATGGCATCGACATGGGCGGCGGCGAATTTCGCCCGCACCGGCATGTCTTCCCAGTAAGGCAGGATATGAATGGTGACGAAATCGACGGCGTCATAGACCTCGCGGTTGCGCAGCCAGAATTCCCAGACGTCGGCGTAGGTCACGGGCACCTGGACCTGGGCCTTCACCGCGCGGACATAGGCGGCGAGATCCGCGGTCGTCATCTCCCCGCGCAGCAGCACTTCGTTACCGACGACCAGCGCCGTGATCACACCCGGATATTGCTTGGCGAGCCCGACCGCGACCGCGATCTGGGTCTGGTTCTTGATCCGGTCGCTGCCGAGCCAGATGCCCTGGATGACTTTCAGCCCGACCTTCGCCGCGAGGCCCGGCACCTGGTCGAGCCCGTTCTCGATCGAATAGGTGCGCACACACTCGGTGACCTTGGCGAGATCAGCCAGATCCTGGGCGATCTGGTCGGCCGAAATATGCGTGGTGGGGATCAGCGGCGTCTGCGTATCGCGGAACGGCGCATAGGAGACGCATTGCAGCTTTGCATTGGGGTCGATCGGCGCGCGCGCAAGCGTAATCGGCGTGGCGAGCCACCACCACACGGCCGCAATCAAACCCAGCGATATCAGGAGAAGCGCCAGTGGCGTACGAAGAGAAATCGGTTCCATCCTCCGGGGGACCGTCGATTAGCCGGTCATGCACCGTCTGCCAAGAGCACGAGTCGGGCAATAGCAAGGTTGTCCTGCGACAGTTTTGCGCTGTTGCGATAAAGTTGTGACTTTGCTGGACAAAATCTGAAATACCGGTCATGGGATTCCGCCAGCGTCTCCGCCGCACTGGAGACCTATTTGGACGGCATTACGCCATGGCCGTTCGAGATGATTTGTTGGGCGGGAAATCGATCGGGGAAGGTATGGGTGGACGGGTGCTTCAGTTCAAAATCGCGGTCTTGCGCCATTTCGCCACTGCCGGCCTCGCGCTTCTGATCGGTACCGGTGCCGCTTTCTCCCAAAGCGGCACGCCGAATCCGCAGGAGCAGTCGAAGCAGGGAAACGCTCCGTCCGACGTCACCAAGGACAATCAGCGCAAGACCGACGAATTCGTCGAGGCCACGCAGGCGATCAACGGCCCCGCCGGAAACCCGGAATGCGTCTGGCTCGGCCGGCGCGTGGTGCGGCTGATGTGGCTTGATGACCTCGACACCGCCTTCCGCCACCTTGACCTTTACGATCGTTTCGGCTGCCCCGGCGGCCATGTGCAGGCGACCTTCCGCTGCCTGACCCGGTTTGGCGCCACGATCGACGACAAGGTGCCGCGCAGCCTCGATGGCCGCATCCACGCTTGCTGGATCAACCCCGGCGCCCAGCCTCCGGCGGCCGCAGCCGCTGCGGCAGCGCCCAACCCGCAAGCGCCGCCCGCCACGGCTGGCAACGCTGCGCCGGCACCTGCCGCCTCACCTTCTCCAGCGCCGACGGCCTCGCCGTCGCCGGCCGCGAAATAACCGCCTTCGACTTTGGAACGAACGCGACTTCCGTCATTTGAGCTGCGTGGCGCCCTCAAAACGCCATGCGGTCATATCAGTTGTGGAATCGCGTGGCAGGATTATCTTGCAGTTTACCGCCATGTCGGTCGAACCTAGGGGACGGGTTCGCTTTCTCCTTTCATAGCAGCCCCGTATGGTTTAGCCGCGATGCGCGCTGTCGCCGCCGTTCTGTTGCTTGTCACCGCCGTGCATGCCGCGCTCTGGGGCCTTCTGCAGGAAAAGCAGCAGGCTCCTGACTTCCGCGGCATGCTGCCGAGCGTCTCCTATGCGCCGTTCGATGGCAGCGCACATCCCGACGTCGACAATATCCCGCAAGCCGAAAAGATTCGCGCCGACCTGAAGAAGCTGTCGACGATGACGCGCGCGATCCGCCTGTACTCGTCGACGGGCGGCGTTGAACTGGTTCCGCCGATCGCCGCCGAATTCGGCCTGAAGGTCATGGTCGGCGCCTGGATCGACAAGAATTCCGAGCGCAACGAGCGCGAGATCGACGCCGCGATTAACCTCGCCCGGCGCAACAGCAACGTGATCGGCGTCGTCGTCGGAAACGAAGTGATCTACCGCGGCGAGCAGAAGATCGACGACCTGATCGAGATGATCAAGCGCGTCAAGAAATCGGTCAATGTCCCCGTCACCACAGGCGAAATCTGGAACATCTGGCGTGACAATCCGCAGCTCGCCAATTCCGTCGATTTCATCGCCGCCCACGTCCTGCCCTACTGGGAGAACTTCACCGCCCAACAGGCCGTCGACCAGGCGGTCGCCATGTTCCAGCTCTTGCGCGACCAGTTCCCGGGCAAGCGCATCGTGATCGCCGAATTCGGCTGGCCGAGTGCGGGCTACAATCTCCGGAATGCGGAGCCCGGCCCGTTCGAGCAGGCCTCGGTGCTGCGCAATTTCGTCACCCGCGCCGAAGCCATCGGCATGGACTACAACATCGTCGAGGCGATCGATCAGCCCTGGAAATTCTTCGAAGGCGGCGTCGGCCCGTACTGGGGCATCCTGAATGCGTCCCGCGAGCCGAAATTCGCCTGGACCGGGCCGATCGTGAACGAGAACTACTGGAAGCTCGCGGTAATCGCCCTCCTCGTCGGCATCCTGGTGTCGCTGCCGATCCTGCGCCTGGGACGCCCGACGGTGATGCAGGCTCTAATACTCTCGGCTGCCGCCAACGGCGTCGGCGCATGGGTCGCGACCGTCTTCGCCTATTGGGCCGGGCACTATTTCGTGTTCGGCTCGGCATTCGCGATGACGCTCGGCCTGATCCTTCTCGTCCCGCTGATCCTGATCGCGATGGCGCGGATCGAGGAGATCGCCGATGTCGCCTTCGGCCGCGGTCCCCGGCGCCTGATCCAGAAGAGCGCAGCGGTGGCGCCCGCCACGATCGGCGAGCAGGTCACCTTCCCCAAGGTTTCAATCCACATCCCGGCTTATTACGAGCCGGTGGAGATGCTGAAGCAGACGCTCGATGCTGTGTCGCGGCTCGACTACCCCAATTTCGAATGCGTCTGCATCATCAACAACACGCCAGATCCCGCGTTCTGGCAGCCGATCCAGGATCATTGCCGCGCGCTCGGCGAGCGCTTCAAATTCATCAATGCCGAGAAGGTCCAGGGCTTCAAGGCCGGCGCCTTGCGCATCGCCATGGACCGCACCGCGGCGGACGCTGAGATCATCGGCATCATCGATGCCGACTATGTCGTGCATCCGGACTGGCTGAAGGACCTCGTGCCCGTCTTCGCCGACCCGCGGGTCGGCCTGGTGCAGGCGCCGCAGGAGCATCGCGACGGCGACCGCTCGCTGATGCACTACATCATGAACGGCGAATATGCCGGCTTCTTCGACATCGGCATGGTCCAGCGCAACGAACACAACGCCATCATCGTGCATGGCACGATGTGCCTGATCCGCCGCGCCGCGATGGACATGGCCGGCGGCTGGTCCAGCGACACCATCTGCGAGGATACCGATCTCGGGCTTGCCATCATCGAGCGCGGCTGGCTGACGCATTACACCAACCAGCGCTACGGCGAAGGCCTGCTGCCCGACACCTACGAGGCCTTCAAGAAGCAGCGACACCGCTGGGCCTATGGCGGCTTCCAGATCGTGAAAAAGCACTGGCGGCGCTTCCTGCCCGGTGCGAGCCGGCTCTCGTCCAACCAGCGCCGGGAATTTTCGCTGGGCTGGCTGAACTGGCTGGGCGCCGAGAGCCTCGGCGTCTTGGTCGCGATCCTCAACCTGATCTGGGTGCCGATCGTCGCCTTTGCCGACATCGCCATCCCCGACAAGATCCTGACGTTGCCGATCATCGCCTCCTTCGTCGTCTCGCTCGTGCATTTCGTGGCGCTGTACCGGATGCGGGTAAAGGTGAAGGCCGGCCAGATGCTGGGCGCCATGATCGCGGCGATGAGCGTGCAATGGACGGTGTCGCGCGCCGTGGCGCAGGGACTGATCACCGAGCACCTGGCGTTCGCCCGCACCTCCAAGGGCGGCCTTTCGCGGATGTCGATCGAATTCCAGGCGTTCTGGGAAGCGGTGATCGGCGTCCTCCTCTTGGTCGGCGCCGCGGTCCTCATCGCCACCAACGGCTTCAAGCAGGTCCGCGAGATCTACATCTTCGCCGGCGTGCTGGTGCTGCAGAGCCTGCCTTTCCTCGCAGCGGTCGCGATCGCGATCCTGGAGAATTCGCGCATCAACTCGTTCTCGTTCTGGCGCAACAGCGCCATCCGTACCGCGGAACTGATCGGTCTGCGCCCGGTCGCCATGCCCACGATCGCCGCTCCTTCCCAGCAGGCCGCCTCCGAAATCCGCCGCGACGCCAACTGAGGCGCTATCCGGCCGTGGATTGATTTCGCGGCCGGGCTTGATGAAGCGGGACTAACCGCCAGCTATCTCAGGGCAATCCCGGGCCCGCACGACCACGCATTTGCCGCCCTCTGCGCTATTGACCCGTCGGCCCCCGCCCCCTACACAGCGCGGGCTGGAGCATGATCCGGAAAGGCGGGAGTCGGTTTCCGGGGATCATGGTCAGACAAGAGCTGGAACGGGGTGACGGTTTAGAACGTCGTTACCTCCAGGAAGTGAGCGCGTAGCTCAGGCGGTAGAGCACGTGACTTTTAATCATGGGGTCGAGGGTTCGAGTCCCTCCGCGCTCACCAAGCAAAATCAAGCACTTAGCCCGAAATTCAAGCATCCAAAATCAAGCTCAAAATCCGGTCGTGCACACTCTATGCACACCGCAAAGAAACGGCCCGCCCCAGCGAGTGAGGCGGGCTGCGCCGCAAGCCTAAGCCGCCGCCCCCGGCCGGGAGGCGACATCCTGAACCACCCTAAGCAGCGCCTCCGAGTCCTCGCGCTCCATAGCCCATTCTAGGCTTCGTGCCAGCGCAACCGCGCGCATAGGCCCTTCATCTGTGCGTGTCAGCAGCGCAGCGGCAGTCGCGTTCTGTGCATCGTAGAGGCCATCCAGCACGCTGGCCGTCCATGCGGCGGCTGGTCCGCTACAGCGGGGGGCCTGGGCCAGCCCAGTCAGCACATCGGCCAGCGCGCGGGCGATGTCATGGATTGCAATAAGTTCGCGCGTAGTTGCGCCGTTGGTGGTCAGGCAGGCGGCGTCGAATTGGGTCGAGACGTTGGGCATTGTTTGCTCCGCTTGAAAATTCCTCAACTGAACTTGAATTTACCACGATTCGAACGGAGATCAAGCGCAGTTGAAAAAAATTCAATCAGACGCTATGTTTTCCACATGATCACAGCAGAACAAATTCGCGCCGGCCGCGCCCTCCTCGGCAAAACGCAATCCAAGCTAGCCGAAAGAGCAGGCATATCCACCACGGGCCTCAATAACATTGAACGCGGAAACGCCGACCCGAAGGCGTCGACATTAAGAGCCATAGAAGCGGCGCTTAGCGAGGACGGCATCATCTTTTTGGGCGACGGCCAGTTGGTCGAAGGTGGGCCCGGGGTGCGGCTCGCGAAGCGTTGACGCTCGTCTCTCCCGCTCCACGTGAGGGTGGGAGGTGCATCACAATGGCCGAACGAGCCATGAACGGCGGCGCCCCTCCAAAAGGGCGCTTTCGTTCACGCGGGTCTCTAGCTACCTTCAGACGGAGCCATTCAGCGGCTGGGGGGATTGGTGGTGAGCGGAGACGACGGCGGCGTTGACGTCAAGCAATCCGTATTTGGCTGGCTCGTCCTCGCGAGAGATGGATCATGGAGAGTGGATCAGTTGCGTCCCGAGTTAGCAGCCATTTTGCATGAGATCGAACGAGCGCTTGATGCAAAACTCTACTATGTTGCAATCGCGGTCGCACTGTCGGTGCCAGACGTTTGCGCCTGCTTGGAGTGCGATCCCGACAAACCGATATGGGGCACCGTTGACAAATACACCGCTTGGTGTGACGCAAACCTAAGATTTGCGAGCCTAGAGGGTGCGGATCTAGCTCGGCTACGCGGTGGCGTATTGCATCAGGGACACTTCGGACACCCCAAATCAAAATTCAACCGAGTGATCTTCCTCGGGCCGGAATCGCCAATCAAAGCACATGATGTAATTATGACCGTTACCGACGACGTATCGTTCGGTGGGATGAGCGCGATGGATCTGCGCCTTGCTGGAAGGATACTTCACTTAGACGTGCTGAGATTCTGCCAGACTATAATAGATGGAGCGAAGAATTGGATTCTTGCGAAGACCGGCGATCCGTTTGTTGAAAGAAACCTGGCCAATCTCGTGCGGTATCGTCCTGACGGACTCCCGCCGTTTTCGTATGGAGTGCCGACCATCGCCTAAGGTCATGCGGGCTTTGAACCGCGGCCACGTCCGACAGTTCAATCCAGCGCGCAAGGATCACCACTGGGGCAAGAGAAAGCTCAAGAGAGATCAATGACAGTTTTCGTAGCAAGCACGGCGGCGGCTTGACTCACTCGCCCTGTGATACCAAAGATCATTTCATCAACCAGCGGGAGGGGCGCGATGGTGGTAGCAGAAACAATCGCAGGTCTGAGTTCATTGAAGACCGCGTTCGATATGACGCGGGCACTCGCCAACATGCATGAGACGACGGTCCGAGATCGAGCCATTATTGAACTTCAGAGAGAAATACTCGACGGATTGTCGGCTCAATCGGAGCTTCTAAAGACGGTAAGCTCGTTGGAAGCAGAAGTGGCTCGTCTTAAAGCATGGGACGCAGATAAGGAGCGATACCAACTTTGCGAGATCGCTCCCGGAGTTACGGCCTACTCGCTCAAAGAAGGCGTGGAGAACGGAGATCCAAAGCATTACCTTTGTCCAAGCTGCTATCTGGGCGCATTCAAGTCTATCTTGCAGCCACAGATCTGGAACCCGGGCAGGTGCAACGTCCTTGTTTGTCATGACTGTGGTTGGCATGCGTATCTTTCCGGCGCCTCATCGCCCGAGCACAAGAATCTAAAACCGAAGCCTTATCGAGGCGCCTGAAGGCGCTCCATTACCTCAAGCCACTCCGACCTTCGGATACACGAACCGGCCGGCCGAACCCGATGTCATCGCTGCCCAGATACATCGGTCGGGATATTGAGCGCACTTCCTTCTATTCGCGAGGCTTGCGAAAAGGCGGGCATGGATTGGCGGGCGCTGATTTTTTAACGCCCGGCGCGTGCCCCTCGCGAGCGGTTTCACTCTACCTCCGGCCGACCCAGCCCACCGTCTAGAATGCCGGTTTATTGCTAGTGGGGGGATTTCAGAAATGCGGCACAGTGACCGGACTTCCAAGCTAACACGTGCGTTTTTGCAGCAGTCGGCCGATCTACGCGAACAGCTTGCTGAGTTGGAGTGGTTGAGGGAGCAAATTAGGCAAGCGGAAAAACTGGACCCTCAACGGATACTGGCTCAATTCAAGGCTCACCGGCAGCAGAAAACGATCAAGGCCAAGCGGCAGGCACACTAGATTCCTTCAGATCCGCGACGGACGCGGCATTGCGATTGATCGCCGGGGCGCGGCCCGGAAACAGATTGAAAGCTTTTTCCATGCGACTCCTATTTTCACTCTCCGTGACCGCCTTCGTGGCGGTCGGCGCGTTCGCAGCTATCCGGTACCTCGCTGGTGGATGAAGCCGCACCCCAGCCCGAAAATCCTACGTCTCGGCCGCACGCGTTACCCGGTAGCGGGCATTGAGGGCGGGAAAAGCCGGCAACTGTGGCTTTAGTGCCACTTCTTGCGCTTGCTCGGGATGGTTGTGGCGGATATCTTCGACCGGAATTGGAGGTTGGAATGGGAGGCAAGTCGTGCGGTCAATAGCATCGAGCATGGTGAAAAGCCTCGTTGGCAGGGGCGACAAGAACGATTTTTTCGACCGCAGACATACAGACTTATTGTCAAGCCCGAACGGAAAGATGTGGTGGCACAGCGCCCCGCTTCCATCAGGACAGAGAATTAAGGGCACACATCAAGACATTGACCGTCAATTCAAGATGTGGGACGCGGCGCAGCTCGATCGCGTAAATCTCAACGGCGCGAATGTTCTAGACATCGGAGCCAATGACGGATTTTTTAGCGTTGCGGCTGCAAAACGCGGGGCGAACGTCACAGCGATTGACGCGAACTGGGGCACATGGCCCGAGAATCTTAAGTATCTGTCCGGTCAGTGGTCCGTTCCGATAGAGATCGTAACGGCTGATTTCAGAACATACGACTTCGGAAAGAAGTTCGACGTAATCATTTTCTTTGGCGTGATCTATCACGTCGAGAACGTATTTTCCTGTATGAGCCTTCTGAAAAGCCTGCTCTCTTCAGGCGGTTCGATCTTCCTTGAAAGCCACCTCACCAACATTGAGTCCCAAGCCCCGATATGGGAGGCGGCAAGCGATCTATTCCCAACGTCCGCTCCACAAGGAAAGAGCACTGTCGGCTTAGCCGGCATCAGCAATTTCCTCCTGCCTAACGCTGTTGCCATCACCAGCCTTGCCGACACATACGGCCTTCACTGCGATCCACTGCTTGACAACGACTATTGCCGAGAGGACAGGACGAGAGGAATTTTCAGGCTGCACGCTTAAACCCTCGCCTCCCAGCAAAACGTATATGTTCCAGCCGCCGGCGCGGCAGTTAGTTGCACGTTCACAACGGAGGATGTCGCAGTTACCTCACGTATAGCAGCCGTGCCGCCCAGAAATGAACTGTTCTGCGCATTGAAATAGCCTGGCGTTGTCACAAGGCTATGCGGGATGACAACAAGGCTGGTGGAGCCGTTAAGGGCGATGGAGAAGTTCCCGGACTGATGGTACTTGTTCTTACCGCCAAGATTGCCAATGACGCGGCAATTTCCCCCTTGCCCGGATGGCATCAATACCGGGCTGGTGTTCGGTCCGGGGTTTGGCGAACTAACCGTGATGTTAAGTGCCGTCAAGGCTGCGGAAAGGTCAATCAGACTTCCACCGCAAGCGCTGGCATCCAATGACATCACGTCAAGCCCGGAAATCGTAGATCCAGAACCAGCATTGACGGCGGCCTTCACGCAGATGGCAAAGCCACCCTTGATCGTTGAGTTGGTAAGGCCACCAGTTGACAAAACGTTCACGCCGTACCCGAAACCACCGAGGTAGCAGTCCGTGAGATGCAGCCTGTTCGCAAACGCTACGTTGATAGCGCCGCCGCTGGCGTTATTCTGGTTGAAGTAGCATGACGTGAAGAAGACGTTGTTGATCTTGTTGTTGACGTCTCCCTCGATCGACACGCACGATTGAGCGGACCCTTCGAATACGCTATTCGTGAAGCGGAATTCGCCAGCCTGAGACGCAATCGAAATGATGCGCAATGTGTTGAAGGCCAGATTAGCTGGACTCGCCAACATAAGGTTAAACTGCGCGGACCCGGCTCCAGTCCAAAGAAATCCGTAGTTCCCCTTAGACGGTATCATTTCGCAGTTATCGACGGTTACAGTAAATCCAGGCCCGACTACGGGAGCCGTTGCGACCATGTGCGCGTTGATGCAGTCGAACCAGCGCACCCTTTTAAAGTTCATCCAGAAGGCAACGCCATTAGCATTGATGCTGTTATAGCAGTTGGTGAACGTGATGCCGTCCATCTCAACAAGATTGACGCCATTAATCTTGATGCCATCCTGAGCCGTCTTGGCTGCATCATCGTCGCCAGTAACCCGGAAGCCTTTCAGCGTGACGGTCTGCGATGTAATGTTGAATCCAGCACCATTATTGGTGATGCGAAACTCGGATTTCAGCGGATTGCCGGCGAAGTACACTGGAGCGGTAATATTAACCGTGGCATTGATGCGAGATGTGAGCCCCGGCACAGCCCCCGGTGCGCCAGAGGCAACCAGAAAATTAACCCACGCCTGAATTGCCGCACTGTCATCAGTCCCGGTCGTGCCGTTCCAATCGAACTTCGCGCCGAACCAGCGAGGATCTACGCCATCAGTTTGCCACGCGCCGTCGCGCACCCATGCGCCAGAGGTCGCGACAACCGCAGTAGCCTTGATGTAAACGCCCTCATTCGGGTCGTTGGTTACCTGCCCCGAATAATCACCAGAGCGCCAAACGAACAAACCTTGACGGCCGGGCTCGGTCAGATAAGCCACCGTGTCTTTTGTGGTGTCTAGTGCCTTCAATGCGGATCGATCGGCGACATAAACCGCGAGAGCAAGATTTAGACGTGCTGTCGCTTTGTTGGCCAGGTCCGATAGATTGTTCGTCGAAAGCAGGTCGCCAGTTCCAGGCGCACCAGCTAGTGAAACATTCCAGTCTGAAATTGTACCAGAACCGCCGGTCTTGATGACACCGATGGTAATACTTCCACCTGTGTAGGCGAGAACGAACCCCTCCATGAAGTTCGCGCCATTGGCTGCGCTTTTGGCTCGCACGTAATCGCCGAGTTGATAGGCGTAACCAGTGCCTATTGCGAGAGTCTTCGAACCCGTGCCAATCGCGTTCGACGTCGCCGACGTGCCCCCATAGCCTGGGCCAGTGTCGCCGGTGTCTCCCTTGTCGCCCTTCGCTGCCAACACATCCCAATAGGTCGCATTCGGCGGCGTCTGGTTCGTATTAGCCAGCAGCGCAACATACGACGTGCCAGCAAGAGAAACGACGTCGCCGACCTGATAGGCCGTCGCCGCGCTCCACGGCCCCTTTATGCTGAAGCCCTTATAGACTCCCTGAAACACCCACACGCCGCCGGTCTTGAGCCACAGTTTTCCGGTGCTGACCTGCAACGCAAATTGGTCCTCTTCACCAAGCGAAGGATCCGGCTCGGTCAGGTCGGGCGCAACGAACACATAGAAGCCGTCAGTGTTGAGGGCGGCGACCATCTTTGAGACCGACGCCATCGCATCGGCTCCGGCAAATCGCAGCGGCGATTTTTGGATGATCTTGTAGTTGACACCGCTCTTGGCGCCGCCAGTCCACGGCGACCATAGCGTGAGGTGCGTCGTGTCGCTCACGTCCTTGATTTCAACGGCTGGCAAATCGTCGACGATAATGACGTCGCCTGCGCGCGCATTGGCTGCAGACCAGATCGTGCTGCTGCCGACGATAACCGTGTCGCCATTGGCGACGGAGACGGTGCCGGTGGAGTAAGAATTGATTGCGGTCAACTTTATAGATCCCCATCACTAGTCTGGAAGAAACCGAAATATCGTTTGCGACTTTCGTCGTTTTCTTTCGCTTCAGCGATCATGGCCTTAAGGCGCGCTTTTGCTTCGCGGAATGAAAGCGACTGTGGGCGTGCGCCATCAGGCACATCTTTGCTGTGTTTTGTCATAGGATTCCTTGTTGGTGGAATAGATGCGCTCATCGCTGCGCGTACATGGCCTAGCCAAACCGTCGCAAGTTGCGACAGTTTCTAAGGGTGGCCGTGGCAACACCCCTCCCCGGTCAACCGATCGGCTCGGCTGACGGTAGCCGCCGCCGAACTTCGTCAACAGTGTCGACATATTCGGTTGGACCCCGGATGATCACCACGAACTGGTGGTTAAACGCCTCGCCCACTGAAACACCAACAACGGTGCACGGACGCCAAGCCTTGCGTCCGGAGCCGTCGTGAACGGCGAATTCCGCTTCGTAGTTCGGAACCGGAATCACGCGGCAACCTTTCGTAGCTGCACGGCCGAGCCGTCCCTCGCAGCCAAGAATTCAAATGCGTCGCCAACTGACGGGTGCACGACGCCTGCATCGCGTAGGATTTTCATCGACACGCTGAATGCGCCGCCATCACGGTCGACAAGCCATAGCCTGCCAATGCCATCGTCTGCGACGATGCGCTGTAAAGTTCCAAATTTCATTTCTAAAATCTCAGTATGTTGGTGGTGGACACCGCGTTCCCCTACGGTGTCCACCTTGTCACGCCGGCCGAAAGGAACACCGACGCGACGCTACCGATCCATTTCTTTCCAAACCAACCTTGCGTCACGCGGCTTCGCGGCCTTCACTTCTTTCTCTGCCTGCCGAAGGCGCGCGCTGCGGCTGGCTGGCTTCTTCTTTTCGGCGTGTTTGCGCACATCGGCGCGACACACCTCGTCCAGTTTCTTGAGCATGCCGCGCATCTCTGCGCGCGTTTCGTTCACTGTCTTTGCTTTAGCTTTTTTGGTCATTACTCAATCCTTAGGAAATTAAATCGATATTCGCCGGCAGCCGCCACGCGGGCAGCGAACCGACGCCCTGTTGCTCGCGGCAACTTTCGATCAGCGCTCGCAATGGATTGTGCGGCTCATCGATGTTGCCGAGCGGCTTCACGTCGACCGGCTTATGATAGCGCCAATCAACGCCGTCGTTTCTGCAGCGGTCGATGAATTCATGATGCTCCATCAACGCACCGCCGAGGCGCTGCGCTGCATCCGCGATTCTCTCAGCAAGTGCCTTGTAGTCTCCACCCCGCTGAGCCCAGACCAGTTTGGAGTACTCGCGGCGGGCCTTTGTGATCTCCGGTCGAAGCAATTCAATTGCAGCAGCAATCGACTCGAGTTCAGCACCAAGTTCGCGGTGTCGCTGCTCTCCGGTCCACGAAGGACGGGGCGGCGGCGGATCAATCTCCTCCGGTGCTTGCGGGCTCAACAATTCGCCAACCAACGCAACAGCGCCCTCATGCCGGACAACCGGTTTCGGTTTGTGTTTTGGCGATTGCGTGATCCATGACAGCATCGTGCGCCGCTCTTGTTCGTTGAGCGGTTTCGCTTCCGCTTGTGCGGCGGCCTGTCGCTCTAGAAGCTCACGCTGTTTTTCTAGCAGTGCCGCATATTTTTGATGAACGGCTCTAACGCGCTCAATCTGGGATAGTGGTTCTGATTTAACCTTGGCCAATTGTAATTACTCCTAGGTGCGCCGCATGTGGCGCAGTGGTGGTTGGTGGGTGGAAGACGATGACCGATAGGTCAGCGCTAGGTCAGTCTGGGGGCTACTTCGATTGCGACGACGCACGGCCGACCGCCACGCTCGCCGATTTCAAAAACAACGCGCTGCCCGACTTCTGCAGGCACGCCAGCGCGGCGCAAAACGCTGTATTTGCAATAGACGCGCACGCCAGGCTGGTCATCGCGCGAGACGAACAAAAATCCCTTCTCTTCGTTAAGATGCGCAATGGATCCCGTCAGTTTTACCATCTGGTCGGCGGTATCTTCGGTCTCGACGGGGTCTTTCCAGGTCTTTAGCCGCTTCGCCCATCGGACGCGTGGCTTGCCGTTTTTTTCCTCGACCTCGAATTCGAGGTGCGTCCCAACCCTTGGTTCTATGCCGGCCCGCTGCAGTACGGCGGCGTGGCAGAAGACATCCTCCCCCGGAGGATAGTCAAACTCAACAAAGCCAAACGCTTTTTCGGCATTCCATCGCGCTAATTTTCCCCAACTCATGCGGAAAAATCCTCGATGATTGCCCGCAACACGTCACCCGAAATAACCCGCCCGCTCGCGGTGTCGCCTGCCGGCTCTCCGAATGTCAGTCGCGTCGCCGAAGTGCTGACCGTGCAGGCTGGCTCGGGTGCGCTTTGTATCGCGACGCTGAGGATGCCCACCGGATTGATTTGGCTGGAGATCAAGCTCTCACAAAAATCCCCGAATTGGATTCCGCTACCCTCCAGCGCCTCGAAGGTGCGAACGCGATTGCCCGCCTCGTGAACCGGACCGTGATCGGTGAGCGCGGCCAACAGCACGCGGCCGAGTTCGCGGTGTGATAGGTGCCGAATGTGTTTGCCGGCATAGAAGGGCAAAAGACCGGCCTCGCTCACGGCCTGAACCAGGCCGCCTGTGCGACTGACGCCAAGCCCGAGCGCGTCGCAACGACTCGAACAGCGGAACGCTTGTTCAATTTGAAAATCCAGATTTTTTGAGATGATAAAAGAGAGCGG
The DNA here is from genome assembly GCF_059512385.1 of Bradyrhizobium sp. Crot121. Taxonomy (NCBI): domain Bacteria; kingdom Pseudomonadati; phylum Pseudomonadota; class Alphaproteobacteria; order Hyphomicrobiales; family Nitrobacteraceae; genus Bradyrhizobium; species Bradyrhizobium sp. Crot121. Next base: position 8,060 of record NZ_JCAMOR010000026.1, on the reverse strand, counting down.
GCCGAAGCCGCAGGCTGCCGAAAAAAGAGAGCGGGCCGAAGCCCGTTCTCAAGTCGCTCGTCACGTCGGGATCAGCGCATCCCTACAAGTAAATACGGCCCAACACCCCATACCAGGGACGTCAGGCGGCTAGCTTTTCTTCCAGGCTCGCCAGTGCATGCAATGCTCTATCTTGTGCGGCCACAGCGTTGCGCTCTGCCTGCTTCGTATCGCCCCAGCCAAGATCGCGGGCAATCTCGCGCGCCGTCTTGCCGGCAATGCTCAGGTCCAACACCTTGCCGTGCTCGCCCAAGGTGGAATCGATACGCGGCGCGTCGATCGTCTCGACGATTTGCCGCTCGACGAGGTCGTGGCCGCCCTCCACTCCACCCTGCATCGCGCGCGGGTTAGAGTGAACGCGATATGCCAGGAATTCCGCTCCATGGGCGATCACGGTCGTGTAGCGGGGAATCCGACATGCTGGCGGCAAACCAGCATTAACCCATGCCTCATCAAATGTGTGCCGGCCGCCCAAGCCCATGCGGTCAATCTCTTGGCGCCGGTTATCGTTGCAGGCGCACAAGGTCTCCGCCCAGCGGGCGGCGCGTTGACGCCGGTAATCTTCGCCTTCGCTGTTCCGCTCCACATAGCCTGACCGCGCCGGGAATGCGCCCGTCGCCGGGATAGCAAGGTGCCGCTCGTTATCATCCTGGCGCTCAGACTCACTCTTTCGCCGCTTGCCCTTTGGCTGCCGAAATAACTCCGCAACCGGCATCCACCGGCCGTTGCTGGCGCGCCATTCGGTGATTACGCCCTTAGAGTCACACCGCACGTTACGCTTCACGGCGGCAGTGTGTTCCGCGCGCGTAATCGGCCCAATCGTGGTCCGGGCCTCGATGGCGTCTCGCGCGGCTATCATCATCAATTCGTCCGGACTCGGGCGTAACTCCACTACGCGGTCGGCCAGTGGCTTGCCGGCCTCCGGCATGCCGCCCTCCGCACTCAGCCAGGACGGCACTGTGACTACGGTGCCGTAGCGGACGAGGCGCGCTAGGTCATCAGGTCGCTTCTGGCGGTATAGGCGAATGGCGAGCGGAATGGCCGCGATGGTTTTGCGCGGCGAATTGTCGTTGTCGTGATGCATTGTTGGTCCTCGTGACGTGACGTGTGCTGGCCACTTATGCGGCTCTATCTGGCTAGTACGGCTTTCGCCGCCGATCCCTATTTTCAAGGGCCTTTTTGATTTCGATAATCAGGCGATATCAAAAAAATTACCGGTGAGTTCCGGGCTGGTTTTCCGCGATCGTTTCGCGGCCAGTTCGGATGGCCCCGGCACCTTATGGCATCCGCGCCTCGCCTATCGCCGCCAACAGCTGCGCCTGCAGCTCTAAGACGACCTCCATCGCCTCGCGGTCACCACCGATTAACGACCGTGGCTCGTGTTCTAGTGGGCTGGCAGCAAACTTCGAACGGCCGAGCGCTGCGGCAAGCGCAACCTTTAGATCGCGGAGTTCGTACGGGTCATGTGGCCCGCGCAGCATGTCGTGGCCTTGCCGGAACAACTGGACCGCCTCGGGGGTTATGTGCGCTGAACGGCGCCGCTTATCTCGCTTTAATCTTGCGGGCATCACGGTTCCCCGAACTCGGTGAGTCCCCATGGAGGTCCAAGTAGTGGGTGACGAGGACGTTGCATGATCTCCATCCCGAACCTTTGCCACGCCTGGCGCGCATCCTCAGGATCGGGGCGGCCATAGGCGTCGGTCTGAACGCCAGCGTCCGCGAGATCGCCGAATAAATCGAAGCCCGCCTCCAAGGCGGTCTCCCATTCATCGAGACCAGCAGCCTGCTTGCGCCTGTCCTTCCGCTTGCGAACCGGCATCAGCGGCGGCTCCCATAGTCAGCCGTCCGGGGCGGGCGGCTATCTGGCGCTGCGGCGTCCAACGCAAGCTCTCGGAGCAACCTGGCGAAGGCCAGCCGACTATCGCGCTCGATGGCAATGGCCGGATGCGCCTTCAAGACGCCGTAACGGTCGGGCACGGTGATGCCGTCAGACGCAAGCTGCTCGCGCGCCTGTTCGCTTCGATCCCAGGCCTCACCAGCCTTCACCAGCAGGCGAAAATGAAAGCTTTCGAGGTCAAAATCCCCAAGAATTTGCTTAATCCAGCGCCGCGTGGGCGTTGATAGATGTTTGGGAACAACGTGAGTCAATGATCTAGATCCTTTGAAATGAAGTGGTTGATAGGTCGTCGTGTGGTTGCAGATAGGTCGCAACTAGTTGAACCGGGGCACCAATCGCGCTTGTTCGAGGGCCAGCACCGGTAGGCACGGGGTGGGCTGGCAACTTCGGAATGGCCCCACCCCGATTGGTTTTTTTGTCATGGAAAAGCATCGTTACTCGATGCGGCCCGTCGTCGACGGGTATGCCGTACGCTTTTGCATGGCCCCGTGCCCTACGTCTGCAGCCATGGCACCAGGTCGCTCCGACCCGCTTCCATCAGCACCTCGACAGGCACCCATTGCCACTGCCATTGCCCAGTTGTTTGGTCGCGACCGTAAGCGTGCAACGACTCCCCGTCGCACTCATCGGCATCCTCAATCGTGTCGATATCAATCATGATCGTTCCTTTTGTGAAGTGGCCGCGAGAGTCCCTTGCGCGCGCGAGTCAATAAGATTGGAAATGTCCCTTGAAGATAGAAAGGGGCGGAATCTGCTCTATGTGACGCGCGCGCAAGGGCCAGTTGCGGCCAGTTGCTATTCGTTCTGCAATGATCCGGAGATAATCCGGCGAACCTCTTCACGGCGTGCCTTTTCGGCCTCGGCCCGGTCAGCGAACAGCTTGTGGACCGATGGCAGCACCTGCCACGTCATGGAGTCGCGTCGGCCCGTCTGCATCGGTTCCAGCCAGCCAAAGGCGTCTAGCTGCTCGAGAACAGCCTGTGCCCGCTCTACGTCCATTCCACGCATTATGCGGTCACCGCGCCTAACGTCTCGCACCGAAATGGTATTCAGCTTGTGCGCCAGAATAAATCCAGCCGCGGCTAGCACCATGTCATGCCGATCCGAGAGACCGAGGATGTCGACATAGAACGCAACGGCGTGCGGAAAGAGGAATTTCTCCAGGAAGGCCGCGGCCCGTTTGGCAGTGTCTTCTTTGATTACAGATGCGGGTCGAGCGCCCTCGCTCTCAATGCAGTGAAACACGATGCAAAGACGGGCGAACAAGCCATCATATTTCCCGAGGTGCGAAGCAAGTTTCTTATTCACCGCCTCCCAGGCGCACTGCATTTCGAAGTATTTCTGCGCTAGCGAGCTACGCAGATCCTGCGCGGCATCGTCGAACTGCAACGGCACCTCAACGTAACTGCTAAGCGTACCGTCTCCGGTGGGCCTGCGTAAGCGCGTCAGGCGGGCCACCATCGCGTCATACGCGGCGGCGGCATCTGGCATGGGCTTGTCTGCGCCAGCGCCAGCGGCGCCGAGGACGATGGGAAATAGCCTCTGCAGCAAACCGTCATCATGTGCCTCGGCAGCTAGGGCGCGGATCGGCTCGGGCTGAATTCCGCCCAAGAGCGAGACAGACAGATTTTCAATCAGCACGGCGCCGCGCCCGATGCGGTTCACCGTGTATGGCCCTCCATTATATGCCTGCAACCAAAACCCTCGATCCTTCGCCGCGCCTCGGCCGGAACTGTATTTGTCCATTGATCCAAACCAACCAGACAGCTCGTCCTGCAGGCACAGAACACCATCAGGGCTGTCCTTGAGGACCTCCTGAGCCGCCTCAATCGTTGTGTCCTCAAGCCGGAGTCGGGCATGCCTTGGAGGAGCCGCGTCCTTTCTTTCGGCTGGCGGCAAGGCTTCGTACTTTCTTTTCGCTTCCTCATGGGCACGGAACAAGTCGCGATCGAGCCGCTTCAGCGGCGCCGCTGCGGCTGATATCATAGGACTCTTCTTCGTTGATGGGTCCCCTATTGGAGCAACCCAAATCCGAGCGGACTCCGTCCAGTGTGGATCGTGGCGCTTAACTTTCAGCTTGATGGAGTCGGGAATCGCGGCTGCACAGACCGCCAGCGCCGCAGCTGCGAGGCCACCGGGATCGACACCCATTAGTTCGCCCTGGGCCAGAGCGAACTCCTCAATTACAGGGGGCAGCAATCCCACAGGGAGCGGCGGGTGTGCACGACGCTGCCAAAGATCTACCGGAGGCACATTGTCATTGGCTGCCGTCAGTGACGACGCAAGCGCTGCTCCAGTTCGATGCATCTCCGCGTGTCTCGCACCGTACTTGCCCCAGAGACGCGCAAAGTCCTTGCGGGCGCGTTCTTCGGAGCTATAGCGCGCAAACCAATTGCCTGACGCCGACATGAAGAGCGCGCAGGAGGCCTCAGCACTGTGACCGTCGAAGGCCATCTGCTCGACGACCGCTGCCGCATAGTCAGAACGGTTGCCAACATCGTTGGCGGCAAGCATCGCCGCCAGCTTTTCCGACGCCACGATTCCGGCAATATCGGGTAGTTCGCCAATCTCGATGGGCTTCGCCTCGGTCGCGGGTGATGAAGCCCAAGGCGCCAGCGCCTTGCGAAGGTCGTCCACTTTGATCAGTTCGCCATCCCATTCCTGCAGGTAGCGCACTGACGCAGGCTCGGCGGGTCGGCCACGCTTGAGTTTTGCGGCGTTCGGCCAGTTCAGCGTCCCTGGGATGCGCCAGACGTGGTCGACATCTTTGGTGCCATGATCCGAGCCTGTCGCGCGCTGCAAAGCAGCAGCTAGCGGCGCGGCCTCGGTCGCGGTCAAGGGCTGATCGAAAAGCCAAACTGGTTGCTGGTTGCCCGGAGAGGTCTCTACGATGTAGCTGGGCTCAAGCGGCAGTTCGCCGGCTTTACCCGTGTCGTTGTCCATATCGGCCGGCAGACCGAGCACGGCCAGAATGTCTTCTCTTCCGCCGCGCTTGCCCCGAGGAAGGCTGCGTTTCATCAAGTGCGTGCCGACGTAGGGGTTTGCGCCAGGCGTGCCGCTATGAGCGGCTATAGCGTCGACCATGGATTCGACGTCACCCACCCTGTGGTGGGTTATAGTGCCCTTGTCGTTGGGAAGATTTGCGTTAAACACAGACACAACGAAAATGCCGTCGACGCCTTCGGCCAGGCCGTGGAGCATTTCGCAGTGCGTGCGGATCGGATCGGTATTGTCGGTAATCTTAGCTGCGGCGAGCGCGGTCATTGGCGTTCAAGCCCCCATCAATGCATTGCTTGCGAGTTGTGTAACTTCATCGGCCAAGGTGCCGACGAAGGTTGCCGTGCGCTTCCCGCCGGCATTCTGCGAGTACGTAAGGCGACGACCGCTTTCAGTCTGGACAAGCCGTAGGTCGTACATTCGCAGTTCGGGCGTCAGTTCAAGATCGAACCGCGCAAGTGTCTTCCGTTCGCCTGGAGGCGACGGTCTGATGTCGAGGATTTTCAAGGGTGGTTCCTCTTACGAGGTTTCAGTGTGCACTCGGCAGAAAGGGCCGATCGTGCTGGTAGTCTAGGCGGCTTGCACAAACACATGCGCATCTGGATTTACGGCGTAACGATAGCCCTTGCCGACCAAGCAACATTGCGCGCGATGGGCATTAATCAGTCCGCGCTTGTTAAGCCGGTCTAGGGCCTTCGATACTGCGGCGTAGTTCGATGGCGTTCTCTCTCGACCGAGCGCGTCGATGATGTCGCCCGTTCGCGACAGGTGACCAATAAGCATGCCGTCTCCACGTGGAGATGGGGTAGGCTGCGGTGCCGCGGCTAGGTGAGCCAGGATGTCCTTCTGCATCTTGCTCAAACGGCTAATAAGGTGCCGTTTCGGCACATTGTTATCCGTTTCCATCGCGCAGCCTCCTGCTTGTCGGTGTTGTCATTGGCCGCAACAGCGGTGGAAGCCCGACGCCGAGACAACATCCAGGCATCAAGGTCAGCCCGTGAATAGACGATCGTACGCCCCAGCTTGAAATAGGTGGGACCACCGCCGTGGCAGCGCAGCTTGTTTAGAGTTGATTGGGACAACCGAAGGTGTTCGGCCGCCTCAGAGACTTTCAGATGCATTCCCCGTCCTCCAGTTTCCGCGATTGTCGCGGTGATGGAGGGAGATAGGCCAGATACTCGAAAATCGACAAGGAAGATCCCGTCATTTTTATTTTTTATATTTGCGCCTCAAATGCGTAAATCGGCGATCCCTGCAGGCAAAATTTGCTAGCCGACTCTCCTCAAAGCGAGTCGACGGACTTACCGCCATCCAGTTCCGCCGCGCTCGTCTGGCCTGGTGGCTTTAGGATCATCTCCAGCATGCCGGCCAGCGCCTCGAACGCCGCGCGCTTCTCGTCCAGATATTCGTATCTGTCATAGGTCTCGCGCACACCGCCGATAACATGCCCCATGCAACGCTCGGCGTGGTCGGCGTCGACCTTGGCGCGGCTCATCAGGCTTCGTCCGGTGCGGCGCAGGTCGTGCAACTGCCACTGCTTCATGGCCGGCCGGCGTTCGGCTTTCCTGATCTTGGCAATGAGCTTATTCAGTTCCTTCTTGGCCTTGCTGAACCCGCTGAACGCCTTTTCGCCGTCAGTGGTCGAGAACACAAACCATGAATTGCGCCTGCCGGCGGGTTTCCAATCGATCAGGGCGCGCATTGTGGGCGTAATCGGGATGACGTGATCCCGCTTATTTTTGTACCGGCTCGCAGGTATCGTCCACAGGTCGCCCTCCAATTCCTCGGTGTGCAATCTGGCGGACTCATTGCGACGGGTCATGGCGACCAGCAGCGACTTTACGAACCGGGGATAGCAGGCCGGCCCCTCCCACTCGTCCAGCGCCTTCCAGATGTCGCGGATCTCGTCGTCGGATAAGGTGCGCTTCCGCGCCCTGTCCTTCGGCTTGGTCTTGGCCATGCCACGCACGATCGGGGAATTAAATTCGTTGTCCTGCGTCATCTGCCAATTGAACGCCTTGCGGACATGGGCCAACACCCTGTCGGCCATCACCGGGCCGGCCTCTTCCTTCACCGCGTTGAGCATGCTGGTGATGTCGCTCCGCTTGAGGTCGTAAATCGACCTTTCCCCAATCCGCGGGCGAACGTGGTTCGTGAATGCCTGCTTCACCTGATCGCCGCTGCGCAGGCCGTCGACGTGGTCCTTTTCGAATGCATCCAGCACAGCATCGACCGTGTTAATTGCGGCCTGCACTGCCTTTTTGGCTTCCGCCCTTGCATCTTCCTGCTCGGCGACCGGATCGCGCTTATCGGCGACCTCGCCTGCGGCCTTCTTGGCCAGGGTGCGCGCCTGCTCGGCCGTGATACTCCCGTGCAGCCCCAAGCCCAGCCAGCGCTGCTTGCCGGTCATCTTGTCCCGGTACCGATACCCGAACGTCACGGCGCCGCTGTCGAGCTTGCGGGCAACGAACCCCCTCACCTCTTTGTCTGCGAGGATTTGCCCCTTCGTCAGCCGGTCAACATTCGTCTTGGTTATCTTGGCTTGCATGATCTGCCCCGTGCACACAGATTCGTTACGTGGTCACCATGCACACTCTATGCACACACCGGAGAGAAAACGCAAGGAAAGGTACGGCAACGCAGGGAAAGCCGAGAAAAGCCTGATATCGCTGTGCTTTCTGGCGACCTGCTCAGAAAATGCATGTTTGGAAATAGTTGGCTTGTGTGCACACCCCTAACTTTTAATCATGGGGTCGAGGGTTCGAGTCCCTCCGCGCTCACCACAAATCGAAACATCATCAACAACTTAGCTTATTCTCGGTCCGTTCGCGGCGCTGACGGTCGACAATTCCAGCCTCCGAGTTGGCAAACCCCCGTTCGGACTTCGTTCACGGCCATCGCCGGAGCACACCTCGTTAGTTGCTTGTGATGCTGCCAGCCGCGAGCCCTAGCGGCTTGCCGCAGCGAACCCCACAGCGCATTTTTCATGTCATGGGCACCAAGCACGCGAGAGCATCTACGGCGCATCCGTGCGCTCCGCTGCCGAGCAGGCGGCCAAGGCGCGCAAGGACGCAGATCGGCTCGCATGCCAAGCCTGGAACATGCGCATGCTGGCCTTTCACGGACC
>NZ_JCAMOR010000025.1:0-115957 GCF_059512385.1 Bradyrhizobium sp. Crot121 | reverse complement strand
TTTTTCCAGGCGACGATCGCCAAATCGCCCCAGCCCCACCTCCATCGACATACGACCGCTCTCCACAAGACCGCCTCTCGCCAGGGAATCAGTCTTCGCCGATCTTCGCAACAAAGATGTGTGCATTAGATAGCCGGAATGACGGAGGGGCAACCGCCGGCGCGCCTCACCGCACCGTGGCGCCGTAGACGATGTCCTGGACCTGCTCGCGGTAATACTTTCGGAGCTCGCCCGGCGCCGCCGTTCCGACCACCACAACCAGGCGCTCCTTCGGGTCGCAGAAGAACTGCGTGCCATAGGCGCCATTCCAGGTGAACTCGCCGGGGTTGCCGGGGACCGCTGACAGACCTTCGCTCGTTCGCACCGCCACCCCGAGACCGAAACTGAAGCCGCCGCGATGCGGCTCCACGTTCGCGACGTTGTTCTTGATCTCGGGCCCGAGGTGGTTGGAGGTCATGTGATGCACCGTCTTGGGCCCGAGAATGCGTTTTCCCTCGAGCTCCCCACCATTGAGCAGCATCTGGCCGAAGCGGAGATAGTCGCCGACGGTGGCAAACGCGCAGGCGCCGCCGCAGTCGAACTTGGTCGGCGTGTCGAGCAGCCTGATGCTCTGCGGCCTGCCCGTCAGCGGGTCATTCGGAAACGGTCGGGCGAGACGGTCGCGCTGGCCCTCCGACGGATGGAACGTGGCGTCCTTCATGCCGAGCGGCTGCCACACATTCGCAGCCAGATAATCGCCGAGCCGCTGCGAGGTGACTTTTTCGATCACCGCGCCCAGCACGTCGATCGAGAAGCCATATTCGAATTCCGTCCCCGGCTGGTGTACCAGCGGCAGCTTCGTGATGCGATCGATGAAGGCCTGCGTATCGCCCTCGACTGCGGGCGCCGTGCCGTCAGGATAGAGGCGCGCGAGCGGGCTCGCGCTGTCCGGCCGACCGCCATACATCAGGCCGGAGGTGTGGCGATAGAGGTCATGAATGGTGATCGGCGAAGCCTGCGCTTCCATCTTCAGTGAACCGTCCACCTGCGGAACGCCGACCTTCATGTCGGCAAAGGCCGGATAATAGTTGGCGAGGCTGGCCTGCAGCGGCAGGCGGCCCTGCTCCATCAGTGTCAGCCCGGCGACCGCCGCAAGCGGCTTGGTCATGGACGCCAGCGCGAAGACGGCATCGAGCGACATCGGCGTGCCCTTGGCCGGGTCGAGCTGGCCGTAGGCTTTGTAGAGCACGAGCTTGCCGTCCCGGGCGATCGCGACCACGGCGCCGGGCACCCGTTTCGCCGCAATCTCGCGGGCGAAGAAATCGTCCAGCCGGGCAAGGCCCTGTTCCGAGAATCCGACGTCATCAGGCTTGGCTTCGGGCAATGGCGCAGCATGTGCCATTTCGAGAACGAGGCCAGCAGCCACGGCCGCGGCGATGAGCCTTTTCATGATTTCCTCCCCGGTGCGGATTTCGCCCGATTGTTATGCGATTTATGCGTCCACCCAATTTATGCTTAAATCATGTCTGCCGACCAACGGAGTTCGAGATGACCAGGAAACTTGCAACCGCCGCCCTCATCGCCTTTGCGACGCTGGCGCCTTTCGGCACAAGCGCGAAGGCGGCGCAATGCGGTAACGGTCCCGGCGGTTTCGAGGCCTGGAAGGCGGAATTCGCCCGCGAGGCGAGTGGCAAGGGCATCGGACAAGCCGGTGTCGCCGCCTTGATGCAGACGCACTATGCCAGCGCGACCATCGCCGCCGATCGCGGCCAGCGCAGCTTTGGCCTGTCGCTCGACCAGTTTCTCGCCAAGCGCGGCGCCTCGACCATCGTCGCGCGCGGACGATCGCTCAAGCAATCCCACGCAGCGCTGTTCGCCTCGATCGAGCAGCACTACGGCGTCCCACCCGGGCCGCTGATCGCGATCTGGGGCATGGAGACCGGCTTTGGAAGCCAGCGCGGCAATCAGAACATGCTGTCCTCAATCGCCACTCTTGCCTATGACTGCCGCCGACCCGAGTTCTTCACCGATCAGCTCTACGCGGCGCTGAAGCTGGTCGACCGGGGCGTGCTGTCGGCAAGCACACGCGGATCCATGCATGGCGAGGTCGGCCAGACCCAATTCATGCCGAAGAACATCCTGGCCTATGGCACCGGTAATCTCGACGTGGCCGCCAACGCGCTCAACTCGACCGCCAACTTCCTTAAGGCCCACGGCTGGCGCGCCGGCGCCGGCTACCAGCCCGGCGAACCCAACTTCGCGGCGATCGAAGCCTGGAATGCCGCCGGCGTCTATCAGAAGGCGATCGCGATCATGGGCCGCCAGATCGACGGCGAAGGCCGTGCCTCGGCGGCGAGGTGACGGTTGGTAGGGTGGGTTAGCGTCCGCCGAAGCTCAAAGAGCGAAGGCGGAGGCGTAACCCACCGGCTTGGTCGCAAGGAAACGGCGGATTACGCTTTTCACCTGCGCTAGTTGATGTAGCGGAGTTCGGGACGCTAATCCGCCCTAAGATTTCTACTGAGCCTGCGCAGTCGTGGTGCTCGCGTCGGGCACCTTGTCGTTCCAATCCGGCGGTACGCCGATCGCTCCTCCGACCAGGCCCGCGATGCCCGGCTCGCGGCCGAATGCTTCGCACGCCGCATATTTCGGCGCGCCACCCGCCCATGACTGGATGCGATCCATGGAAGGTGGTTTCCCGAGCCCTCCGAAGGGTGTCTTGCCGGTGACCAGCATGCGGCTGAAATCGTCGCCGAACGCACTCGCCAATTCGTAGGCATCGCCCGACGGAGACACACGCGCCGAACCGGAGAGGGCATTCGCGCCGCGCCCCCAGACCATGGCGCCTTCCTGCTTGCCGTCGCGCGCCCTCGCTTCCGCTTCGACCGACAGTGAGCCAAGGCCAATGGGAATGCGCGGAACCGGCACCGGCACGCCGGGCAGCAGCACGGTCTTGGCAACGGATGCCCCTTTCGATGCCGCCACCGCCTTCTCGTCGGTCGGCGTCATCTGCGTGATCCGCGAATGAACCGTGATATCCGCGTCGTCGTTCGCGGCGACCACGGTGAAGCGTTCGCTGAGGCCGGCGCAAAGGGAGCGATCGATCACATTGGCGACCAATCTTCGCTCCTGATCCGTGATCCCCTCCACCCTTGCCTTCTCGGCAATCGTCGCGGGGACGATCCGCACGGTGCGTGCCGCCAGCACCTCTTGTTCACGCACATAGAGCTTCGACTTCGTGACCACGCCGTCGGAGGGTTGGAGCTGACTATACGATGTCAGCGACCCGCCCTCATCCAGCGCCACCGTGGCGCAGCCAGACATCAGGCAGGCCGCGGCCAACGCCGCCACACCCTGCAACCTGGCGCGACCGGACAAATTCCGCATCCGCCGTCGGAGCAGATTCGGTAGCAGGCGATGTACGACCATCTGACAGTCCTGTTTCTGACGGCAATGCTGACGAGCGCCAGATGCACGACCGATTGAGGCGGAGATATGCTCTTCTCAATACAGATCGATGATTGCGAAATCCTGTCGCAATCGCCGCCGGTATCGTGGTGGGATTCGCTCTGCCGCATCACGCTTGGGTCGTCCCGCCGAAGGCAGGGATGAAATCGTAGGATGGGTAGAGCGCAGCGAAACCCATCATCCGCAGCTTGCTCCATCGCGATGGGTTTCGCTGCGCTCTACCCATCCTACGGGGCTCGCTCGCGATGACGCATCGTATTGACTCCCGGGCCAATCGTTATAAGGTATAACTATTCTGGGAAGGAAACAATAAGGCCATGGGAAACGCCGACTCCGCCGCGAGCGAGGATCGCGCGGCGCTACTGACAATCGAGAATAACGGCGCGGTCCTGACCGTGGGCCTCAACCGGCCGGCCAAGCGCAATGCGCTGAACGACGGCATCATGCTGGCGATCCAGGATTGCTTTTCCGACATCCCCGATGGCGTCGGTGCCATCGTCGTCCACGGCATCGGCGACCATTTCTCCTCCGGCCTCGATCTCTCCGAACTCTCCGAGCGCGACGCGACCGAAGGCCTGCAGCATTCACAGATGTGGCACCGGGTGTTCGACCGCATCCAGTACAGCCGCGTGCCCGTGATCGCCGCACTGAGGGGCGCCGTGATCGGCGGCGGGCTGGAGCTTGCCTGCGCCGCGCATATCCGCGTCGCCGAACCGTCAGCCTATTTCGCACTGCCCGAAGGCCAACGCGGCATCTTTGTCGGCGGCGGCGGATCGGTGCGGCTGCCGCGCCTGATCGGCGTGCCCCGCATGATCGATATGATGCTGACGGGACGCGTCTATTCCGCGACCGAAGGCGCGGCCTACGGCTTCGCACAATATCTGACGGACGCGGGCGGCGCATTGCCGAAGGCGATCGAGCTTGCCGAGCGTATCGCCGGGAATGCGCCGCTGACCAATTTTGCGGTGCTGCAGGCGCTGCCGATGATCGCCGAAGCCAATCCGCAGACCGGGCTGTTGATGGAATCGCTGATGGCGACGGTGGCGCAGAGCGACAAGGAGGCGAAACGCCGGATCCGCGAATTCCTCGAGCACAAGACCGCGAAAGTGAAGCCGACCTGAGATGAGCGCGAGAGCCGACATGTCAGCGCTAGTTACAGACGTCGCCGCGCATCCGCTGCGCGCGATATCGTTCGGCAATCCCGCTGTTATCATCGAGCGCCGCGACGATGGCACGATCTATCTTCGCCCACGCAGCAAGCTCCTCGATTATCCGCAGCGCATCACCGATCGGCTGCATCACTGGGCCGCCACCGAGCCACACCGCGTGTTCATGGCCGAGCGGGCAACAGGCGGCGCTTGGCGCGAGATCACTTACGCTGAGCTGCTCGATGCCGCGAGGCATATCGCCTCCGCTCTGATCGCGCGCGGCCTGTTGGCGGAAAAGCCGCTTGTGATCCTCTCCGGCAATTCGATTGACCACGCGCTGCTCGCGTTCGGCGCGCTCTATGCCGGCGTGCCGTTCTGCCCGGTGTCGCCGGCCTATTCACTGGTGTCACGCGATTTCGGCAAGCTCGGTTTTGTCATCAAGCTGCTGACGCCCGGCCTTGTCTTCGCCGATGACGCCGGCAAGTTCGCCGCAGCGCTGTCCGCGAATGTAGCGCCAGAGACCGAGATCGTCGCCACGCGCGGCGACCTTCCCGGCCGGGTCGTGACCAGACTTTCCGAGCTGCTGGCCACGCCGGAGCATCCGCTGCTCGACGCGACACACCAAGCCATCACGCCGGACACGATCGCGAAATTCCTGCTGACTTCCGGCTCGACCGGCAACCCCAAGGCCGTCATCAACACCCAGCGCATGCTCTGCGCGAACCAGGTGATGTTGCGCGAGACATTGGCGTTCCTGAAGGACGAGCCGCCTGTCATCGTCGACTGGCTGCCCTGGAATCACACCTTTGGCGGCAACCACAATATCGGGCTGACGCTGTTCAACGGCGGCTCGATGTATCTCGATGAGGGCAAGCCGATGCCCGGCGGCATCGAGGACACCGTGAAGAACCTCCGCGAGATTTCGCCGACGGTCTATTTCAACGTGCCCAAGGGCTATGAATCGCTGCTGCCCTATCTGCGCGACGATGCGAACCTGCGCGCGAAGTTCTTCGGCCGCCTGCACGCGATGTTCTTCTCGGGCGCGGCGCTGTCGCCCTATGTCTGGAACAGCCTCGACGAGCTTGCGGTCCGCGAGACCGGCTTCCGTGTGCCGATGCTGACCGGGCTCGGCGCCACCGAGACCGCGCCGTTCTTCATGTCGGTGCGACCCGACACCAGCCGCTCCGGCCATGTCGGCCTGCCCGTATCAGGCAACGAAGCCAAGCTGTTGCCGAACAACGGCAAGCTCGAAGTGCGCGCCAAGGGGCCGAACGTCACACCGGGCTATTGGCGCCAGCCCGAATTGACCGCCGCCGCCTTCGACGAAGAGGGCTTCTACAAGTTCGGCGATGCGCTGAAGCCGGCCAAAGCGGATGATCTTGATGCCGGCTTCGATTTCGATGGCCGCATCGCCGAGGATTTCAAGCTCGCCAGCGGCACCTGGGTCAGCGTCGGCCCGCTCCGCGCGCGCTTCATCGCGACCTGCGCGCCGCTGGTGCGCGACGTCGTCATCGCCGGCATCAACCGCGACGAGATTTCCGCCATCGTGATCCTGGATCTCGACGGCTGCCGCGTCATCAACCCGGCGCTGTCAGCCAACGATATCGCGGCGGCGGCGTCCGATTCCCTGGTCCGCGCCGCTTTCCGCGAGCGCTTCGCCCGCTTCCTCGCCAGCGCTACCGGATCGTCGACCCGGATCACCCGCGCGATCCTGCTCGATGCGCCGCTATCGATCGATCGCGGCGAGGTCACCGACAAGGGTTCGGTCAATCAGCGCGCGGTGCTGGAGCATCGCGCAGCGCTGATCGAGGCGCTTTATGCCGATGTGCCGCCTGCGCACGTCATCCCATTGAGCTGAGTTTTATAAGGGAGAAGATCATGCAGTTGAAGGATCAGGCCGCCATCGTCACCGGTGGTGCATCGGGACTGGGCGCCGCGACCGCGCGCCGGCTCGCCGCGCAGGGTGCCAAGGTTGCAGTGTGCGACCTCAACGCAAAGCTTGCCGAAAGCGTCGCGGCCGAGATCGGCGGCGTTGCCGTGATCTGCGACGTGTCGGATGCGGCCTCAGCGGAAGCCGCGGTCGCGCAGGCTGCGACAGCGCATGGCCCGGCGCGCATCCTGGTCAACTGCGCCGGCATCGGCGTGGCAAAGCGCGTGATCGGGCGTGACGGCCCGATGCCGCTCGGCGATTTCGACAAGGTGATCAAGGTCAACCTGCTCGGCTCCTTCAACATGCTGCGGCTTGCGACCGCGGCGATGGCAAAGCTCGAGCCGCTGCCAACCGGCGAACGCGGCGTCGTGATCTCGACGGCGTCGATTGCCGCCTATGACGGCCAGATCGGCCAGGCGGCCTATTCGGCTTCCAAGGGCGGCATCGTCGGCATGACGCTGCCGATCGCGCGCGAGCTCGCGCAGTTCGGCATCCGTGTGCTGGCGATCGCGCCCGGCCTGTTCCTGACGCCACTGCTCGCAGGTCTGCCGCAGGAAGCGCAGGATTCGCTCGCCGCCTCGATCCCGTTCCCGCACCGGCTCGGCGACGCTGGCGAGTTCGCTTCGCTGGCGCTGCACATGATCGACAACCCCTACCTCAACGGCGAGGTGGTGCGGCTCGATGCCGCGCTTCGCATGGCGCCGCGCT
Source organism: Bradyrhizobium sp. Crot121 (assembly GCF_059512385.1). Taxonomy (NCBI): domain Bacteria; kingdom Pseudomonadati; phylum Pseudomonadota; class Alphaproteobacteria; order Hyphomicrobiales; family Nitrobacteraceae; genus Bradyrhizobium; species Bradyrhizobium sp. Crot121. Next base: position 108,727 of record NZ_JCAMOR010000025.1, on the reverse strand, counting down.
GAGGCCAGCGCATGTTCGTGCACCGGCGCGATGTGCAGATCCAGTGGGGCGACTGCGACCCCGCCAACATCGTCTACTACCCGCGCTATTTCGCGATGTTCGACGATTCGACCTCGATCATGTTCGAAGCGGCCGGCTTCTCGAAACAGGACCTCGTCCGCAACTACGGCCTGGTCGGCATTCCCATGGTCGACACGCGGGCGAAGTTTTACATCCCGTCGACGCACGGCGACTGGATTACAATTGAAACGCGGGTGGAAAGCATCAAGCGCTCGAGTTTCGAAGTGACGCACAAGGTGTTCAAGGGCGAGGCGCTGGCGATCGAAGCTTTCGAAACCCGCGTCCTCGTCGGCCGTGATCCGAACGATCCCGCAAAATTGAAGTCCGCGCCGTTTCCGCAGGAGATCATTGACCGTTTCATGAAGGGCTGATTTGAGTGCCCTGTTCTATTGACCTAAAGAAGGGGCTGGATTGGCCCTGCCAGTTGCTTACACCGACAAGAATAATTGAAAGGGAGGAATGAATGAGGAAGGCTTATCTCGCCGCCGCTGCGCTGGCTGCGGCGCTGGCGCTGCCGGGCACGCCGGCATCCGCGCAGAATAACGAGATCGTCATCGGTATCTCGATCTCGACCACGGGGCCTGCCGCGGCGCTCGGCATCCCCGAGCGTAACGCGCTGGACTTCGTGCCGAAGGAGATCGGCGGCGTGCCGCTCAAGGTGATCGTGCTCGATGACGGCGGCGATCCGACCGCGGCTACCACCAACGCGCGGCGCTTCATCACGGAATCGAAGGCCGACATCATCATGGGCTCCTCCACCACTCCGCCCTCGATCGCGGTCTCCACCGTCGCCAACGAGGCTGGCATCCCGCATTTCGGACTGGCGCCGTTTCCGATCAACGAAGCGCGCGCGAAATGGTCGGTCGACATGCCGCAGTCGATCCCGATCATGGGCAAGGTCTTGTACGAGCACATGAAGGCGCACGGCATCAAGACCGTCGGCTATATCGGCTACTCCGATTCCTACGGCGACCTCTGGTTCAACGACTTCAAGGCCCAAGGCGTGCCGATGGGCCTGCAGATGGTCGACGAAGAGCGATTTGCCCGGCCCGATACCTCGGTCGCGGGCCAGGTGCTGAAGCTCGTCGCAGCCAATCCCGACGCGATCCTGGTCGGTGCCTCCGGCACTGCCGCGGCGCTGCCGCAGACCGCGTTGCGCGAGCGCGGCTACAAGGGCCTGATCTACCAGACCCACGGCGCCGCGAGCATGGACTTCGTCCGCATCGCCGGTCCCGCGGCGGAGGGCGTCATCATGGCATCGGGCCCGGTGATGTCGCCGGAGAGCCAGCCGGACAGCGCGCTGACCAAGAAGCCAGGGCTTACGCTCAACACCGCCTATGAGGCGAAGTATGGCGCCAACAGCCGCAGTCAGTTTGCCGGCCACTCCTACGACGCCTTCGAAGTGTTGAAGCGCGTGATTCCGGTCGCGCTGAAGGCCGGCAAGCCCGGCACGCCGGAGTTCCGCGAAGGCATCCGCCAGGCGCTGATGAGCGAGAAGGAAATCGTCGCTACGCAAGGCGTCTACAACTGGACCGACAAGGACCGCTACGGTCTCGACGATCGCTCGCGGATCCTGCTCACGGTGAAAGACGGCAAATACGTGCCGGCGATGTGACGATGCGGGGCGGGAGCGTGGATCAAACCGCGCTCTCGCCCTCATGCTGGAAGCCGAGATAGCTTGCGGCGACGCGCTGGTTGCTGGCGATGTCGCGGGCCGCTCCGCTGAGCACGAACTCGCCGAGCTCCATCACATAGGCGCGGTCGGCGATCTGTAGCGCGGCCTGGGCGTTCTGCTCCACCAGCAGCACCGACACGCCGGCGGCGCGAAGCTCGCCGATGGTGCGGAAGATGTCGGCGACAATGATCGGCGCGAGGCCCAGGCTCGGCTCGTCCAGCATCAGGAGTTTCGGAGCGCCCATCAGCGCCCGCCCCATCGCCAGCATCTGCTGCTCGCCGCCAGAAAGCGTGCCGGCGAGCTGCTTGCGCCGCTCCCTCAGCCGCGGGAACAGGCTGTAGACGCGCTTGAACGAATTTGCCGCGGTCGCCTTCGGGACCCGGAATGCGCCGAGCTGCAGATTGTCCTCGACATTCATGGTCGCGAACAGTTCGCGGTGCTCCGGCACGAGGCTGAGGCCCGCCGCAACACGGTCCTCGATGTCGAGCGTGGCCATGTCTCGGCCTGCGAAGGCGGTGCGGCCCTTCAGCGGCAGGATGCCCATGACGGCGTTGAGCAGCGTGGTCTTCCCGGCCCCATTGGCGCCGATGATGGTGACGATCTCGTTCTCGTTAACTTCGAGCGAGACGCCGCGCACGGCTTCGACCTTGCCATAGGCGATATGCACATCGGACACCGACAACAACGCGCTCATGCCGCGGCTCCGAGATAGGCCTTGATGACCTCGGGGTTCTTCTTGATCGCCTCCGGCGTGCCTTCCGCGATCTTGGTGCCGAAATCGAGCACGACGATGCGGTCGGCGAGGTCCATGACAAAACCCATGTCGTGCTCGACCAGCAGCACCGACATGCCGCCGTCGCGCAATTGCCGCAGCAGCGCCGCGAGCCGCTGCTTCTCCATGTGCCGCAGCCCCGCGGCGGGCTCATCGAGCAGCAGCAGCATCGGGTCGACGCAGAGCGCGCGGGCGATCTCCACGATGCGCTGCTGGCCGAGCGAGAGCGAGCCCGCGAGCTGGTCGATCTGGTCGGTGAGCCCGACGCGCTCGATCTGCCGTGCGGCTTCCGCGAGCAGCCGCGCTTCATCCGCGCGGTCGAGGCGGAGCATGCTGGCGACAGCGCCGGACGCGCCGCGCAGATGGGCGCCGATCGCAACATTCTCCAGCACCGTCATGTCGGGCACCAGCTTGACGTGCTGGAAGGTGCGGGCAACGCCGAGCTTGACCACCTCCTGCGGCGGCGCGTTCTCGACCTTCCTGCCGAGCACGGAGATGGCGCCGCTGGTTGCGGTCAGGACGCCCGTGATCAGGTTGAAGGTCGTGCTCTTGCCGGCGCCATTGGGGCCGATCAGCGCCACGATCTCTCGGGCCCTGACGTCGAAGCTGACATCGTTGACGGCGGTGACGCCGCCGAACTGCTTGCGCGCCTTGTCGAGCTGCAGGAGCACGGCAGACGTCGTCGGCGCACGCTCCCGGGCCGGCAGCGTCAGCGAATTGTCCACCGTCCTGCGGACCGCCTTGAACGGCAATCGCGCCATCAGCCACGGCCAGACGCCGGATGGCGCGAGCTGCAGCAGCATCACGAGGAGGATGCCGAACACGATGGTCTCGAGCTGGCTCTGGCCGCCGAAGATGTAAGGCAGATAGCTCTGCAGCACTTCCTTCAGGATCACGACGATGCCGGCGCCGAGCACCGCGCCCCAGACATAGCCGGCGCCGCCGACGACGGCGATAAAGAGATATTCGATGCCGGCCTGCGGACCGAACGGCGTCGGGTTGGCGGCGCGCTGGAAATGCGCATAGAGCCAGCCGGACAGGCCCGCCAGCACCGCAGCGTAGATGAACACCAAGAGCTTGGCGCGCGGCGTCTGCACGCCGAAGGCTTCGGCCGCGATGTGGCCGCGGCGCAGTGCGCGGATGGCGCGGCCGGTGCGCGAATCCAAAAGGTTCAACGTCAGCACCGCTGAGAGCAAGACCGCGATCCAGATCGCATAGTAGATCGTGCCGGGGCTCAGCATCTTGTAGGAGCCGATCGCAAGCGGCGGGATGCCGGAGATGCCGTCATTGCGGCCGAGGAATTCGAGCTTGCTGAAGAGGTAGAACAGCGCGATGCCCCAGGCGATGGTGCCGAGCGGCAGATAGTGGCCGGACAGCCGCACCGTGACGATGCCGAGCAGCACCGCGGCGATGCCACTGACCAGGAGCGAGACCGGCAGCGTCAGCCACGGCGAGACGCCATAGGCGGTCGTCAACACCGCCGTGGTGTAGGCGCCGAAGCCGCAGAACGCCGCCTGCCCGAACGAGGTGAGCCCGCCGACGCCGGTGAGCAGCACCAATCCCATCGCCACCAGCGCGGCGAGGCCGATATTGTCGAGCAGCACGATCCAGAATGGCGGGATGCCCGGCACCAGCGGGATCAGCGCCATCACGAGGGCGAAGATGATGAGAGGCAATCGCTGCGTCATCGCGCTCAATCCTTCTCTTCTTCGACCGCGGGCGCCGCGGGCGAACGCAGCACCAGGACGGGGAGGATCAGCGTGAAGACGATGACTTCCTTGAAGTTGCTGGCATAGAACGAAGAGAACGCCTCGACGACACCGACGAGAATGGCGGCGACGGCCGTCAAGGGATAGCTGACGAGACCGCCGATGATCGCCGCGATGAAGCCTTTGAGGCCGATCAGGAAGCCGGTGTCGTAATAGAGCGTCGTGATCGGCACGATCAAAATTCCCGAGATCGCGCCGATCAGCGAGGCCAGCAGGAAGGCGATCTGGCCGGACAATGTGGTGCGGATACCGACGAGGCGGGCGCCGAGGCGATTGACGGCGGTGGCCCGCAGCGCCTTGCCGGTCAGCGAGTAGCCGAAGAACAGCCAGAGCGCGACGATGAAACCAATGGTGAGGCCGTAGACCGCAAGGCTCTGGCCGGTGAAGCGGAGCGCGCCCGCTGTCAGCGCGACGTTGGAGAGCGCCGGGCCGCGCAGGCCTTCGGCGCCGAAGAAGACGAGACCCAGGCCCTGCAGCGCGAGATGGCAGCCGACGGAGGCGATCAACAGCACCAGCACGGACGTATGCGCAATCGGCTGGAACGCGATGCGGTAGAGGAACAGCCCGATCGCCGCCACGATCAGAAGCGCAAGCGCGATGTTGACGGCAATCGGCGTCTTCGGCCCGGCCAGCGCATAGGTCAGCAGGCAGACGGCGACTGGAAAGACGATGTCGACCGCGACGGCCCGCGCGATCAGCCGCGCATGCAGCGACTTCCGCGCAAAGAACAGGTCGAGGCCGAACGCCACCAGTCCCATCGCGACCGCGAGCTTCGCGGTGCCCGGCACCTGGCCGGTCGCCAGCATGGCATAGCTCAGCGCGCCATAGGTGACGAATTCGCCCTGCGGGATCAGGATCACGCGCGTGACCGCGAATACCAGGACCAGAGCCAGCCCCAGCAATGCGTAGATGGCGCCGTTGGTGATGCCGTCCTGCAGCAGGAACAGCATGATCGTCGTGTTCAAGGCCGAGCGCTCCCCCTCACGCGGCGGGCCGATCGACGCGTCGCCGCGCTCGATCGTCCGGTGTCGGCTGTTGAAAGCTGCCGACGTTTGATATAATCAATAACAATTATCGAATATAATCTCAAGAGCCCGACTCCCGGGATTGCGAGCCTCGAGCGATGACTGTTCCCAAGACCGCCGCCGACGCCGCCAAGGTATCCCGCCCCGTCGCCGGGCAGGATCTTGATGCTTCGAGCGACGATGGCCTGCTGCAGCTTGGGGAACTGTCGGGGCTGCTAGGCTATTCGCTGAAGCGTGCGCAGCTCAGGGTGTTCGAGGATTTTCTGCGCTGCGTCGCGCCTTTGCAACTCACGCCGGCACAATTCTCGGTGCTCTTGCTGCTCGACCAGAATCCCGGCCGCAACCAGACCGAGATCGCGAGTACGCTCGGCATCCTGCGGCCGAATTTCGTGGCGATGCTCGACGCCCTGGAGAGCCGCGAACTCTGCGCGCGCATGCGCTCGGCAAGCGACCGCCGCTCGCACATTCTCGTGCTGACCGACAAGGGCCGCGCGGTGCTGGCACGCGCCAAGAAGCTCGTCGCCAACAAGCACGAGGCGCGGCTGATCGAACTCTTGGGACCTGAGAACCACGCGGCGCTGCTGGAGATGCTGGCGAAGATCGCGCGCGAGTTTTGAGGGTGGAGCTGCCGTAGGATGGGTAGAGCGAAGCGAAACCCATCGCGATGGAGCATGCCGCGCCAATGATGGGTTTCGCTCCGCTCTACCCATCCTACGATTCTGCCAGATCGTCATCCTGAGGAGCGGCGTCTTCGCCGCGTCTTAAAGGATGAGGCCCCGCCGGTGGCCTCGCCCTTCGAGACGACCGCTGCGCGGCCTCCTCAGGGTGAGGGGATGAGCTGGAGTGCGCCGCGCTATCCACGTCATTGCGAGCGCAGCGAAGCAATCCATAGGGCCGCAAGCGGAGACGTGGATTGCTTCCCTTCGCTCGCAATGACGGCAGCGTGGCGTCAGTCCACCAGGATGACGCGGACGTCGTTGACGTTGGTCAGCGTCGGGCCGGTCAAAAGCAGATCGCCGGTTTGAGCGAAGAAGCCGCTGGCGTCGTTGTTCTCGAGATAGGCCCTGGGATCGAGGCCCTGCGATTTCATCTTCGCGAACGTAGAGTGGTCGATGACGGCGCCGGCCGGGTCGCTGGCGCTGCCGGCACCGCCGTCGGCGCCGTCGGTGTCCGCGGCGAGCGCCGAGACATCGGTCATGCCCTTGAGCAGATCGGCGAGCGCGAGCGCGTATTCCTGGTTGGGGCCGCCGCGGCCATTGCCGCGCACGGTCACGGTCAGTTCGCCGCCGGACAGGATCGCGACGCGCCTGCCCTCGCTGCGGGCCGTCAGCGCGAGCTGCGCGTGCGCGGCGGCGACGTCGCGCGCTTCGCCTTCGAGATCGGCGCCGAGATCGATGGTCGCATAGCCGGCCTCGCGGGCAACCTTGACCGCGGCTTCGATCGAGGCCTTCGGCTTTGCGATCAACTCGAACGTCGAGCGCGCAAAGGCGGGATCGCCCGGCTTGCAGCTTTCGTTGCCAGGATCATCGAGCGCGCGGCGAACGGAGTCATCGATGGCTAGATTGTATTTGGCGACGATGGCGCGTGCGTCCGCAAGCGTAGTCGGATCTGCCACCGTGGGGCCGGATGCGATCGCGGAAGGATCGTCATGCGGCACGTCGGATATCGCGAGCGTCACGATCTCGGCGCGCTGGCCGGCCCGCGCCAAGCGGCCGCCCTTGATGCGCGACAGATGTTTCCGCACGATGTTCATCTCGCCGATCGGCGCGCCCGAGCGGAGCAGCGCCCGGTTCACCTGCTGCTTCTGCGCAAAACTGACGCCGTCCACCGGCGCGATCCAATTGGCGGAGCCACCGCCGGAGATCAACACCAGCAAGAGATCATCCGCGGTCGCCGTCGCCGCCAGCCGCAGCGTATCGTCGGCGGCTTTCAGCCCGGCTTCGTCAGGTACGGGATGGCCAGCCTCGACCACCCTGATCCGGCGGGTCGGCACGCCATGGCCGTGGCGGGTAGTTGCAATCCCCGCCAACAGCGCCGGATCCAGCTCGAGCGCGTCGAGATAGTGTCGTTCGGCCGCCGCCGCCATGGCGGCGGCGCCCTTGCCCGCGGCAAGCACGATCACCCTCCCCTTCGGCACCGGACGGAAGTGCGGCGCCAGCACGACGTCCGGATGGGCGGCAGCTACCGCCGCATCGAAGATCGCGCGCAGAAGAGGGCGTCGGTTCGTCATCAGTTGCCAGAGATCTCGCCGCTGAGGACTTCGCCGAACAACTGCCAGCGTTCACCCTTGAACTGCATCAATTGCAACTGCTCGATCGGCATGTAATCAGTCGCGCTCGTGGTCAGCGTCACGCCCGGTAACAGTCCGCCTTGCGCGAATTGCTTCAGGCTTTGCGCCTGCTTCATGACGTTCTCCCGGGTCAGGTTATCGCCGCAGCGACGGAGCACCTCTACCATCGTAGTCGCAATGTTGTAACCGGTCATCGCCGAAGAGTCGATGCGGTTCATCTCGGGAAGATATTTCGCAAGCAGATCGTCGAACGCCTTGATGCCGGCATCGCCTGCCCACTGGGGATCGCTAACGTCCTTGGCATAGGTCGCCGAGATCACGCCCTGCGCGTTCTCAACCCCCGCCGGCTTCATCACGGCCGCGGTCGAGGCGCTGACGTTGGAGATGATCGTGAGCGGCTTCCAGCTCATCTCGCCGAGCTTCTTGATCGCCTGCGCACCGAACTTCGGCGTGGTGTAAAGCACCAGAACGTCGGGATTGGCCGATTTGATCTTCACCACGTGCGAATCGATGGTCGGTTCCGAGACCTCGTAGCTCTCCTCCAGGACGATCCGCGAGGCGTCTGCGCCGAACCCATCCTTCAGGCCCTTCAGATAGTCCTTGCCCATATCGTCGTTCTGGTAGAGCACGGCCACCTTGGCGCCCGGCTTCTCCTTCGTCAGGTATTTCGCGTAGATGCGCGATTCGCTCTGGTAGCTCGGCAGCCAGCCCATGGTCCAGGGAAAGGTCTTCGGCTCGTTCCACTTGGTCGCGCCAGTGGCGACAAAGAGCTGCGGCACTTTCTTGCTGTTGAGGTATTTCTGGATTGCAGTGTTGGGCGCGGTGCCCAGCGTGCCGACCACCAGCAGAACCTCGTCGCTTTCGACCAGCTTGCGTGCCTGCTCGACCGTCTTCGGCGGGCTATAGGCATCGTCATAGGAGATGAAGTTGATCTTGCGGCCGTTGATGCCGCCCTCGTCGTTGACCTTCTTGAACAATGCAGCCATCGCCTTGCCGACGCTGCCGTAAGCCGAAGCCGGCCCGCTATAGGGCACGATGTTGCCGATCTTGATCTCGGTGTCCGTCGCACCGGTGTCATATTGCTTCTGCGCGAGTGCGGCAGAGGCAGTGGTGGCGGTTACGGCAAAGCCGAGGAATGCGGTTGCAAGGCGGCGTCGGGTCAACATAGGCATAGGACTCCTTCGGAGCAGAAGCTCCCATTCTGGTGCATCGCATTGATAGCGCGGAAAATCATGTTGGCAACAAAAAGCCCCTGCGACTGTGTCGCAGGAGCTTTGCGTGCTTAACCTTGGGTAACTGCGGGAGACTTTTACCCGCCGACGTCAGCGCTGATGACGTCGCCGAACAGTTCCCACTTGTCGCCCTTGAACTTCATGAGCTGAAGCGAGCTGATCGGAGCAAAGTCGTTTGGTCCGGTGTTGATCTTGATGCCGGGCAGCAGGACTTCGGTGCGGAAATCCTTCAGGCTCGCCGCCTGCTTCATGACGTTCTCGCGCGTCAGGTTGTCGCCACATTGCTTCAGCACCTGAACCAGCGTCTGCGCCACGCCGTAGCCGACCACGGTACCGCCGTCGAGCTTGTCGCCTTCCGGAAAATCCTTGGCCATGAAGGCATAGAATTCCTTCATGCCGGGATCGTTGTCCCACTGCTTGTCGGAGGCGTCCTTGAGGTAGGCGGCGGAGATGATGTCCTGGGCGTTCTCGAAGCCGGCCGGCTTGAGCACGCTGCCGACGGACGCCGAGACGTTGTTGAGGAAGTGCAGCGGCTTCCAGCCGATCTCGGCGTTCTTCTTGATCGCCTGCGCGGCAAATTTCGGCGTGGTGACATTGATGAAGATGTCGGCGCCGGTGGCCTTGAGCTTGACCAGATGCGAATCGATCGACGGCTCGGAGGTCTCGTAGCTCTCCTCCATCACGATCATGCTCGCGGCCTTGGAGCCGAGCCCGTCCCTCAGGCCCTTTAGATAGTCCTTGCCGTAGTCGTCGTTCTGGAAGAGCACCGCGATCTTGGCGTCGGGATGGTTCTTCAGGATGTACTTGGCGTAGATCTGGGTCTCACTCTGGTAGCTGGGCTGCCAGCCCATGGTCCACGGGAAGTTCTGCGGGTCGTTCCACTTGGTGGCGCCGGTGGCGACGAAGAGCTGCGGCACCTTCTTCGAGTTCATGTATTTCTGGATCGCGGTGTTCGAGGGCGTGCCGAGCGAGTTGAAGATGAGCAGCACCTCGTCGCTCTCGACCAGCTTGCGCGCCTGCTCGACCGCCTTCGGTGGCGAATAGGCGTCGTCATAGGAGACGAAATTGATTCTGCGGCCGTTGATGCCGCCGGCGTCGTTGATCTTCTTGAAGTAGGCGGCCTCGGTGCGTCCGATCACGCCATAGGCGGAGGCCGGTCCGCTGTAGGGCATGATGTTGCCGACCTTGATCTCGGTATCCGATCCGCCGGGGTCGTATTTCTTCTGTGCCGTAGCAGTGCCGGCAGTGGCCGCGAACAAGCCGAACGCTGTCGAAAGAATCGCAAGTTTTTTGATAACGGACATGCCGCCTCTCTCCCTTGGATGACATTGATGCTGTGTCATGGCTTTCTTGATCCGAAAGCTCTTGGTGTTGACCGTATGGATTACCATTTTGCCGACATTGCCTCAACAAAAAGCCCCTGCTGCAAAGCCACAGGGGCTGCATCTTTAGTAGCCATGTGCACGCAAGCCGCAGCAGCACGACGAGATCGGGCCGAATTGCATCCGCGACGAACACAGCGCTCCCTCTCCCGCCTGCGGAAGAGGGTTGGGGTGAGGGTGTCTCCGCGATGGGACTCTTCGTGGGGAGAGAGCCCCCACCCGCTGCGCCAAGGGCGCAGCGACCTCCCCCGCAAGCGGGAGAGGTGAATGAGCTCGCGTATAGACTGATTCAAGCAAATGACATCAGGATCAGCCGCCGACGTCGCCGCTCAGGATGTCGCCGAAGCGCTCCCAGGTGTCGCCCTTGAATTGCATGAGCTGCAGTTGCGACAGCGGCGCGAAATCGGTCCGCGACGTATTCACCTTGATGCCGGGCAACAGCCCGTCGAGCTCGAGGTCGCGGATGCTGGCGGCCTGCTTCATGATGTTCTCGCGAGTCAGGTTGTCGCCGCAGGCCTTCAGCACATGCACCATGCCTTGCGCGACCGTGTAGCCGTACATCACCGAAAGGTCGGAGCGATTGGCCTCAGGATAGTACTTATCGAGGAATTCGTTCCAGGCGATCATGCCGGGATCGTTCTTCCACTGCGGATCGGTCGGATCCTTCAGGTAGTTCGACGAGATGATATCCTGTGCGTTCTCGAAGCCGGCCGGCTTGAGCACGCTGCCCACGGAGGACGAGACGTTGTTGAGGAAGTGCAACGGCTTCCAGCCGATCTCCGCGTTTTTCTTGATCGCCTGCGCCGCGAATTTCGGCGTGGTGATGTCGAAGAACACATCGGCCCCGGACGACCACAGCTTGACGATGTGGGAGTCGATGGAGGGCTCGGAGACTTCGTAGCTTTCCTCGATCACGATCATCGAATCCGCCTTGCTGCCGAGGCCGTCCTTGAAGCCTTTCAGGTAGTCCTTGCCGTAATCATCGTTCTGGTAGAGCACCGCGATCCTGGCATTCGGATGGTTCTTCAGGATGTACCTGGCGTAGATGATCGACTCGCTCTGGTAATTGGGCTGCCAGCCCATGGTCCAGGGGAAATCTTTCGGATCGTTCCACTTGGTGGCGCCGGTGGCGACGAAGAGCTGCGGCACCTTCTTCTGGTTCATGTATTTCTGGATCGCCGAGTTCGGCGGCGTGCCAAGCGAATTAAAGATGAAGAGCACCTCGTCGCTCTCGACCAGCTTGCGCGCCTGCTCCACCGTCTTCGGCGGAGAGTAGGCGTCGTCATAGGAGATGAAGTTGATCTTGCGGCCGTTGATGCCGCCCTCTGCATTGATCTTGTTGAAATAGGCCGCCTCCGTCTTGCCGATCACGCCATAGGCGGAGGCCGGTCCGCTGTAGGGCATGATGTTGCCGATCTTGATCTCGGTGTCGGTGGCGCCGACGTCGTATGCCTTCTGGGCGAGCGCGTGGCCGCTGCTCACGGCCAGCAATGCGACGGCGGCCGCAAGGGCCCCCAGCCGCAAATGGATGGCAGACATTGGGATCTCCTTGGGCTCATGGTGGACGTCTCATGTTTTTTGGATTTGGCAGCACTTTTCCGGCTCCTGCCGGTATTGAATACCTTCCACCTGGTCCCAGCAACAAAAAGCCTCCCGCGATGGCGTCGCGGGGGGCTGCAAACGGCGGATGCCGCCGCGGCTCCCTCAATGCCCGAGCGCTCCGCTCATGATGCTGCCGAACAACTCCCACTTGTCTGTCTTGAAGCGCATCATCTGCAGTTGCTTGATGGGCGCGAAGTCGGTCGGCGATGTGTTGATGGTGATGCCGGGCAGCAGCGTGTCGGGCGCAAACTCCCTCAGGCTCGCGGCCTGCTTCATGATATTGGCGCGGGTGAGATCGTCGCCGCACATCTGCAGCACCTTCACCATGGTTTGCGCCGCGCCATAGCCATAGACCGCCGCGTCATCGCGCCGATCGGCTTCCGGATAATATTCCTGCAGGAACGCGAAGAAGCGCTTCATGCCGGGATCGTTGTCCCATTGCGGGTCGGCGCCATCCTTGGCATAGGCCGCCGACAGGACGCCCTGCACATTCTCAAAGCCGGCCGGCTTCATCGCGCCGCCGACGGAAGCGGAGACATTGGACACGATCTGCAGCGGCTTCCAGTTCAATTCCGCGACGTTCTTCATCGCCTGAGCTGCGAATCTCGGCATGGCGACGTTGATAAAGACGTCGACGCCGGCGGCCTTCAGCTTGGCGATGTGGCTCTCCATCGACGGCTCTGAGGTCTCGTAGCTCTCTTCGGCGACGATCATCGCCGCCTTCTCGCCGAATCCGTCCCTCAAGCCTCTGAGGTAGTCCTTGCCGAAATCGTCGTTCTGATAGAGCACGCCGACCTTGCCGTCCGGCCTCTCCTTCATGATGTATTTGGCATAGATGCGCGCCTCGCTCTGGTAGTTCGGCTGCCAGCCCATGGTCCACGGAAACTCTTTCGGCTGGTCCCACTTGCTGGCGCCGGAGGCGACGAAGAGCTGCGGCACTCCCTTGCCGTTCATGTATTTCTGGATCGCGAGGTTGGTGACCGTGCCGAGCGAGTTGAAGATCAGAAGCACTTTATCGCTCTCCACGAGCTTGCGCGCCTGCTCCACCGTCTTCGACGGGTTGTAGCCGTCGTCGTAGCTGAGAAAAACGATCTTGCGACCGTTGATGCCGCCCTCGGCGTTGACCTTGTTGAAATAGGCCGCCTCGGTCTTACCGATCACGCCATAGCCGGAAGCCGGTCCGCTATAGGGCATGATGTTGCCTATTTTGATCTCGGTATCGCTGGCGCCGATATCGTACTTTTTCTGGGCGAGCGCACCGCCGGTGCTGGCGGTGATCAGGACGAGCACGGCTGAAAGAGCAGTCAATCGCAAGCGGACGGCAGTCATTCGTTTCCTTCATCCTTGAGATCATGATCCGATTAGACGGAATCGGATCATGATCTCATCTCTTGTTTGAGCATGATCTTTTCGGAAAACCGGTTCCCACTTTTCCGGATCATGCTGTGGTGGATGCGTTTCTTGGAACTCCCACGGCGGGCATTGAATGCGGTTCTCGCGCCGTCCGTCAACAAAAAGCCCCGCGGCTTGCACCGCGGGGCCTTGCGCTGGTCTCTTGCACTGCACAACCCTAGTCGGCGGGAATGTCGCCGCTGATGATCTCGCCGAACAGTTCCCACTTCTGTCCCTTGAAGCGCATCATCTGAAGCTGGCTGATCGGGGCAAAGTCGGTGGCGCTGGTGTTGATCTTGACGCCGGGCAGCAGCGTGTCCGGCGTAAAATCCTTCAGGCTCGCCGCCTGCTTCATGACGTTGGCGCGGGTGAGATTGTCACCGCACATCTCCAGCACCTTCGCCAGGGTTTGTGCAGCGCCGTAGCCGTAAACCAGGGCGCTTTCGGTCTTGTCGGCGCCCGGCATGTACTTGTCGAGGAATTCATTCCACTTCTTCATGCCGGGATCGTTGTTCCATTGCGAGTCGCTGCCGTCCTTGGCGTAGGCGGCCGAGAGCACGCCCTGGGCGTTATCAAATCCCGCCGGCTGCATCACGCTGCCGACCGAGATCGAGACGTTGGCGACGATCTGCAGCGGCTTCCAGCCGAGTTCGGCGGTCTTCTTGATGGTCTGGGCGGCGAATTTCGGCGTGGCATAGATCAGCAGCACGTCCGGGTTGGCGGCCTTGATCTTGACGATGTGGGAATCGATCGTCGGCTCGGCGATCTCGTAGCTTTCCTCGAGGATGATCATCGAGGCGCCCTTGGCGCCGAGGCCGTCCTTGGTGCCCTTGAGGTAATCCTTACCGAAATCGTCGTTCTGATAGAGGATCGCGACCTTGGCGTCCGGCTTCTCCTTCATCAGCCATTTCGCGTAGATCTGCGCTTCGCTCTGGTAGCTCGGCTGCCAGCCTATGGTCCACGGGAAGTTCTTCGGATCGTTCCACTTGGTCGCGCCGGTGGCGACGAAGAGCTGCGGGATCTTCTTGGAGTTGAGGTATTTCTGGATCGCGGTGTTCGAGGGCGTGCCGAGCGGGTTGAAGACGACAAGGACTTCGTCGCTCTCGACCAGCTTGCGCACCTGCTCCACCGCCTTCGGCGGCGAGTAGGCGTCGTCATAGGTGATGAAATTGACCTTGCGGCCGTTGATGCCGCCCTGATCGTTGATCATCCGGAAATAGGCGGCCTCGGTCTTGCCGATGCTGCCATAGGCGGACGCAGGTCCGCTATAAGGGATGATGTTTCCGATCTTGATCTCCGTGTCGGAGGCGCCGGTATCGTATGTCTTCTGGGCGAAGGCACTGCCGGAAGCGGCAGCACAAGCGACGACCGCCGCCGAAAGCACGGCGGTCCGTAGTTTGAAGGGCATCGTCTCTCCTAAAGTCTCTTTTTTGGTTCTTCAGTTCTTCTTGAGTTTCGCCGCCAGTTGCTGGGCAATGAGGGCGACCTGCCGGGCGCCATGCGGCACCAGGTAGATGACGAGGAACAGGAGCACGCCGAACACGGCGCCAGAGAGACCCTTGGAAATGCCTTCCGCAATGTTAGGCACGAAGATGATGAAGGCGGAGCCGACGATCGAACCCGGCAGCCAGCCGACGCCGCCGACCACCATGCCGACGAACAGAGAGATCGCGAGCGTGATGGTGTAGCCGTCGGGCGCCACGAACTGCACCGCGATCGCGCCCAGGCCGCCGGCGATGCCGGTGATGCCGGCGCTGACGCCGAAGGCCAGCGTCTTGTACAGCGCGACGTTAACGCCCATGGCGGAGGCCGCGATCTCGTTGTCGCGGATCGACATCAGGGCGCGGCCCGAGCGCGAGCGGAGCAGGTTCACCGAGGCGACATAGATCCCGATCGAGACCGCCAGTGTGAAGTAATAGAGCCACATGTCTTGCGACAGCGGCAGGCCGAATGGCGCATCCGGCTTGGTCACCACCAGGCCTTGCACGCCGCCGGTCCAGTGCTCGAGGAAGCCGAGCTTGAGGAGCTGAGGCATGGCGAGCGCCAGAGCAAAGGTCGCGAGCGCGAGGTAGATGCCCGACAGGCGCAGCGCCGGCTGGCCGAACAGGAAACCCGCCCCGAAGCAGACGACGCCCGCGACCGGCAGGGTCAGCGCGTAGTTGACGTTGAAGTGCTCCATCAGGATCGCCGTGGTATAGGCACCGATGGCGTAGAACGCGCTCTGGCCGAGCGAGAACTGCCCGCTGCCGCCGGTCAGGATATTGAGCGCCAGCACCGCGAGCCCGTAGATCAGGAGCATCGTCATCTGGAAGATGATGAAGTTCTTGACGAACAGGGGCGTCAGGATCAGGGCCGCCAGCACCACCAGCGAGGTGCCGTAGCCGAGCGTCATGGCGCGCTTCGGAACCGCCTCGACGGCCGGGGCTTCGGTTACAACTTCTTCAGCCGCGCTCATGATCAGACTCGCTTCACGATGGGCCGGCCAAACAGCCCGGCCGGTTTGACGACCAACACGGTGATAATCAGCGCCAGCGCGATCGGCAGCTTGAGCTCGTTGCCGACGCCTGGAATGTAGGTGCCGGCAAGGTTCTCGAACACGCCGACCAGGAAGCCGCCGATCACAGCGCCGAGCGGCGAGCTAAGGCCGCCGAGCACCGCGGAGGCGAAACCGTAGATCAGGACGCCGCCCATCATGTTCGGCTCCAGGAACACCACCGGCGCGATCAGCATGCCGGCGATCGCGCCGATGGCGGCGGCCATGCCCCAGCCGAGCGCGATCATCCAGCTCGTGTTGATGCCGACCAGCCGCGCCGATTCAGGCAGTGAGGCAGCCGCTCGCATCGCAAGGCCAATGCGGGTGAACTGGAAGAAGAAATAGAGGCCGGCGAGCAGCAGCAGGGTGACGCCGACCATGCCGGCCTGGTGGGTCGAGATCAGCTGGCTGCCGAGGAACGGCGAGGAGCCGAACGGCGTCGGATATTGCTTGATGGTGAAATCCCAGATCAGGCCCGCGACCGAGTTGACGATCGCAAACAGCGCGATGAAGCCGGCGACGTTGGTCAGTACCGGCGCCTTCGCCAAGGGCTTGAACAACAGCCGCTCGATCAGGATGCCGCCGGCGAAGGAAAGGATGACGGTGAGGATGAAGGCCCACCAATAAGGCACGCCCCATTGCATCATCTGCCAGGACATGAAGGTCGAGAACATCGCCATTTCGCCCTGCGCGAAATTGAGATGGTCGATCGCCTGGTAGATCATCACGACGGCGAGCGCCATGCAGGCGTAGATCGCGCCGGTGGCGATGCCGGCCAGGACTTGGTTGGCAAAAAGCTCCATGGTCCTCGCTCCCTCAGTAACCCAGATAGGATTTACGGACGTCTTCGTTGTTGGCGACGTCCTTGGCGTTGCCGGACATCACGATGCGTCCGGTTTCGATCACATAGGCCTGGTCGGCGAGCTCGAGCGCGAGCTGCGCATTCTGCTCGACCACCAGGATGGTGACCTTGTCCTCGCGGTTGATCTTGCCGAGAATGCGGAACAGGTCGCGGACCACCAGCGGCGCCAGGCCGAACGACGGCTCGTCCAGCAGCATCAGCCGCGGCCGCAGCATCAGCGCGCGCGCGACCGCGAGCATCTGCTGCTCGCCGCCCGACAGCGTGCCGGCCTGCTGGGTATAGCGCTGCTTGAGCACCGGGAAGTGGTCGTACATGCGCTCGATGTCGGCGACGATGTTCTTCTTGTCGCCGCGCGTGATGGCGCCAAGCTGCAGGTTCTCCTCCACCGTCATGTTGGTGAAGGTGCCGCGGCCCTGCGGCACATGGGCGATGCCGAGGCGGACCACGTTCTCGGTCGAACGATTACCGATCGGCTTGCCCTCGAATTCGATCGCGCCGGTCGAGCGCACCATGTTGCAGATCGCCCGCAGCGTGGTGGTCTTGCCGGCGCCATTGGCCCCGAGCAGCGTGGTGAGCGAGCCTTCGTTCAGGGAAAAGCTGAGGCCGTGAAGCGCCTGGACCTGACCGTAATAGGCGCGCAGATCCTTGACGTTGAGCATCATCGTCATTGGTCCTTGCTCCCGAGATAGGCCTTGATGACGTCGGGATCGGCCTGGACCTGGCTAGGGGTTCCCTCGGCGAGCTTGCGGCCGAAATTGAGCGCGACGACATGGTCGGCGGTCGACATCACCATGCCCATGTGGTGCTCGACCAGAAGCACGGTGATCTTGCGCTCGTCGCGGATCTTGCGGACGAGGTCGCCGAGCACATAGACCTCTTCATGGTTGAGGCCGCCGGCCGGCTCGTCCAGCAAGAGGATCTTCGGATCGGCCGCGAGCGCGCGCGCCAGTTCAACGCGCTTCTGGGTGCCGAACGGCAGGCCCGACACGATGCTGTGCGCGACGTCCTCGAGGTCGAGATAGGCCAGGATCTCGTGCACCTTCTTGTTGACCGAAGCCTCGGTGCGCCTGATCCAGGCGAGCTTGAGCGAGTCGCTGATGATGTCGCTGGAGGTGCGCGCGTGGGTGCCGACGCGGACATTGTCGAGCACCGAGAGATTGGGAAACAGCGCGACGTTCTGGAAGGTGCGACCGATGCCGATCTCGGCGATCTTGTGCGGCGGGCGGCTGAGGATGCTCACGCCTTCCATCAGGATGTCGCCGGAGCTCGGCTGATAGAGCCGGGAGAGGCAATTGAAGAGCGTCGTCTTGCCAGCGCCGTTCGGTCCGATCAGTCCCAGGATCTGGCCCTGATGCATGTCGAAGGAGACGCCGTTCAACGCGACGATGCCGCCGAACACGACGCTGACGTCGCGAACCGCCAGCAGTGGCGCATGACCCTGCGCGAGTTGTGCCTGCGTCATCTCGTCTCGCCCGCCCGCTTGAGAGGGCGGAGAGCGCCGTGCGAGCGATCGCGCCGGCAATGAAGAAGGCTGTCAGATGCCCTCGGCCACACGTGCAACTTTCCCTCCTGATCTAGACTTTTTGCTTTCAACTTTTCTGGATTGCGGCGCTACCCCACCAAGCGCCTGCTCGATGTTCCTTACCATCGCGACAAGGCGAGGTCCAATATCGTGGAGCAACCGGTCTTCCGTAAAGCGGAATGCCGGCGCACCGCAGTTGAATGCATACGGACCGGTTCCGTCATTGAGCTGCAATGCCACGCCGACAGCGTGAACATCGTCCTGCCATTCACCAGCAGAAATTGCAAAGCCACGCTTCGCTACCAATTCGCCCGAACGCTCGATGCCATCGCGCATCTTCGGCCAGCGGCTGCCATAGTGGTCGCGAAGCTCACGCAGCAGAGCGGTACGCTCATCGTCCGGCAGCGCCCAGATATAGGCGCGTCCCATCGCGGTGGTCGCTATTGGTATCCGCGAACCGACATCGAGCTGAACGCCGAGCGTCAGTCCGTTCCGGCTTTGCCCGAAATAGATCATGCTGAGCCGATCGCGCCCGCCGACCGCGACCGCACCGCCGGTCGCACGCATCACGTCCTCGCGATAGGGTTCGGACAAATGCCGGACGCCGAGATTGGCGAGCGCGGCATAACCCAGCGCCATGGCAGAGGGCGTGAGCTGGTACTTCTCGAAACGCGGAACGGGTGTAAGGTAACCAAGCTTGGTCAACGTATAGGTCAGCCGCGAAACGGTTGGCTTCGGCAAATTGGTGCGGGCCGCAATCTCCTGATTGCCGAGAAGCCCGTCATTGGGACGGAATGCGCGCAGGACTTCCAATCCACGGGAAAGCGCGACCACAAAATTGCGGTCGGTCGCCGCCTTCTTTCCTGAACGTTTCATTCCCCGCCACTTTGTCGATCTCGTTGACAAGGGACGTGCTTCAAAATAACCCTCCGTGTCAAGATGTGGAATTTAATTTCGCAGTGCGAAATTAGCTACTAAACGCAAGAACCGCAACAACGCCTTGCAAAAGAACACACCGCAAAAGAACACAGCATCCAAGGAGAGCCTCGTGAGCGAAGTCGTAAAACTCGAGCGGCATGACATCATTGGCATCGTCACGGTTAACAATCCTCCGGTCAACGCGCTGAGTGCCGCGGTACGCGGCGGCATCCTGGAATGCATCAAGAGCGCGATTGCCGATGCCGAAGTGAAGGCGATCGTGCTGACCTGCGCCGGCCGCACCTTCATCGCCGGTGCCGACATCACCGAATTCGGCAAGCCGCCGAAGCCGCCCGGCCTCAACGAGGTGCTGGAGGCGATGGAGAATTCACCGAAGCCGATCGTTGCCGCGATCCACGGCACCGCGCTCGGCGGCGGCCTCGAAGTCGCTCTGGCATGCCACTATCGCGTGGCCACCAAGGACGCCCGGCTCGGCCTGCCTGAAGTGAAGCTCGGCCTGCTGCCCGGCGCCGGCGGCACCCAGCGGCTGCCGCGCGCGGTCGGACCGGAGCTTGCGGTCAAGATAATCGTCGGCGGCGATCCGATCGGCGCCGCGGAAGCGCTGAAGAACGGCTTGATCGAAGAGATCGTCGAGGGACCGGCCGCCGGCGGCGAAGCCTTCGCACTCAAGGTGCTGGCGGAGAAGCGCCCATTGCGCAAGTTGCGCGACGACGACTCCAAGCTCGCCGCGGCCAAGGCCGACCGTTCGATCTTCACCAATGCGGTCGCCGCGCTGACCAAGCGCGCACGCGGCCTGGAAGCGCCGTTCGCCGCAGCCGACGCGGTCGGCGCCGCGATCGACCTGCCCTTCGATGAAGGCCTGAAGAAGGAGCGCGAGACCTTCCTGAAGCTGGTCGCGAGCGACCAGTCCAAGGCGCAGCGTTACGCCTTCTTCGCCGAGCGCGAGGCCGCGAAGATCGCAGGCGTGCCTGATGGCACCAAGCCGCGCAACGTCGCGCGCGTCGCCATCATCGGCGCCGGCACCATGGGCGGCGGCATCGCGATGTCGTTTGCCAATGCCGGCATCCCCGTGACGCTGATCGAGACCGGTGAGGAACAGCTCAAGCGCGGCCTCGGCGTGATGCAGAAGAACTATGAAGCGACCGCTGCGCGCGGCGGCATCCCGGCGGATGCACCCGCCAAGCGGATGGCGCTGATATCAGGCGTGGTCGGCCTGGAAAACGTCAAGGATGCTGACCTCGTCATCGAGGCGGTGTTCGAGACCATGGCGGTCAAGAAGGAAGTGTTCGGCAAGCTCGATCAATATGCCAAGCCGGGCGCCGTGCTGGCCTCCAACACGTCCTACCTGAACATCGACGAGATCGCCAAGGAGACCAAACGGCCGCAGGACGTGCTGGGCATGCACTTCTTCTCGCCGGCCAACGTCATGAAGCTGTGCGAGATCGTGCGCGCCGAGAAGACTGCGCCCGACGCGTTGGTCACGGCGGTTTCGATTGCGCGCAAGATCGCGAAGGTTCCGGCCGTGGTCGGCGTCTGCGACGGCTTCGTCGGCAACCGCATGCTGGCCCAGCGCGGCAAGCAGGCGGAAAAGCTGTTGTTCGAGGGGGCGCTGCCGCAGCAGGTCGACGCTGTCGTCACAAAATTCGGCATGCCGATGGGGCCGTTCGCGATGGGCGACCTCGCCGGCCTCGACATCGGCTGGCGCTCGCGCAAGGACCGCGGCATCAAGTCGGAGATCGCGGACGCGCTGTGCGAAGCCGGCCGCTTCGGCCAGAAGACCGGCAAGGGCTATTACAAATATGAGGCGGGCTCGCGGGCGCCCCTGCCCGATCCGGAAGTCGAGAAGCTGATCGACGAGACGCTGGCGCGCCTCGGCCGCAAGAAGCGTGTCGTCAGCGACGACGAGATCCTCGAGCGCATGATGTACCCGATGATCAATGAGGGCGCGCGCATTCTGGAGGAAGGCATCGCGGCGCGGCCTTCCGACATCGACGTGGTCTGGCTCTATGGCTATGGCTGGCCGATCTACCGCGGCGGCCCGATGTTCTGGGCAGATACGGTGGGTCTGAAGCATATCGCCGATCGCCTCTCCTTCTATGCCAAGGAGACCAACGATCCCTCGCTGGAGCCGGCGCCGCTGCTCAAGCGCCTTGCCGACGAAGGCAAGACGTTTGCTTCGCTCGCCGCGCCGTCGAAGGCGGCTTGATGATCGGCTTCCGCTACGTGTCATTCCGGGATGCGCCGCAAGGCGCAGGCCCGGAATCCATTTCTCCGCCCGAGTATGTGGCCCAATGGATTCCGGGTTCGCGCTTCGCGCGCCCCGGAATGACAGCCCAGTGAACATCATGACTCATCCCGGCGAACAGTTTTATCCGAAGGGCGTGCGTTGGGACGATCCGATCGCGCGCGGCACGTTGCCTGATTTGCTCTCCACGGCCGCGGCGGCCTACGGCCCGCGGACGGTGATCGAATTCCGCGACCGGCCGATCAGCTATGCGGAGCTGGAAGCGCTGGTCGAAACCGCGGCTTCCGCGTTCCTGCGGGCCGGCTACGGCAGGGACACCTCGGTGGCGTTGTTCCTCGGCAACACGCCCGACCATCCCATCAACTTCTTCGGCGCGCTGAAGGCGGGTGCCCGCGTCGTACATCTCTCGCCGCTCGACGGCGAGATCGCGCTCTCGCACAAGCTCTCGGATTCCGGTGCGCGCATCCTCATCACCAGCAATCTCTCGGCGCTGCTGCCGACCGCGCTGAAGTTCCTCGACAAGCGCCTGCTCGACCGGCTGATCGTCTGCGAGGACGATCATTGGGGCAAGGTCGGCACGCCCCAGACCGCGTTGCCCGGCCATCCCGCCATCATCACCTATCGCCAGTTCGTCGACGGCGCGACCAAACCCGCCAGATGGCCTGAGGTCAGCGCCGACGACGTCGCGCTGCTGCAATATACCGGCGGCACCACCGGCCTGCCGAAAGGCGCGATGCTGAGCCACGGCAATCTGACCGCCGCGGTGTCGATCTATGAGGTCTGGGGCAAGGCTGCCCGCGCGGAGCGCGATGCGATCGAGCGCGTGATCTGCGTGCTGCCGCTGTTCCACATCTACGCGCTGACGGTCGTGCTGCTGTCCTCGATCCGGCACGGCTATCTGATCTCGCTGCACCAACGCTTCGACGTCCAGGCCGTGATGCGCGACATCGAGGAGAAGCGCGCCACCGTGTTCCCGGGCGTGCCCACGATGTGGATTGCGATCGCCGCCCTGCCCGATCTCGACAAGCGCGACCTGTCCTCGCTGGTGAGCTGTGGTTCCGGCGGCGCGCCGCTGCCGGTGGAAGTCGCCAAGATCTTCGAGCGCCGGGTCGGCATGAAGCTGCGCAGCGGCTGGGGCATGACCGAGACCTGCTCGCCGGGCACCGGCCACGTCAAGGAAGGGCCGGACAAGCCGGGCTCGATCGGCCTGATGCTGCCGGGCATCGAGCTCGATGTGGTCTCGCTGGATGACCCCAAACAGGTCCTGCCCGTCGGCGAAGTCGGCGAAATCCGCATTCGCGGCCCGAATGTGACAAAGGGTTACTGGAACCGGCCCAAGGAAACCGCCGAAGCGTTTGTCGGCGACCGCTTCCTCACCGGCGACATCGGCTACATGGACGCGGACGGCTATTTCTATCTGGTCGACCGCAAGAAGGACATGATCATCTCCGGCGGCTTCAATGTCTATCCGCAGATGATCGAGCAGGCGATCTATACGCATCCGTCAGTGCACGAAGTGATCGTGATCGGCATCCCCGACGACTACCGGGGCGAGGCTGCGAAAGCCTTCATCAAGCTGCGCGATGGCGCCGCGCCATTCACGATCGACGATCTGCGCGTCTTTCTCACCGGCAAGCTCGGCAAGCATGAACTGCCGGCCGCACTCGAATTCGTCGAGGAATTGCCGCGAACGTCGGTCGGAAAACTTTCCCGCCACGAATTGCGCCAGCAGCGGGCCGCCCCGGCTGGCGCTGCGAAACAACAACCAGAAAACGCAACAGGAGGTCGTTCATGACCGACGCCGTTATCGTCTCTACCGCCCGCACGCCGATCGGCAAGGCCTATCGCGGTGCGCTCAACGTCACCGAAGGCGCGACCCTGCTCGGACACGCCATCGGCGAGGCGGTCGCCCGCGCCAAGGTCGATCCAAAGGAGATCGAGGACGTCGTGATGGGCGCCGCCCTGCAGCAGGGCTCAACCGGCGGCAACATCGCGCGCAAGGCGCTGCTCCGCGCCGGCCTTCCGGTGACTGTCGCCGGCACCACCATCGACCGGCAATGCGCCTCGGGCCTGCAGGCGATTGCGCTTGCCGCGCGCTCGGTGCTGTTCGACGGCGTCGAGATCGCGGTCGGCGGCGGCGGTGAATCGATCAGCCTGGTGCAGAACGACAAGATCAATACGTTTCACGCCCAGGACCCGGCGCTGTTGAAGATCAAGGGCGAGGTCTACATGCCCATGATCGACACCGCCGAAGTGGTCGCCAAGCGCTACAACATCTCGCGCGAAAAGCAGGACGAATATTCGCTCGAGAGCCAGCGCCGCACCGCGGCCGCCCAGCAGGGCGGCAAGTTCAAGGACGAGCTGGCACCGATCACCACCCAGATGGCGGTGACCGACAAGGCGACCGGCGCGGTCTCGTTCAAGGAGGTGACGCTGTCGCAGGATGAGGGCCCGCGGCCCGACACTACGGCCGAAGGCCTTGCCGGCCTGAAGCCGGTGCGCGGCGAAGGTTTCACCATCACCGCCGGTAATGCCAGCCAGCTTTCCGACGGCGCCAGCGCAACCGTGATCATGAGCGACAAGGAAGCGGCCAGGCGCGGCCTGAAGCCGCTCGGCATCTTCCGCGGTTTCGTTTCCGCCGGCTGCGAGCCCGACGAGATGGGAATCGGGCCGGTCTTCGCCGTGCCGCGCCTGCTCAAGCGCCATGGCCTGAAGGTCGAGGACATCGACCTCTGGGAGCTCAACGAAGCCTTCGCGGTGCAGGTGCTCTATTGCCGCGACAAGCTCGGCATCGATCCCGATAAGCTCAACGTCAATGGCGGCGCGATCGCGGTCGGCCATCCCTACGGCATGTCGGGCGCGCGGCTCACCGGCCACGCCCTGATCGAAGGCCGCCGCCGCAAGGCAAAATATGCGGTCGTCACCATGTGCGTCGGCGGCGGCATGGGCGCGGCCGGTTTGTTCGAGGTGGTGCACTAAGCCTGTCGTCCCGGCGAAGTCCGGGACCCATACCGCGTGATCTCGCTTTGGGGCCTCGCTGGTAGATAGCTTAAGTCCACTACGAAGGCCGCGGGTTATGGGTCCCCGCCTTCGCGGGGACGACGAACGAGAAACACAAAGCAGAAATAGTTCATTTGCTCACAAGGAGGATCCGATGGATCTCGCTTTCACCAAGGAAGAAGTGGCGTTTCGCGAGGAAGTGCGGGCGTTCTTCAGGGACAATGTGCCGCCGGACACGCGGAGGAAGATGCAGGAGGGCCGCCATCTCTCCAAGGATGAGATGGTGACCTGGTGGCGCATCCTGAACAAGAAGGGTTGGGGCGTATCGCACTGGCCGAAGGAATATGGCGGCACCGGCTGGACCTCCGTGCAGCACTACATCTTCAACGAGGAACTGCAGTCCTATCCGGCGCCGCAGCCGCTCGCCTTCGGCGTCAGCATGGTCGGCCCTGTCATCTACACGTTCGGCAACGAGGCGCAGAAGAAGCAGTATTTGCCGCGCATCGCCAATGTCGACGACTGGTGGTGCCAGGGCTTCTCGGAGCCGGGCTCGGGCTCGGACCTCGCCTCGCTCCGCACCAAGGCCGAGCGCAAAGGCGACAAGTGGATCATCAACGGCCAGAAGACCTGGACCACGCTGGCGCAGCATGCCGACATGATCTTCTGCCTGTGCCGCACCGATCCCAGTGCCAAGAAGCAGATGGGCATCTCCTTCATCGTGTTCAGCATGAAGTCGAAGGGGGTCACGGTTCGGCCGATCCAGACCATCGACGGCGGCCGTGAGGTCAACGAAGTGTTCTTCGACAATGTCGAGGTCCCGATCGAGAACCTGATCGGCGAGGAGAACAAGGGCTGGGACTACGCCAAGTTCCTGCTCGGCAACGAGCGCACCGGCATTGCGCGGGTCGGCGTCTCCAAGGAGCGGCTGCGCCGCATCAAGGAGCTCGCCTCCAAGGTCGAATCCGGCGGCCGGCCGGTGATCCAGGATCCCGCGTTCCGCGAGAGACTGTCAGCCTGCGAGATCGAGCTGAAGGCCCTGGAGCTGACACAGCTCCGCGTCGTCGCCGACGAAGGCAAGCATGGCAAGGGCAAGCCCAACCCGGCTTCGTCGGTGCTCAAGATCAAGGGCTCGGAGATCCAGCAGACCACGACGGAACTTCTGATGGAAGTGATCGGCCCGTTTGCCGCGCCCTATGATGTGCATGGCGACGACGGCTCGAACGAGGCCATGGATTGGACCGCCCAGATCGCGCCGAGCTACTTCAACAATCGCAAGGTCTCGATCTACGGCGGCTCCAACGAGATCCAGCGCAACATCATCGCCAAGGCGGTGCTGGGGCTTTGAGTTGACGGCTGCTGCGCCACGCACGCTGTCGTCATGGCCGGGTTCGACCCGGCCATCCACGCAGTGACGCAGGCACAGCAAGAGCGTGGATGCCCGGGACAAGCCCGAGCATGACGGAGAATTTCCGATAATCCTGAGAGAGCAAGAACATGGATTTTGATTTGTCCGAGGAGCAGCGGCTTCTCAAGGAAAGCATCGACGGCCTGCTGACGGATTCCTACGATTTCGAGCAGCGCAAGAAATACATGAAGGAGAAGGGCGGCTGGAGCAAAGCCGTCTGGAGCAAGCTCGCCGAGCAGGGCCTGCTCGGCCTGCCCTTCACTGAGGCCGACGGCGGGTTCGGCGCCGGCGGCGTCGAGACCATGATCGTGATGGAAGCGCTCGGCAAAGCGCTCGTGCTCGAGCCTTATCTGGCGACCGTGGTGATCGGCGGCGGCTTCCTGCGCCATGGCGGCTCGGCCGAGCAGAAGGCCGCGCACATTCCCGGCATCATCGACGGCAGCAAGACGCTCGCGTTCGCGCAGCTCGAGAAGAACTCGCGTTATGACCTGTTCGACGTCACCACGACGGCGAAGAAGAAGGGCGCCGGCTGGGTGATCGACGGCGAGAAGTTCGTCGTCCTCAATGGCGAGAACGCCGACACGCTGATCGTGACCGCGCGCACCAAGGGCGAGCGGCGCGACAGAAGCGGCATCGGCGTGTTCCTGGTGCCCGCCGATGCCAAGGGCATCAGCAAGAAGGGCTATCCGACCCAGGACGGCCTGCACGCCGCCGACATCAGCTTCACCGGCGTCGAAGTCGGCAGCGATGCCGCGATCGGCAATCCCGAGGATGCGCTTGATCTGATCGAGCGCGTGGTCGACGAAGCCCGCGTCGCGCTGTGCGCAGAGGCGGTCGGCGCGATGGATGAATCGCTCAAGGAGACCGTCGAGTACATCAAGACGCGCAAGCAGTTCGGCGTCGCGATCGGTTCGTTCCAGAGCCTGCAGCACCGCGCCTCCGACATGTTCGTCGCGGCCGAGCAGGCCCGCTCGATGTCGATGTTCGCGACCATGGCTGGCGACTTCGAGGATGCCAAGGAGCGCGCGAGCGCAATCGCGGCGGCCAAGGTGCAGATCGGCAAGTCGCTGAAGTTCGTCGGCCAGCAGTCGATCCAGCTCCATGGCGGCATCGGCATGACGATGGAGGCCAAGATCGGCCACTACTTCAAGCGCCTGACCATGATCGAGAACACCTTTGGCGACACCGAGTATCACCTGCGCCGCGTCGCAGACGCGGGCGGGTTGATTTAGCTGCTCGCCATTGCGAGCCCGTAAGCCGCATAATGGTCGTCATGCCCGGGCTTGTCCCGGGCACGACGTCTTGGCGGCGAAGGAACAGCGTGGATGGCCGGGTCAAGCCCGGCCATGACGGTGTGGGAAAATGCGAACAAAACAGAAGAGGGAATAACATAACAATGAAGAACACCCCATTCGATCTCACCGGAAAAGTCGCCGTCATCACCGGGTCGAGCCGCGGCATCGGCCGTTCTTCCGCCGAACTGCTGGCAAAGCTCGGCGCCAAGGTGGTGATCTCCTCGCGCAAGGCGGACGCCTGCCAGGAAGTGGCTGACGGCATCAATGCGGCCGGCGGCGATGCGCATGTGATCCCCTGCAACATCTCGCGCCGCGAGGAGGTGGAGGCGCTGATCTCCGGCGCAACCAAACATTACGGCAAGATCGACATCCTGGTCTGCAACGCCGCGGTGAACCCGTATTACGGCCCGCTGCTCGACATCAAAGACGAGGCGTTCGACAAGATCATGGGCTCCAACGTCAAGAGCAACATCTGGCTCTGCGCGCTGGCAATCCCGCAGATGGCCGAACGCGGCACTGGCTCGGTCGTAATCATCTCGTCCATCGGCGGATTGCGCGGCTCGACCGTGATCGGCGCCTACGGCATCTCGAAGGCGGCCGACTTCGCGCTCTGCCGCAGCCTGGCCGGCGAATGGGGACCGAAAGGCGTGCGCGTCAATTGCGTCGCGCCGGGGCTGGTCAAGACCGATTTCGCCCGCGCGCTCTGGGAAGACGCGGAGCTTTTGAAACGGCGCACCGCCACCACCCCGCTCCGTCGCATCGGCGAACCCGACGAGATCGCCGGCGCGGTCGCCTACCTCGCCTCCGACGCCTCCACCTTCATGACCGGCCAGACCATTGTCATCGACGGCGGCGTCACCACGGCAGCGGTGTAGTCAATCTCCCTCGCCCCGCTCTTGCGGGGAGAGGGCTGGGGTGAGGGGCTGCCTCCACGCACTCCGAACACCGTGAATGCGGCGCGTCCCCTCACCCGGCGCTGGCGCGCCGACCTCTCCCCGCAAGAGCGGGGCGAGGTTAAGCAGCCGGCCCGAGCTGAGATATTGACCTTCCCGCGCCAATCCGCTCCCTTGGCGCAAACCATCACCTCCGGGAAGGAGCGCCATGTCCTTTGTGCTGGCCATCGATCAGGGCACCACGTCCTCGCGCGCCATTGTGTTCCGCAGCGATATTTCCATCGCGGCAGTGGCGCAGCAGGAGTTCCCGCAGCATTTCCCGGCCTCCGGCTGGGTCGAGCATGAGCCGGAGGACATCTGGACCTCGACCATCGCCACCTGCCGCAATGCGCTGGAGAAGGCCGGTCTAACAGCGAAGGACATCGCCGCGATCGGCATCACCAACCAGCGCGAGACCACTGTCGTGTGGGACCGCGCGACAGGCCAGGCCGTGCACCGCGCCATCGTCTGGCAGGACCGTCGCACCGCGGATTTCTGCGCCCGATTGAAAGCAGATGGCCATGAGCCCGTGATCTCGGCCAAGACCGGATTGATCATCGACCCTTATTTCTCGGGGACAAAAGTCGCCTGGATCCTCGACGGCGTGCCCGGCGCGCGAGAGCGCGCCGAGCGCGGCGAACTGCTGTTCGGCACCGTCGATTGCTATCTGCTCTGGCGGCTCACCGGCGGCAAGGTGCACGCGACCGACGCCACCAACGCCTCGCGCACCCTGCTGTTCAACATCCACACCGGCGAATGGGACGACGAGCTCTTGAAAATCCTCGGCGTGCCCCGCTCGATGCTGCCAGAGGTGAAGGACTCGTCGGCGAAATTCGGCGACAGCGTGCCCGACCTGTTCGGCGGCAGCATCGCCATCGCAGGCATCGCCGGCGACCAGCAAGCTGCGACCATCGGGCAGGCCTGTTTCGAGCCCGGCATGATCAAGTCGACCTATGGCACCGGCTGCTTTGCACTGCTCAACACCGGCACCACGCCGGTGAAGTCGAAGAACAAGCTGCTGACCACGATCGCCTACCAGCTCGGCGGCAAACGCACCTACGCGCTGGAAGGCTCGATCTTCGTCGCCGGAAGCGCAGTGCAATGGCTGCGCGACGGGCTCGGTATCATCAAGCAGGCCGCCGAGACCGGGCCGCTCGCCGACAAATCCGACTCGATGCAGAGCGTCTATCTGGTGCCGGCCTTTGTCGGCATGGGCGCGCCCTACTGGAATCCACGCGTGCGCGGCGCGCTGTTCGGCCTCACCCGCAACACCGGGCCAGCCGAGCTCGCGCATGCCGCGCTGGAAAGCGTCTGCTACCAGACCTACGACCTCTGGGCCGCGATGCGCGCCGACTGGCCTGACGCAACCGCGGCCAACATCGTGCTCCGCGTCGACGGCGGCATGACCGCTTCCGACTGGACCATGCAGCGATTGGCCGATCTGCTCGACGCCCCGGTCGATCGGCCGATGATCCAGGAGACCACGGCGCTGGGCGCCGCCTATCTCGCCGGCCTGCAGGCGGGCGTCTATCCCGAGCCGACCAAATTCGCCGACAATTGGCGGCTCGAACACCGCTTCAAGCCGGCGATGAGCCAGGCGACGCGGGAGCGGAAGCTGGCGGGTTGGGCGAGGGCGGTGAAGGGTGTGCTCGCGAGCGACGAGGGAGAGTGATGCGCTGTTGATCGCCAGCGCCACATTCTCCGTCATGCCCGGGCAAAAGCGCGAAGCGCGTCTTCGCGCAGATGTCCCGGGCATCCACGTCTTGGCGGCAACGAAGAACGTGGATGGCCGGGACAAGCCCGGCCATGACGAATGGAGAGATCGCTAATTCGCCATCATCCGCTGCGGCAACCACGTCGCGAGCAGCGGGAAGGCGATCAGGATCACGAGGCGGATCAGGTCGGTGACGACGAAGGGGATCACGCCCTTGAAGATCGTGGAAAAAGACACGTCCTTCACCACGCTCTTGATCACGAACACGTTCATGCCGACAGGCGGGTGGATCAGGCCGAGCTCGACCGTCATCACGATGATGACGCCGAACCAGATCGGATCGAAGCCGAGATGCATGATGACCGGGAAGATGATCGGCACGGTCAGGATGATCATCGCCATGGCGTCCATCAGGCAGCCGAGCACGAGATACATCACCATGATGACGGCGAGGATGCCGTAGCTGCCGAGCCCGAGGCCGGTGAGGAATTCGGTGACCTTTTGCGGGGTCTGCGTCACCGTCAGGAAATAGCCGAAGATCAGCGCGCCGATCAGCACGGTGAACACCGCGGCCGCCGTGCGCGTCGCCTGCAGCAACGAATTAAGGATCTTCTCCTTGTCCAACCGTCCGGTGAGAATGCCGATCAGGAATGCGCCGGTGGCGCCGACGCCGCCGGCCTCCGTCGGCGTGAAGCGCGGCAGGAATGGCAGGCCGTAGAGGCCGCCGATGACAAAGATGAAGAGCAGCACCGGCGCCCAGATGTCGCGCAGGCCGGCAAAGCGCTCGCGCCAGGAAATCCGCTTCCCCGTCGGCAGGAAGCCGGGCCTGACATGGCCGATCAGCGCGATGGTGATCATATACATGGTCATCGCGAGCAGGCCCGGGATAATGCCGGCGATGAAGAGTTTCCCGATGTCCTGCTCGGTGATGATGCCGTAGACCGCGAGCACGGTCGACGGCGGCAGCATCGCGCCCAGCGTGCCGCCCGCCGCGATCACGCCGGTGGCAAAGGATTGCGGATAGCCGAAGCGGCGCATCTCCGGATAGGCCACGGCCGAGAACGTCGCGGCGGTCGCGACCGAGGAGCCGCAGATCGCGGCGAAGCCGCCGCAAGCGGCGACGGTGGCGATGCCGAGCCCGCCGCGAAGATGGCCGACAAAGCCATTGGCGGCTCGGAACAATTCGCGGCTCATGCCGGAATTGCTGACGAAGGTCCCCATCAGGAGGAACATCGGGATCACGCCGAAAGTGTAGTCGGTCACCGTGCGCATCGAGGTCTGGCCGACCAGTTTCAGCGCCGGCGTGGCGCCGACCAGATAGCTGAAACCGCAGACACCGACGAGGCCCATCGCCATGCCCACGGGCACGCGGAGCAACATCAGCGCGAACAGCGCGACAAAGCCGATGATGGCGACGGCGTCGGTACTCATCGGCGCTTACTCCGTCGCCTTGATCTTGGGATCGTGCATCTCCTCGGGGTGGAAGATCAGCCGATAAGTGCGGATCGCGATCAAAAGCACGGCGGAGACGTCGCCGATCCAGGCGAGCGCAAAGAACGGCCAAGTCGGCATGTGCAGGTCGAAGGTCAGGACATTGTCGTTGTAGGTGCCGCGCACCTTGTCGAACAACGTCCAGGTCTGCACGGAGACCACGAACAGCAGCACCAGCGTCGCGAACACGTCGATGACACGTTGGTATCTCGGCCCGACATTGGCCCAGACCAGGTCGACGGTGATGTGGGTGCCGCGATAGGACGTCGCGGCGATGCCCCAGAAAATGAGGATGCCGAGCAGCATCCGCCCGATGTCGAAGGAATCGGGAATCGCGTAGTTCAGCGTGTTTCGCAGGAGCACCGCAAGGAAGATATTGGCGGCGACGATGCCGACAAATCCGGCCGCGATCCATTCGATCGTGTCGATGAAACGGTCCATGTAAGCGCGTTTCATGTGCTCGGTGTCCTATTGCGTACGATCACTTGATCGAGGCCGTCTCGCAGCATGGTTCACCTCTCCCCATCGGGGAGAGGTCGGCGCGAAGCGCCGGGTGAGGGGGATCAGGTCCCACGAGGGAGCGGAACCCCTCACCCGGATCGCATCTGCGATGCAATCCGACCTCTCCCAGGGGAGAGGTGGGGCACCGCCGATGCAGCACCAGCACAATCCGATCTCATCGGATTCATGAGGCACTACTGCGCGAGCGCATTGTACTTCGCGAGTGACGCCTTCAGGTCGGCCATCGCAGCGTCCGCATCGACGCCGGCCTTCTTGACGCCGTCGGCCCAGGTCTTGACCAGTGGCTCGGCCGCCTTCTTCCACAGCGCGGTCTGTTCCGGCGTCAGCTTGTAGACCTCGTGGCCGGACTCGGCCTTCACCTTGTCGATGCCGGCGTCCTCGAACTTACCCCAGTGCTCGCCGACGATGCCCGCCATCTCGGTCGAGCAATTCTTGTCGATGGCGGCCTTCTGGCGGTCGGACATCGCGTTGTACTTGTCCTTGTTGATGACGAACACGAAGGTCGTGACATAGAGCGGCGCCTCCATGTCGTACTTCGTCACCTTGTCGATGCCGAACAGCACCAGCGAGCCCCAGGGAAAGGTGACGCCGTCGGCAACGCCGCGCTCGATGATGTCGCGCACTTCAGGCGCTGAGGACTGCACATTGGTGCCACCGAGCGAGGTGACGAAATTGGCCATGGTGGCATGGGCTGGGCGGATCTTCAGGCCTTTGACATCCTCGGGCACGACGATCTTCTTGGTGCGCGAATGGAACGAAGACGGCGAATGGACGAAGGCCAGACAATATTTGACGTCCTTCATCTCCTTCTCGGCATATTTGCGGTACCAGGCATCCAGTCCCATCGAGCCGCCCTTGGCGTCCGAGATCAGGAACGGCAATTCGCCGGCGCCGACGATCGGGAAGCGGCCGGGCTGGTAGCCCGGATTGACATAGGTGACATCGGCGATGCCGTCGCGCGCCATGTCGTAATGGTCGAAAGCCTTGCCGAGCTGCTGAGCCGGGAACACCTTGCCCTTGATGGTGCCGCCGGAATCCTTTTCCACCGCCGCGGCCCAGTCCTCCAGCGACTTTTGCAGCGGATGGGAGGCCGGCACCCAATGCGAGATCTTCAGGTCGAACGTCTTCTCCTGCCCGAACGCAGGCGTCACGCTGGCGGCCAGCAGCAACGCCAGAACCGTCTTCCTCATCGGCATCCTCTCCCTCTTTGCGGGCCTTTGGTGGCCCTTTGCGATTATTGTTATATGATATAATCACCATTGCAAGCTGACGACAGCGGCCGGCCAGCGGGTATAAGCTGTGGCCTACGGTATCGGGAGGAGCAAAAATTGCGGTCAAAGGTAGCAATTATAGGCGCAGGTCCGGCAGGATTGTTGCTTGGGCAACTACTTCACGCCCATGGCATCGACAATGTGATCCTGGAACGGCAGACGCCGGACTATGTGCTGGGACGGATCCGCGCCGGCTTGCTGGAAGAGGGCACGGTCGGCCTGCTCGACCAAGTCGGCGCAGGCGAGCGCGCCCATCGCGAGGGGCTGATTCATCACGGATTGGAACTCGCCTTCGGCGGCGACCGGCATCGCATCGACATGCACGCGGCGACGGGCAAGACGGTCATGATCTACGGACAGACCGAGGTGACGCTCGACCTCATGAACGCGCGGCAGAAGGCCGGGCTCACCACCATCTATCAGGCCGCCGATGTCCAGCCGCATGATTTCGACACCGACCATCCGCGCGTCTCTTACGTGAAGAATGGCAAAGCAGGCGAGATCATCTGCGACTTCATCGCAGGCTGCGACGGTTTCCACGGCGTCAGCCGCGCCAGCGTGCCGGCTTCCGCCATCAAGACGTATGAGCGGGTGTATCCGTTCGGCTGGCTCGGCATCCTCTCGGAGACCCCTCCGGTTTCGCATGAGCTGATCTACAACAACCATGACCGCGGCTTTGCGCTGTGCACGATGCGCTCGATGCACCGCAGCCGCTATTACGTGCAGTGTCCGCTCGACGACCGTATCGACCAATGGTCCGACGAGCGGTTCTGGGACGAGCTGAAGCGGCGGCTCGACCAGAAGGCGGCGGACGAACTCGTCACCGGCCCCTCGATCGAAAAGAGCATCGCGCCGCTGCGCAGCTTCGTCGCCGAGCCGATGCGCTTCGGCCGGATGTTCCTGGCCGGCGACGCCTCGCATATCGTGCCGCCGACCGGCGCCAAGGGACTGAACCTCGCCGCCAGCGACGTGCACTACCTGTCGCAAGGCTTACGTGAATATTACGACGAGAGATCTTCCGCTGGCATCGATGGCTATTCCGCCAGAGCGCTGGCGCGGGTCTGGAAAGCGGTGCGCTTCTCCTGGTGGATGACCTCGATGCTGCACAAATTCCCCGATCAGGGCGAATTCGGTGCACGTATCCAGCTCGCCGAGCTGGACTATCTCGTCAGCTCCAAGGCGGCATCGACGTCGCTGTCGGAGAATTACGTCGGCCTGCCGTTGTAGAATCGTAGGGTGGGCAAAGCGTAGCGTGCGCACCATCAGCACTCCGCTCGCGATGGTGGGCATGCTTCGCTTTGCCCACCCGACAGGCTACGCCGTCATTGCGAGGAGCGTAGCGACGAAGCAATCCATGCGCCCACGCGGGGAGAAATGGATTGCTTCGCTTCGCTCGCAATGACGACGGAGCATTTCAAACATCCGCGCAGATGCCGTTTAAAACTTTGTATGCGGTGAAACTGTCATCGACATCGCGTTCAATGGCGCCGAGATCATCAGACATACGGGCCGACCATGAGCACCGATACTTCCGTCATTGCCGACATTCCGGAAGGCTTTGAGCCTCACTTCCGCAAGAGCCCGCTCACCGATCCCTGGGAGCCGCTTTATTCGAAGCGCACCGACAGGGCAGTGATCATGGGGCTCAGGCTCGCAAGGGCGCACACCAACTCGCGCGGTCTGATCCATGGTGGATTGATCGCTGCACTCGCCGACAACGCGATGGGCTATAGCTGCGCCCAAGTGATGGGCTGGACATCTTCGCTGGTGACGGTCTCGCTTGCGGTCGATTTCATTGGCACCGCGGGGATCGGGCAGTGGCTCGCGGTCGAGACCGACGTGATCAAGACCGGGAGCACGATCTGCTTCACGCAGAGCCTGGTGAAGGCGGACGACGTCATCATCGCGCGGGCGAGTGGGACGTTCCGGGTGATGCCGAAACGCGATGGCGCTCCGGTGAGTGGGTGATGCTGCGCCTTGCACCGTCATGGCCGGGCTTGTCCCGGGCATGACGGCGGGGTGCGCACGAGCCGTTACCCAAACCGCCAGTCGGCTGTCTCAGTCACCAGATCGACGAAGGTGCGCACCTTGGCCGAGAGCAGGCGCGAGGTCGGATAGACGATGTGGATCGGCAGCGGCGGCTGCTCGAATTTCGCCAGCACGATCCTGAGCCGCCCTGCCTTCAGCGAGGCAGCCGCCTGATAGGCGAGCACCCGCGTCAGCCCGCCGCCGGCTTCGGCGTATTGAATCGCGGCATCGGCGTTGTTCGATGAGAAGCGCGGACTCGGCGAGACGCGGACCTCCTGCCCTTCCTCGACGAAGCGCCAATCCGGCGCCGCCGACATGGCGCCGAACTGAATGGTGTCATGCGCTGATATCTCCGAGGGCCGCATCGGTTCGCCGCGGGCGCTCAGATATGCCTTCGACGCCACCACGATGCGCCGCATCTCGCCGACATGGCGGGCGACAAGCGTCGAATCCGGCAGATGCCCGATCCTGACGGCGAGATCGACGCCCTCCTCCACCAGATTGATCATGCGGTCGGACAGCCTGAGGTCGACGCCGACGTCGGGATAGCGCTTCAGATAGGCCGTCACCATGGGACTGACATGCAGGCGGCCGAAACCGGCCGGCGCCGAGATCACCAATCGCCCGGCCGGGCGTGTGCGCTCGCCCTCGACGGCCTCCTCGGCCTCTTCGAGATCGGCAAGGATGCGGCGGGCGCGCTCCAGATAGCGCGAGCCCGCATCGGTCAGGGTCACGGACCGCGTGGTCCGCTGCAACAGCCGCGCACCAAGCCGCTCCTCCAGCGCGGCGATCAGCCGGGTCACGGCCGACGGCGACAGCCCGAGCTTTCGAGCCGCAGGCGCAAACCCCTGCAGATCGGCCACGGCGACGAAGGCCTGCATAGCATCAATGCGGTCCATCGCATTATTGCATAAACCGCAACAGTGAAGTGTCAATCGCCTTGATTGTTCAACTGAGGGAACCATCCCATTTTGTCCGGTGAAACGACGCTTTGGCGCTCCACGCCGGGAGGTTCAAATGTCAGACACTCAGATCTATCCGAGCGACGTCGCCTTCACGCCGGCGGTGAAGGCGATCCAGGCGCGCAAAGGTTCGCGCGAGGCCTATGCCCAGGTCGAACGGCGCGGTTGGCGCACCGAGATCGACGAGAATCTGGCAGCCTTCCTGGCCAACACCAACAGCTTCTATCTCGCGACCGCGTCTGCCGACGGCCAGCCCTATATCCAGCACCGCGGCGGACCGAAGGGATTCATCAAGGTCCTGGACGCCAGCACCATCGCGTTCGCCGACTTCAGCGGCAACCGGCAGTACATCACCCAAGGCAATTTGTCGGAAAATCCGAAGGCGTATATTTTCCTGATGGATTACGCGCATCGCAGACGCGTCAAGCTCTGGGGAGAAGCGCGCGTGGTCGACGACGACCCGGCGCTGACACAATCACTGACGCCCAAGGATTACAGGGCGCGTCCCGAGCAGGTGATCCTGTTCAAGATATCGGCTTGGGACACCAACTGTCCGCAGCACATCCCGCAGAAATTCGATGCCGCCGATGTCGCTGCGGCACTCGCCGCACGCGACGCACGGATCGCGGAGCTCGAAGCGGAGCTGGCTGCATTGAAGCGCCAGCCGCAGCCTGCGACATCATCTTAGGCGAACTGATCTCAGGCCGCTTCGCGCACGGGCGACCAGGCGAATTCTGGATAATATTGCCCCATCATCCGGTCGACATAGTCGGTGAGATTGCTGAATTTCTCGGTCCGCGCGCGTAGCGGCGAATCGAAAAACGGGGTCAGGATTCCCGCAAGCGCCCCGAACGCGGTGGCATCCGTGCCGCACGGCGTATCGCCCATCAAATACGGCTTGTCGCCGAGCTGCACGGAAAGTGCGAACAGCGATCGGATGGCGAGGTCGATGTCGTCGTCGGGCGCATGGCGGCCAAGGCCAGACAGGAGATAATTCTCGGCGACCCGGAATTGAGCATCCTCACGTAGTTTCTCGCGCATGTGTTCCGGCGCGCCGTCGAAGAAATGTGCCGGCCCCTTGGCAAAATTGGTTTCATCGACCCAGCGTGCGCCGACCAAAGCCCAATAGACATGGTGCTCGATCATCCGTTCGAAGGCCCAGGCCTGCGCGCGCGCCTGCAAGCTCAAGGGCGCATCGAAGTCGAAGCCGTATTTGCCTTCGATATGCGCGCGGATGAAAGTGGAATCGGCGATGGTCTCCGCTTCGTCACGGATATAGGGCAACTGCCCCTTGGGCGAACTCGGCGGCATCGCCTTCTCCTTGCAATAGGCAAGCCCGGCCATTTTCAATTGGACCTCGGTCTTGGTCACGAACGGGCTGATTTCCGGCAAGCCGAACCCCGGACCGAAGCCATGGAGAATGATCATATGAAGCCTCCCAATTTCCAAAAAACGATGCCGAGCCTAGCGGCCCCCTGCTGCCACCATGGTGTCAGCAGGGGTAAAATGGGTCGCCAAACGAACCCGTTTCACGAGGCGGCGGCCCCGGAAAACCAGATGCTTTCCGATGGCCGTGAACAGGGCCGCGATCGAACGCAGGGCCAGTTCGATCAGCGCCCAACGGAGATCGGAGGAGACGGTGTGGATCGTGACGAGCTGTTCCAACGCAAAGGTTTGGGCTCGCCTGAACCTTTCAAGACGGCTATCGAAGCCGCCCGTATCAAGACGATTCAGCATGGACAAATTCCCTTCAGTTGAGATGTTGTCCCGTTATAACCACCCCCTGCTGCCAACATCCTGTCAGCAGCGGCGAGGCGGACCTTGAGAAAATCGACGGCCCGGAACTAGCCAGCCAAAGAGACCGACTATGAGACGCGCCGACCGGCTGTTTCAGATCATCCAGGTGCTTCGGCGCACCCGCAAACCGCTGACCGCGGACGCGATCGCCGCCGAGCTCGAGACATCCAAGCGCACGATCTATCGCGACATCGCGACCCTGATCGAGCAGCGCGTGCCGATTCGCGGCGAAGCCGGCATGGGCTATATCCTGGAGAAGGGATTCGACCTGCCGCCCTTGATGCTGACACCCGACGAGATCGAGGCCTGCGTGCTCGGCGCGAGCTGGGTCACGGGCCACGCCGATCCGGCGCTGGCGCGCGCCGCACAGGATCTGATGGCCAAGATCGCCGATACCGTGCCGGAGCGGTTGCGGCCGTTCGTGCTCGAACCCGC
The DNA here is from genome assembly GCF_059512385.1 of Bradyrhizobium sp. Crot121. Lineage (NCBI taxonomy): Bacteria > Pseudomonadati > Pseudomonadota > Alphaproteobacteria > Hyphomicrobiales > Nitrobacteraceae > Bradyrhizobium > Bradyrhizobium sp. Crot121. The sequence continues at coordinate 70,575 of NZ_JCAMOR010000025.1, read as the reverse complement.
AAGCCGCGCGCGTTCGGCGTGGAACCGAGAACCCGACCGCATCGACATGGTGCGGACACGCGCGCAGATCCACGACGGCAAGAAGATCACGCTCAACTATCGCGATGAACGTGGCCGCGACACCGAACGCACGATCTGGCCGATCGCGGTCGGCTATCACGAGGCGGTGCGCATCCTGGCGGCGTGGTGCGAGCTGCGGAAGGATTTCCGCAGTTTCCGCACCGACCGCGTGCTCGACGCGGTCTATCATGACGAGAAATATCCCGAGAGGCGCGACCTGTTGCGGGCGCGCTGGCGCCGCAGCCTGGTCTGGGAAGCGCCGAAGGACATCTGATGGCGATCGAAAATGCGACCGAGAATCCCTGCCAGGGTTGCGGCGCGTGCTGCTTCTACTCGGAGAACTGGCCCCGCTTCACCACCGAGGACGACGCGGAGCTCGACCTGATCCCGCTGGAATACGTCAATGCAAGGCAATCCGGCATGCGCTGCGACGGCGACCGCTGCTCGGCGCTGTCGGGCAAGATCGGCGTGGCCACGAGCTGCGCGATCTATGCGATACGGCCCGAGGTCTGCCGCACCTGCATGCCCGGCGATGCCGAATGCGCGATGGCGCGACGCCGGCACGGACTTCCGGTGTTGGCAGTTGAATCGTAGCCCGGATGGGGCAGGAGTCCCTCATGGTGAGGAGCGCGTCTTCGCGCGTCCGGACGATGCTGCGCATCGCCGGGAGAACCATGAGGCCCCGATCTCGCCCGCGGCCCATCCCTCGAGACGCCGCTTTGCGGCTCCTCGGGATAAGGGAGAGTTCGTGGTCCCGTATAGGGCCTAGGCAGTCACAGTCTCCGCAACCTCTTCCTCGTCGAGATCGTCGACGATCGGCGCGAAGGTCGCGAGCGGCTTGGTCGACAGCGTGATCGGCTTGCGGCCGCCATGCGAGGGCGCTGCCGAGCGGGCCGGCTGGCGGGACAGTTTATAAAGGTTGTTGCCGACGTGGCCGCCGAAATAAGCGAGCTCGCGTTCGCTGCAGCTTGCGGCGATCGCCACTGCCAGCGAATGCAGATGATGGCGGCGATAGCAGAACAGCGCCAGCATGGCCCGGACATCGGACGAGACGCTTTCGACGAGGGCCTGGAGGCCGGCAGGATTGGCGCGGTACATCTGTCCGAGCAGCTCCTCGCGGACCGGGCAAACGTCGTTCTCGAAGGCGTTGCGGCTTGAAAACATTGCAGTTCTCCCTGGTCCGGAAGATGCCGTGCAATTCTCTAACGAAGGGTTAACCACGGGTGCCAGTAGTCGTCCGGGGTGATTGCGATTTTTGAGCGAATCAGAAACGCGCACGTCATTCCGGAGCGATGCGAAGCATCGAGCCCGGAATCCATTTCTCGGCCTGCGCGTGCGGCGTAATGGATTCTCGCGCGGAGCCCGCCCCGGAATGACGGAGAGAATTGGGCTCAGTTCGCGGCCATAAAGATTGCAAGGCCGAAGCCGGTCAGGTGATGCAGCGCCTGATCGACGCCGATCAGTGACCAGAACCACGGGTGCTCGGTCGTGACGCCGAAGGTCGAGGTGGTGATTCCCTTGGCGCGATCCACCGCAAGGTGGATGAAGAAATCGATGAAGGCGACGAACCAGAATCTCGGCGCGATCACCAGGATCACGAGCAGCGAGGTCGCGAGGTGCACGAGACAATGCGCAAACAAGGGCAGCGCCCAGCCGGTCTTCTGATCCTTGCCGATCGCCATCCAGGAAGTCTGCAGAAAGAAGTCCGCCACGATGTGCTTGGCGGTCAGCAGCAGCATCCATCCTACCAGTGCAGCAACCGGGACCGACGACGACATGGATGGAAACGACAAAGCTGACGCCCTTCGCTGCGACTGATGGAAAATGATGGAGAGAAACCGGACCTGGGCGTCAGCGCAACTTTTTCTTAAACCCGCAATATTCAAAACTTGCGGCCATTTATGGCATCTCCCGCGCCCGAATGCACCTCTCGGTCCTCCGAAATTCATATGGTGTGGCCCTACGGCGATAGTGCTGCGGCATCGTCGCGCAGGCCATAAAGGTTAACAGTCGACGGCGATCCGTAGTCGGGACAAAGCCGGACATCGTTCAGCCGCGCGGCATCGCCCGCCCAATACGATCGCCACCTCCTGAACGCGATGGAGTTACGTTGGAACAAAAAATATAGCAAAATCAAACAGATATATGTTCGCAAACAGAGCAGGTGAAACGGGCATTTCAAGAAGATTGCGAACCGCCCTCGCGTCGCGGCGCGACGATCGGCTGCCGGGCCAGAGCGTCACCGCTCCCGCTCCAGGCGTCCGCAATACCAAGCGTCAAGCGATCACCGACCGGGCGGCATCACTCGGTGGCATCGAGCTGACGGCCTTCGCGCTCCATATGCAGATAGTTGGCGTTGAACAGGCCGGCATTCATCAGGCGCCGAAGATCCGGCACGACAAGCGTCCTGCCTTTCAATACGATCAGATTCGCCGAACGCAATTCCTGCAGGGTGCGGTTGACATGCACCTTGGACAGCCCGCTGGCGTCGGCGAGATCGGCCTGCGTCAGGGGGAAGTCGCAACCGTCGCCGTTGGTGAGACCGGCAAGGCGTAGGCGGAAGAAGAGCTCGCACAAAAGATGCGCCATGCGCTCCAGCGCCGTGCGCTGACCCAGGTTCAACGTCCATTCGCGCTGGATCGCGGCATCAACCAGGCTTTCCCACCAGAGCGCCGTCACGATGCGCGGATATCCGACGCTGATCTCCTCGAAGAAATCGCGCGACAGGTCGGCGATGGTGCAGTCCGTGATCGAGCCGATCGAATGGTCCATCTCGCGCAGGATGAAGACGTTGAGATCGCAGCTATCGCCCGGCAGGAAAAAGGACACCACCTGCCGTCGCCCATCCTCCAACTGCTTGTAGCGGCATGCCCAGCCGGCAACGACCAATTGCACGTCCTTGGGCCTCTCGCCCTCGCGCACGATATCGACCCTGGGACCGAACTTGCGCAGCCGTTCCGATGCCGCGCGGGTGAGGTACGCGCGATCGGCCGACGACAGCCGCACAAACTGCTCAAGCTTACGAACGAGTGGACTCAAAGGAACAGTCTCCCCGCTAATAAGTCGAGTAAAGGATAAGACCGTTTTCAATAACCTATGTTATTCCCCCTCAAGTAGCCAATTATATATTATACTCTATCAGGTTGCAGATAGTGACGCCTGAAAGGCGAGTTTCTTCAACGACCCCAGCACATGTTAATGCGCGAGCGGAACCCTGTCTGTGACAATCGCTGTTGGTGCAGTCGGGGAAATGTGATGCAGGAATACCGGGCCTATCTGTTGGGAAGCGACGGCCACATTCGGAAGCAAATGGAGCTGGAAAGCGAGACCGACGACGAGGCTGTCGCCAGGGCACGCCAGCACTTCAATGGCGGGACGGTCGAGGTCTGGCAGGGGGTGCGCATCGTCGCCAAACTTGACGATGACTCCCGAGATGACTCCCGATAAGTGGACCCCTTCGTGTCAGGCCGTCGCCACGCGCAGCCCCGCAAGAAAGCCACGCGCGTCCTTCTATCCCGTCGGCGCGTCGCCGCTGTCGTCGGGGCCCATGCCCGACCCCGGCGTCTTGTTGTCGTCGGTGAGCTTGGGATCGCGGGTCGCCTCCTTCGAAACCGAATGCTTCGGATCCGTCTTGTGAACGGTCTGAGCGCGACGCTTGTCGGCAGGCTGCTCCTCGCCCTTGTTGTCCCTGACGATACCCTGATCCGAACGCGTCATCGGCTGCTTCCCTGATATCTCGACGGCCCCGACGATCTCTTTCGCCGGGGCCTGTCATCGGAGTGCTCCGCCATCCTCCGGGGACGGATAGCGGAAGCAACAGGCTTACGCCCGACTGCTGCAAACGTTCCAGTCGCCCGAGATTTGCATCTTTGGTTTGATCGGCTTTCATAGGTTAAGGACGCTGTCCAGGCGTCAGACTAGCTTCGCTTCCAGATCGGAGGCGGCATGAAGAAGAAGCGAAACAGATCGCGGCCGACCGAGCCATTCGAGGTCCGTTTAGAGAAATTCGCCCGCGATGCCCGCGCCGCTGCGCGCCGGTTGCCGCTTGGCCGCGAGCGCGATGCGCTAATGAAGAAAGCCCGGCAGACCGAGAATGTCCTCGATGTCAGCGCCATGCTGAGCGTCCGCCATGTCGATGCGACCAATGAGAGGTGAGATCAGGGAGGGGCAAATGATCGAGAGCAAATTTGATTCGAAGACCTTGGCAATCATGAACGCCGCCTTGGATCGGATATGTGAGCAAACGCAGCATGGCGAACGGCACTCGGTTCGCAAGAGAATCGCGAGACGAATCATCAGATCCGCCGAGGGCGGCAAGACCACGCTGACGGAACTGATCGCCGCGGGCAAGCGGTCGCTCAGCAATCTGGCTCCCGCCGCGAAATAACGGCTTTCGCAGGAACACAACCCGCCTGCCGGCTCTTGTTACCCAAACAGGAAAGGCAGCAGCCATGCGAGTGGCGATCATCCTTGCCTTGCTCGCGATTCTGGCGGCCGTTGGCGTCTTCGCCTATGAGGGACTCACAATGCCGGGTGCCGCGATGCCCGGCCAAGGCTATGCAGCCATGGCAATCGGCATCGTGTTCTCTGTTGTCATCGGCGTCGGCCTAATGGCACTCCTGTTCTACTCGAGCCGCCGCGGCTATGACGAACCGCCGAAACTGTCCTCGCGCGAGGACGGCCCGCGATAAAACATGATCCGGAAAAGTGGGCACCGGTTTTCCGAAAGAGATCATGCTCAGATAAATCGAACGATCACCCGGCTGCTGCGCTGGCTTCGGCAGGCAGACGGGCCCGGATCTCCGCGATCTTGCGCTTCAGCGCCGCCTGGCGCGGATCGGGCATCGCTGCCGCGCGTGCCTCCGCAATGGTCTCGGCGAGATCAGGCAAGGCGAGCACGCCATCGAAGGTCGGCTTGGCGAGGTCGTCGATGATCGTGTGCCAGTCGGCGAGCCCGTGGCGGTAGCTCGCGCCATAGCCTTCGATCATCGTCGCCGTCCGGATGACAGCGAGGGCTGCCGCGGGCTGTTTGGCCAGGCTGCGGTTGATCATATGCAGCCAGCGCTCCACCCAGACCCGCTCCTTGGCGTAGCGAATCGAGAACAGGCGCCAGCGCTTCAGGCCGGCCTCAAGCTTCAGGCGGCGGATGCTGAAGCGGTTCTTGGTGGAGAAGCGGACTTTGACCGTCCTTCGTGCCCAGCCCAGCCGCTCCAGGATATCGAGCACCGGCTCGGCGATCGCCGCGGGCAGAGCATCAACCAGTTCGTCGAACCGGAATCTCCTGATATCCACCGATCCGGCCTGCGCACCCTTGTCGCCGAGCTCGAGCAGTTTCAATTGCGCGATCCGGATCGGATCCTCATAGGCCATGCGCTGCATCATCAACTGCGCGATCTCGGCAAGCGTCGCTTCGTCGACGTCGCGCCTGCCGACGAAGCGCCGCAAGCGGTCGACATAGAGCTGCGCATAGCCGGCGCTCTGATAGTCGATCAGCAGGTGGATGGCATCGCTCGCGACGGCTGCGACGCTCTCCGGCAATCCCTCGGGAAGCACTGGCTGCGTGTCGTCATCGTCGCCGAGGAAATCGGCGAACAGATAACGCAACGAGGACAGGATGCCATCGTCCGCCACGGTTGCACTCTCGCTCGTCATGCCGGCTTCGGCTCTACCGCCGCCACCTGCTGGGCCAGCCGCTGCTCCAGCGTATCGATATTCTGGAACAGCCGCGCGCTGGCAAGCCTGAGGAAGTAGAAGCCGAAGGCCGGGTTCTGCACATAGAGCTGCTCGACCTGGTCGTAGCTCACCGAAAGGATGACGCCGCCCTGGACGCATTCCAGCGTCTGCGTGCGGACGTTGGACGGCGACAGCATGCCAAGCTCGCCGACAATGGCGCCGACCGGCAGCTCGATGCCGGACTCGACCAGGCGGAAGCGGCCGCTGACGATGTAGAACATGCTGTCGGCCTTCTCGTCCTTGTAGAACAGGACTTCGCCGGCGCTGCATTTGCGCTCGGTCATGAACGGCTTCAGCCATTCCATCGAGAGATCGCTGTTGACGGACTTCCTGACGTCGCGGACGAGCTGCAGCATCTGGTGCAGGCGATAGGTATTGACCAGCAGCATGACCACCTGGACCAGAATGACCAGATAATTATGGATCGGAATGGCTGTGATGATCAGGACAATGTTTGCGAGAATGCCGAAAACGCGCAAGGGAATCATTGTCCGCATCGTGGTGGTCGCGATCACGAAGATCGACGCGAACAACGTGCCGGCAGTCCCTGCGTGCTGAACAAGATGTGAGGTATCCATAGGAAACCAACCAATTTCTAAGCAGTGAATGTCGCCGCGATTTCTTAAATCCGGGGCCGCCCCGCACGGCAGCCTCTCCCTGATATACGGGAAATGTCGCTCTTTTGTTCGCGAATCTCACGACTTTGTCAGGCAAATCAGGCGCCGGCCAGGGCGGCCTGGCATGCCCAGACGGGTGAGACCGAGGCGGAATGCAGCCATTTGCCAGTGGTCGTTGACGGGCTGGGCAAGGAAAGGCACCTTCCGGCAACCGGTGTGGATTACCACGTCCGCGAAGCAGCCAACAGGCCCGGCCTTGCCGAGACGACCGACGCCAAACCGGCGCGAGCTGGAGAACCAACAATGGAGCAAACCATGTCTGACGCGGCCGAGACCGCAACCCCGCCGCAGCTCGAGATTTCGGGCCCTCGCGCCACCATCCGCCTCAACCGTCCCAAGCACATGAACCGGCTGCAGGCGGAAGATCTGGTCGAGCTGGTGCGACTGTTCGACCGCGTCGAGGCCGATCCCGCCGTCCGCGTGCTGGTGCTGACCGGCACCGGCCGGGCCTTTTCCGCCGGCTACGATCTCAATTCGGTGGCGGCCCGCGCCGGTGCTGGCAGCGACGAGCCGAGCTCCGGTTCCGCGTTCGAGGGCGTGGCCAACCGGCTCGAAGATCTGCGGGTGCCCACGATCTGCCGGCTCAACGGCGGCGTCTATGGCGGCTCGACCGATCTGGCGCTTGCCTGCGACTTCCGCATCGGCGTCGACACCGCGGAGATGTTCATGCCGGCCGCAAAGCTCGGCCTGCACTATTACCCGAGCGGTATCAGGCGTTATGTGTCGCGGCTCGGCGTCAACAATGCCAAGATGCTGTTTCTGACCGGGCAGAAGATCAGCGCGGTGGAGATGCTGCGGATCGGCTATCTCACCGCCATGGTGCCCGAGGGCGAACTGGACCAGGAGGTCGACCGGCTCGCGAGCCTGCTCGCCGCCAACGCGCCTCGCGCGATGGCCGGCATGAAGCGCGCTATCAATGAATTCGCTCACGGCGAGTTCGACAAGGAAGCCGCCGACACCCGTCATCGCGAGAGCCTGCGCGGGACCGAGATCAAGGAAGGCATCAAGGCGCGCGCGGAGAAACGGCCGGCGAAGTTCTGACCGTGGGCGCGCTGCTGCCGGCAAACGTCAATGGCACGGATTGCGCAACCAGCCGGTCGAGGTCGGCGACTGGGGCGGCCGCACTTGGGTCCGCTGCACTTGGATCCGCTGCGCAGCTCTTCACCGGATTCGCCCGGAGAAGGAGGTTAACCAAGTTTTAGCGCTAGCCATGTCGATGATCCGGCTGGGGCATCTGTGAACACCGAGGGAGAAGGTTCCTCCATGCTCAGAAACGGTACCTATGCAGCGTGGTTCAAGACCTCGCTGGGCCAAAGGCACCGGCATCGCCCATGTCGAAGACGGCAGGATATGGGGTCATGACAGCATCACGACCTATAGCGGCTCCTGCGAAATCGACGGGGACCGCTTCACCGCCATCCTATCGATCAGAAGGCACACCGAAGCACATGCAACCGTCTTCGGCGCCGATGACCTTACGCTTCGGCTTGAAGGAACGTGCGCCGACAAATTGGGTCGTTACACAGCGACCGCGGAGCAGGTGCCGGGAGTGATCCTTGAAGGGACCCTGATTCTCAGCGAACCACAGCTGCCTGCACCGGAGCCGATCGGGCCGACACCAAAATTCGACCCTGACAAGCTACCGAAACCGCCGACGCGCACCCGCTGATCGGTCGCGGGTTAAACGAGCCACGTCGAGATCACGGACTACTCATCCAGGAACGTCACGGCATCTGCGACGGTCGCCCTTGAGGTCCGATAGCTGTTCACCTTGTGGCTGTGATCGGCGTAGCCGAAGGAGATGCCGCAGACGACGCGGCGGTCGTCGGGCAGGTTGAAGTGACGGCGGATCAGGCCGGAATGGCGGGCGAGCGCCGCCTGCGGGATGGTGCCGAGCCCCAGCGCCTGGGCCGCCAGCATGAAATTAGAGACATAGGCGCCGCAATCGATTGCGCCGTAAATGCCGAGCGGCTCGTTGGTGTGGATAACAGCGACATGCGGCGCCCCGAAGAAATTGTAGTTCTCCAGCGCCTGTTTCGCATACGCCGCCTTATCGCCGCGCGCGATGCCAAGCGTGTTGTAGAGCTGGAAGCCGCTTTCGCGGCGGCGCTCAAGATAGACCCCGACATATTCGCGCGGCGGCGTGAAGTCATGGTCGTCCTTGGCACCGGAAGCCGCCTCGGCATAGATCGATTTGCGGAACCGTTCCTTGGCCTCACCGCTCGCGATCAGGACCTGCCAGGGCTGGCTGTTGCACCAGGACGCGGTACGCTGCGCCACGTTGAGCACATGCTCGATGATCTCCCGCGGCACTTCGCGCGGCAGGAAGGCGCGAACGGAGTAGCGCTCGTTGAGGAGCTCTTCGAGAACGCCGATGCGATCTTCCGTCGTGTAACGCGGGCTTGGCGTTTTCGCATCCATGGTCAGCGTCCTTTGGTTGGGATCTTGTTGAACGGCACGTCCTTGTCGACGCGGATATCGCCGGGCAGACCGAGCACGCGTTCGGCGATGATGTTGCGCAAAATTTCATCCGTGCCGCCGGCGATCCGCATCGACGGTGAAGTGAGCAGCATCTGCTGGAACTGGCCGCTTGCCACTTCCTCCGAAGCGCCCGTGAGCGCGCCGGCGGCGCCTTCCAGGTCCATCGCGTAAGTCGCGATGTCCTGCAGCATGGTGCCCGCGACGAGCTTGCCGATCGAGTTCTCCGGTCCCGGCCGCTCGCCCTTGGAGAGCGAAGAGATCGCGCGGTAGCTGGTGTATTTCAGTCCGCTTGCCTTCACGGCCCAGCTCGCGAGCTTCGAGCGCACGGCGGGATCGTCGATCGCAAGCCCGTCCTCCGTCATCAAATTCGAGCAGAACTCGAACATTTCCGGAAAGCCGGTCGCAAGCCGCGCGCCGATCGACATACGCTCGTTCATCAAGGTGGTCAGCGAGACGTTCCAGCCGTCGCCGACCGCGCCAAGCCGCTGGCTGTCCGGGATCACCACGTCGGTGAAATAGACCTCGTTGAACTCCTGCATGCTATTGGCCTGCTTGATCGGGCGGACTTCGACGCCTTTGCTCTTCATGTCCAGGAAGAACATGGTGAGGCCCTTGTGCTTTGGCACGTTGGGATCGGTGCGCGTGATCAAAAGCCCGTAATCGGAATAGTGCGCGCCGGAGGTCCAGATCTTCTGGCCGTTGATGATCCAGTTGTCGCCCTGCTTTTCCGCGCGCGTGCGCAGCCCTGCGACGTCAGAGCCGCCGGCCGGCTCGGAGAAGAGCTGGCACCAGATCTCTTCGCCCGAAGCGAGCTTCGGCAGATAGCGCCGCTTATGCTCCTCGCTGCCATAGGCCATCACGGTTGGGCCGCACATGCCCTCGCCGATCTGGAACGGCTGGGTCAATTTGCCGTAGATGCCCTCTTCCTGCTGCCAGATCACCTTCTCGATCGGCGAAGCACCGCGGCCGCCATATTCCTTCGGCCAGTGCAGACAGGCCCAGCCGGCCTCTGCCTTCTTCTTCTGCCAGGCCTTGCCGACGTCGACGATCTCGGCCTTCTCCAGCCGGATACGGCCGAGCGACGACCTTGACAGCTCCGCCTCATACTCCTTGGGCGCGTTGGCCTCGACCCATTTGCGCGCCTCGGCGCGGAAGGCGGCTTCCTCCGGGGTATCGTCGAAGTTCATGGCGGACCTCTCAATCTCTATTCTTGTTCTCTATCAACCCTCATGGTGAGGAGGCGCGCAGCGCCGTCTCGAACCATGAGGCCCCAGGCGGGCCTGCAACCTTCGAGACCCCGCTCCGCGGGCTCCTCAGGATGAGGGTCTAGGACCTTCCCTTCGTCGGTATCTGGTTGAACGGCACGTCCTTGTCGACCCTGATATCACCTGGCAATCCCAGTACCCGTTCGGCGATGATGTTGCGCATGATCTCGTCGGTGCCGCCCTCGACGCGGGTGCCGGGCGCGCGCAGCAGCATCGCCTGGAACTTGCCGGCGAGTTCCGCATCCGTCCCGCTCAGCACGCCGGCGGCGCCCTGCAGGTCGAGCGCGTACATCGCGACTTCCTGGATCATCGATCCCGCCACCAATTTACCGATGGAATTCTCCGGGCCCGGCCGCTCGCCCTTCGACAGGGCCGAGATCGCGCGCATGCTGGTGTATTTCAACCCGCTCGCCTTGACCGCATAGTTTGCAAGCCTTGAACGAACACTGCGATCTTCGATCGCGGGGCCGTCCTCCAGCATCAAACTGTTGCAGAACTCGAACAGTTCCGGGAAACCGGTCGAGACGCCGGCGCCGATCGACATTCGCTCATTCATCAGCGTGGTCAGCGAGACATTCCAGCCGTCATTGACTTCGCCGAGCCGCTGATGATCGGGAATCCTGACATCGGTGAAATAGACCTCGTTGAAGTCGGACTGCCCGCTCGCCTGCTTGATCGGCCTGACTTCGACGCCTGGGCTCTTCATGTCCAGGAAGAACATCGTCAGGCCCTTGTGCTTGGGCACGGTCGGATCGGTGCGGGTCAGCAGGATGCCGTAGTCGGAATAATGCGCGCCCGAGGTCCAGATCTTCTGGCCGTTGATGATCCACTCGTCGCCCTTCTTCTCCGCACGGGTACGAAGCCCCGCGACGTCGGACCCGCCTGCGGGCTCGGAGAAGAGCTGGCACCAGATCTTTTCGCCCGAGGCCAGCGGCGGCAGATAGTGGCGCTTATGCTCCTCGCGGGCGAACGCCATCATGGTCGGGCCGCACATGCCGTGGCCGATGATGAACATCGCGCTGAGCCTGCCGAACGGACCCTCCTCCTGCTGCCAGATCACGCGCTCGATCGGCGAGGCGCCACGGCCGCCATATTCCTTCGGCCAGTGCAGACAGGCCCAGCCGGCATCCGCCTTCTTCTTCTGCCAGGCCTTTGCGACCTCGAGGATGTTGGCATTCTTGAGCTGGACGCGGCCGAGCGAGGATGTGCGCAGCTCTTCCTCATATTGCTTCGGCGCGTTCACCGCGATCCAGGCTCTCGCCTCGGCGCGGAACGCGGCTTCCTGCGGGGTGTCGTCGAAATTCATGTTCTAAAATCCTCGGCCGTGTTTCGTGGCGTCGTAGGATGGGTAGAGCGCAGCGAAACCCATCATTTGCCGCCACTGGTTTGATGGGTTTCGCTTCGCTCTACCCATCCTACGGTCATTACGACTTACGCCGCGTTCTTCTTGCGCATGCGGTCGATCAGGGCGTCCTCCCAATAAGAGAGGCTGCCGAGGCCGAGCGCGGTGGCATTGGCGCGGCGGTAGTACATGTGGCAGTCGAACTCCCAGGTGAAACCCATGCCGCCATGGACCTGGATGTTGTTCTTGGCGCAGTGCTGGAACGCCTGCGTCGCGCTGATCCGCGCCGCGGCGGCCGCTTCCGGCAACTCCGCGGCGTTAGTCGAGAGCGCCCAGGCGCCGTAGTAGCAATTGGAACGCGCCAGCGTCGCCGAGACATACATGTCGGCGAGGATGTGCTTCACCGCCTGGAACGAGCCGATCGGGCGGCCGAAGGCGATGCGATCGAGCGCGTAGTCGCGGCCCATCTCCAGCGCGCGGTCGGCGCCGCCGACCTGCTCGAAGGCCAGCAGCACCGCGGCGCGGTCGAGCACTTGCGTGATGATGCCCCAGCCTTCGCCGGTGGCGCCGAGCGGCTCGGCCTTGGCGTTGGTGAAAGTGAGCTCCGCCTGGCCGCGGGTCGGATCGAGATTGGTCAATTCCTTGACCTCGACGCCGCTCCCCTTGAGATCGACGAGGAACAGCGAGATATCGGCATCACGTCCGGTCGAGCCGGTGCGCGCGGCCACCACGGCGAAATCGGCGATGGCGCCGTCCGGCACCGGCTTCTTGGTGCCGTTGAGCGCTGCGCCCGCCGCAGTGAGCTTGATCGCCTTCGGCGACGGATTGCCCTTGCCCTCGAACAGCGCCAGCGTGCCGATGGCTTCGCCTGCGGCGATCTTCGGCAGCCATTTCTGCTTCTGCGCATCGCTGCCGGCGAGCATCAAGGCTTCGGCCGCCAGATACACGGTCGAAGAGAACGGCACCGGCGCCAGCGCCCGGCCCATCTCCTCCGCGATCACACAGAGCTCAAGATGGCCCGCGCCCGCACCGCCGAACTGTTCGGGGATCGCGACGCCGAGAAAGCCCATCTCGGCGAGGCCCTTCCAGAGTTCCTTGTCGTAGGCGGCCTTGCCATCGAGCACCGCGCGCACCGCTTTCGGCGGACATTGCTCGCTAAGGAATTTCCGCGCCTCGTCGCGCATCTGCTTCTGTTCGTCGGAGAAATCGAAATTCATGGCGTTTCACTCGGGTTGATGATGCGTAACAAGGAACTGTCATTCCGGGGCGCGCGAAGCGCGAACCCGGAATCCATCGGGCCACGCGCGCAAGCGGAGAAATGGATTCCGGGTTCGCCGCTGCGCGGCGCCCCGGAATGACGAGTGGCGAGAGTTGATTTTCATTGCAGCACGATCACATCTGCGTCGGGTGTGTCGGCATAGAGCTTTTCCACCAGCGCCGCGCGGCGCTCGAGGCCGGCGCGCTGGTTGATGTAGCCCTTGTCGGTGAGTTCGTTGCCGTCGATCGAGGGCGGCTCGACCATCAGCATCGCGCGCGAGATACGCCGGCTGCTGGCGCCGGCGACGGACGCGTTGTGCGCCTCCAGCCCGCGCCTGAAACAGGCGATCACCTCGGGATGCTTCACAGCGTCTTCGAAGGTAGCGTTGGGATCGCCGATGAGCTGCCGGCAGGCATGAAGATTGGGCCAGGCGAGCAGGCCGATGAAGGCGCGATCCTGCCCGGCCACAAGCGCATCGTGCACGACAGGCGTTGCCGCAGCGATCGCGTCGGTGCGGAGCGAGCCGACATGCACGAAGGTGCCGGTCGTGAGCTTGAAATCCTCGACCACGCGGCCGGCGAAGATGATGCCCTGCACGGGATCCTCGGGGTCGACGAACACGCCGGCATCGCCGATGCAGTAAAAGCCTTCCTCGTCGAACACCGATCTGGTGAGCTCGGGTTGGCCGAAATAGCCGGGCGTGACGTTGACGCCGCGCAGACGCAACTCATATTTCGCGCCGCACGGCACCATCTTCAGTTCGACGCCGGGGAACGGCAGTCCGATCAGGCCGACGCGCTCGGTGTCCCAATAGGTGCCAGTCGAGGTCGGCGCGGTCTCGGTCGAGCCCCATCCGGTATAGAACACGATGCGCTCGCCGGTGGAGCGGACCGCAAGCGCCTGCATCCGATCGTAGAGATCATCCGGCAGCCGCGCGCCGCCATAAGCCATCACGGAAAGATTCCTGAAGAAGCTGCGGCAGAGCACATCGTCCTTTTCCATCGCCGCCGCCAGTGCGGCGTAGCCGGCGGGGACGTTGGCGTAATAGGTCGGCGAGATCTCGCGCAGGTTACGGATGGTCTCGTCGAACTGGCCCGGCATCGGCCGGCCGTCGTCGATATAGAGCGTGCCGCCATCGATCAGCACCGGGTTGAACAGCGCATTACCGCCCATGGTGTGATTCCAGGGCATCCAGTCCAGAAAAGTCGCGAGCGGACCATTGGGATCGCGCGGCCGCACCTGCATCATCATCGCGGCATTGGCGCACATCATCTCCTGGGTGTTGATGACCGCCTTGGGCATGCCGGTCGAGCCTGAGGTGAACAACAGCTTGCCCACGGTCTGCGGCGTGATCTGCGCGATCGAGGCCTCGACATCATCAGTGACGGGCGTTGCCGCCAGTTCGGCGAAGCTGAGGCTCTTGATGCCCTCGCAGGGGCGCGCGACGTGGACGACAGTGACACCATTGAGATCAAGCGCGCGCAGCGCCTTCTCGAAGGTCGGGCCGTCCTGCACCATGATCACGGCCGGCTTGACCAGGTCGAACAGGTATTTGAGCTTGAGATGATCCTGGCTCATCAGCGAATAGGCCGGCGACACTGGCGCCGCCGGCAGCCGCGCCTGCATCGCGGCCTGCGTCATCAGCGCGTGCTCGACCGAATTGCCTGATAGGATCGTGACCGGACGTCCGGGCTCGAGCTTCAGATTGAGCAGCGCTTGCGTGAGCGCATCCACCGTACGCTTGGCTTCGGCATAGGACAGGTTGCGCCATTGCCGCTCCGGGCCGGAGCGCTGGGCAAGCCAGATCCGCTCTGGCGCCTGCTTCGCCCATTTCGCGAGCGAAGCTGGAATATGCTTCTCGTAGGGGCTGAGCGGAATGCGCGACTTCAGGACGATCGCGCCGTCGTCTCGACGCTCGATCGCGATGTCGCGCGGCAGCCATTCGATCTTGCGAAAGCCCGGCTTTTCCAGCACCGCGGCTGCACTCCCACTCATTTTGCGTCTCCCGGAATTTCTTTGTCCTTTGCGGATCTTTGTTGCTATCGCCTGATATACACAGGCTTTCGTTTTTCGAGAAAGGCCCTGATACCTTCCGCAAAATCTTCCGAACGGCTGCACAGGACCTGGTTGCGGTCCTCCATCGCGATGACAGCTTCCAGCGATCCGGCATCGACACTCATGTTGAGGCATTCCTTCGAGAGCCGCAGGCCCACGGGCGACGCCGTCAGCATCGCCTCGACATAAGGCTCGGCGGCCGCATCAAGCCCGCCCTCTTCCACCACCTCCGAGACAAGGCCGACCGCGAGCGCGCGCTCCGCACCAATGAAGCGGCCGGTGAGGATCAGTTCGGACGCAACAGAGACGCCGACGAGACGCGGCAGGAAATAGCTGGTGCCGATATCGCAGCCACCAAGGCCGAGCTTGATGAAAGCGCAATTCATTCGCGCCGATCTGGTCGCGATGCGGATATCGGAAGCGAGCGCCAGTGCGAAGCCGCCGCCGGCGGCCGCGCCCTGGATCAGCGCAATGATCGGCTGCGGACAGCGCCGCATCAGCATCACGATGTCAGCGATGCGCCGCTGCGAGTCCAGCGACTCGGTGACCCCAGGCGGCTCCTGCTGCCCGGCGCGACGCTGCATCGCGTGCTTGAGGTCAAGGCCAGCGCAGAAATTCTCACCCGCGCCTTTCAGCACCACGACACGCGTGTCGCGGTTGCGCTGCAGGCCCTGGAAGTAGACATTCAGCGCATCGATCAGCGAGGGATCGAGCGCGTTCAGGCTCTCGGGGCGATTGAGCGTCACCCGATCGACGCCGTCGTGATGTTCGATCAGAAGCGGTTGCGACACGCTTAACTCCTGCTTCACCCGAACGCGATGCCAGTTACTGCGCCCTCTCCCCTTGTGGGAGAGGGCTACGCCGGCACCAGCCCTGCATTCGATACGGTGAGGGGTTGCCAGCCGGAGAGAACCCCTCATCCGTCGCGGATTTCATCCGCGCCACCTTCTCCCACAAGGGGAGAAGGGAAACCTACCGCGGGGCCATGCGGATGGCGCCGTCGAGGCGGATGGTTTCGCCGTTGAGCATTGCGTTCTCGACGATGTGCACCGCGAGCGCACCATATTCATCGGGCTCGCCGAGGCGGGCCGGATGCGGCACCTGGGCGCCGAGGCTCTTGCGCGCCTCCTCGTTCAGACCCATCAGCAGCGGGGTGAAGAAGATGCCGGGTGCAATCGTGTTGACGCGGATCTTCAGGCTGGCGAGGTCGCGGGCCGCCGGCAAGGTGAGGCCGACGATGCCGCCCTTCGAGGCGGAATAGGCGATCTGGCCGATCTGGCCTTCATAGGCCGCAACCGAAGCGGTGTTGACGACGACGCCGCGCTCTTCGCCGATCGGCTGCGCGGTGGCGAGCCGCTCCGCGAACAGGCGCAGCATGTTGAAGGTGCCGATCAGGTTGACATTGATGATGCGCGTGAACTTCTCCAGCGGATAGACGCCGTCCTTGCCGACGATGCGCTGCGAGCCGCCGATGCCGGCGCAGTTCATCAGCACGCGCGCGATGCCGTGCGCGGCTTCCGCCTTGGCGATCGCGGTCTTCACCTGCTCCTCGCTGGTGACGTCGGCGTGAAGCGCGACGCCCTTCACTTCCGCGGCGACCTTCTCGGCATTTTCCTTGTTCTGGTCGAGCACGCCGATCTTGGCGCCTTTGGCGGCCATGGCGCGCGCGGTGGCGGCACCAAGGCCGGAGCCACCGCCGGTGATGAGAACAGCAACGTCTTTCAACTGCATGGGTACAACCTTTCCTTGGGCGTTTCTTTCTCTAGACTTGGGACTTCCAGAACTCGAAGGTCACTCGGCTGCAGCACCTTGCTTTGAAGGGTTGAGCATGCCGCCGAAGATCAGCGCTTCCATATGCTTGATGTATTCGCGGCAAACGTCGTCGGTGACCGGGCCGACGCCGGTCGCGCGCGACATCGCGTGGCGGCCGAAGAACAGGTGATCGCAGGCGCCGATCAGGCTGGTGTAGAACAGCACCGGATCGACCTCGCGAAATTCCCCGGCTCGCACGCCTTCGTCGAGCAGGCGGCGATGGAAATCCAGCAGCGGCGCGATGAAGAATTTTGACACTTCGTCGGCGGCCTCCGGGCTGCTCTCGTGCAGGAGATAATGGATCAGCCGGTTCATATAGGGGAACTGGTGATAGGCGCGGATGATGCCAGCGATGTGCAGCCGCAGCTTGGCGGTCGGCGCGATCGGCTGCGCGACCAGATATTCGAGCTGCGACATCTCGGTTGCGGCATCGCGCGCGAGCAGCGCCAGCAATAGCCCGTCCTTGTTCCCGAAATGATATTTCACCAGCGCTGCGTTGACGCCGGACTTCTGGGCAATGTCGGACAGCGACACGTCGATCGAAGCGCGCTCGATCATCAATTCGCTCGCGGCGACCAATAGCTTTTCCGCCGTGGCGTTTCTGCCCGCCGGAAGGCGCGTTGGTATACTGGTATTTAGCTGCGCTGCCATCTTCCCTGCCGGAACGTCCGCCTGGCAGATAACCCGATGCCGCGCCTGACCTCAAGAGTTAATTGATTGATTGACTAAATCCGTAGCCGCCCTTTTAATCCCGCCATCTTTGAAACGCCCATCCAGAACACTTAAGGGAGACCAAGCATGGCCGAGGCCTATATTGTCGCCGCTGCTCGCACCGCCGGCGGCCGCAAGGGGGGACGTCTTGCCGGCTGGCATCCGGCCGATCTGGCCGCGACCGTTCTGGACGCGCTGGTCGAGCGTTCCGGTGCCGACCCCGCCGCGATCGAGGACGTGATCATGGGCTGTGTGATGCAGGCCGGCGAGCAATCCAACAATATCGCGCGCAACGCGGTGATGGCCTCGAAGCTGCCGGAAAGCGTGCCCGGCACCTCGATCGACCGGCAATGCGGTTCCTCTCAGCAGGCGCTGCATTTCGCGGCGCAGGCCGTGATGTCCGGCTCGATGGACATCGTGATCGCCGCCGGTGTGGAATCGATGACACGGGTGCCGATGGGCCTTGCCTCGTCGCTACCGCAGAAGAACGGTTTCGGCTACTACAAGAGCCCGAACATCGAGAAGCGCTATCCCAACATCATGTTCAGCCAGTTCACCGGCGCGGAGATGATGGCGGAGAAATACGGCCTGTCCAAAGACGAGCTGGATGAGTATTCCTATAACAGCCACCAGCGCGCGATTGCGGCAACCCAGGCCGGCCACTTCAAGGACGAGATCGTGCCGGTGCAGATCACCCGCGCCGACGGCACCACCGACACCCATCACATCGACGAAGGCATCCGCTTCGATGCCAGCCGCGAGGGCATCAAGGGCGTCAAGCTGATCGCCGAGAACGGCAAGCTGACGGCGGCGAGCTCGAGCCAGATCTGCGACGGCGCCTCCGGCGTGCTCGTCGTCAACGAGAAGGGGCTGAAGCAGCTCGGCGTCAAGCCGCTGGCGCGCATCCACCACATGAGCATGCTGGGCCATGATCCCGTGATCATGCTGGAGGCGCCGCTGCCCGCCACCGAACGCGCGCTGAAGAAGGCCGGCATGACAATCGACGACATCGATCTGTTCGAGGTCAACGAAGCCTTTGCCTCGGTGCCGACAGCGTGGCTGAAAACCACCGGCGCCGATCCCGCGAGGCTCAACGTCAATGGCGGCGCCATCGCGCTCGGCCATCCGCTCGGCGGCTCCGGCACCAAGTTGATGACGACGCTCATCAATGCGCTCAAGCAGCGCAACAAGCGCTACGGCCTGCAGACCATGTGCGAAGGCGGCGGCATGGCGAATGTGACGATCGTGGAGCGGCTGTAAGCCACTTCCGTTTGGTCGCAATAGCAACCACGCAAAAGGTGTCGTCCCGGGCTTGACCCGGGACCCATAACCACAGGGTTTCGTGGTTATGCCCGGCTGGAGCTCCAGCCCAACTTTAAAGCCACGATCAGTGGTTATGGGTCCCCGCTTTCGCGGGGACGACAGAAACAATCCCCAAGGAAACGTTCGTGACCCACCCCTCGATCCACGCCCGCACGCATCCGGACAAGATCGCCTATCGGATGGCTGCTACCAGCAAGGCGATCACCTATCGCGAGCTCGACGAGCTCTCGAACCAGGGCGCGCATCTGTTCCGTTCGCTCGGACTGAAGGCCGGCGACCACATCGCCTTTCTGATGGAGAACCGGCTTGCCTTCATGGAGATCTGCTGGGCGGCGCAGCGCGCGGGCCTCTACTACACCGCGATCAGCCGCTACCTGAAGCACGACGAGATCGCCTACATCATCAAGGACTGCGGCGCCAAGGTCTTCATCACCTCGCCGAAATGTGCCGAGCAGGTGAAGGGCCTCATCAAGGGCGAGCCGGGCGAACCATTGTGGTTCATGCTGGACGAGCCGCTGCCGGGCTTCCGCTCCTTCGACAAGGAAGCGATCGTGCAGCCGACCACGCCGATCAAGGATGAAATCGCCGGCTACGACATGCTCTATTCCTCCGGCACCACCGGCCGGCCCAAGGGCATCAAGAAGCAGTTCGAGGGTAACCCGATCGACGTCCCGAACCCGTTCCTGCGGGTGCTGTGCGCCGACATGTGCGGCATGAACGCGGACACCGTCTATCTGTCGCCGGCGCCGCTCTATCACGCCGCTCCGCTGCGCTTCAACATGATGGCGATCGTGCTCGGCGGTACCTCTGTTATCATGGAATCCTTCGACGCCGAGGAATTCCTGAAGCTGGTCGAAAAGCACAAGGTGACGCAGTCGCAGCTCGTGCCGACCATGTTCGTGCGCATGCTCAAGCTGCCGGACGAGGTGCGCACACGCTACGACGTCTCCTCGCTGAAGGGCGCGATCCATGCCGCCGCGCCCTGCCCGGTCGACGTCAAGGCCAAGATGATCGAGTGGTGGGGGCCGATCCTGATCGAATATTACGCAGGCTCCGAGGGCAATGGCGTCACGGTGTCAACCTCGCAGCAATGGCTGGAGCACCGCGGCACAGTTGGCCACGCTGTGGTCGGCAAGGTGAAGATCCTGGACGAGAACGACGAGGAATTGCCGCCCGGCGAGATCGGCACGGTCTATTTCGCCGATGCGCCAGCATTCACCTATCACAACGATCCCGAGAAGACGAAGCGCGCCTATAACGCCAAGGGCTGGTCGACGCTCGGCGACGTCGGCTATCTCGACAAGGAAGATTTCCTCTATCTCACCGACCGCAAGAGCTACATGATCATCTCCGGCGGCGTGAACATCTATCCGCAGGAGACCGAGGATGTGCTGATCACGCATCCTGCGGTTTCCGACGTTGCGGTGTTCGGCGTGCCTAACGATGAGATGGGCGAGGAGGTCAAGGCCGTGGTGCAGCCGCACGACATGGCTGCGGCCGGCAAGGAGCTGGAGGCTGAACTGATCGCCTTCTGCAAATCGCGGCTGTCTGCAATCAAATGCCCGCGCTCGATCGATTTCGAAGCTGAGCTGCCGCGCACGCCGACCGGCAAGCTGGTCAAGCGCCACCTCCGCGACCGCTACTGGCCGAAGCCGGCGAAGGCATAAGAGTGTAGTTGTAGTGTTGTCGTAGGGTGGGCAAAGCGCAGCGTGCCCACCTTTCTTGCACCGAATGTGGATGGTGGGCGCGCTTTGCTTTGCCCACCCTTCGGCAGTCCAGGCTTGTCCTGCGCATCCACGTCTTTACAGTCGCGCACATGACAAGACGTGGATGGAAACGCCATGAGCACTCTCCCCGACATTCCGCTCCCATCAGGCATACGCTCCCGCTATGTCGATGATATCAACGGCCTGCGCATGCATGTGCTCGAGGCCGGTTTCGAAACCAAAGGCCGGCCCTGTCTCCTGCTGCTGCACGGCTTTCCTGAACTGGCTTTTTCCTGGCGCAAGGTGATGCCTGTTCTGGCGGAGGCCGGCTACCACGTGATCGCGCCGGACCAGCGCGGCTACGGCCGCACCACCGGCTGGGATGGCGACTATGACGGCGATCTCGCCTCGTTCCGCCTGACCAATCTGGTGCGCGATTCGTTGGGGCTGGTGTCGGCGTTCGGCTACAAAAGCGTCGATGCCGTGATCGGGCATGATTTCGGCTCATCGGTCGCGGCGTGGTGCGCGCTGATCCGGCCGGACGTGTTCCGGGCGGTGACGATGATGAGCGCGCCATTCGGCGGCCCGCCGTCGCTGCCGTTCAACACCGCGGATGCGCCGGCGAAGCCGGCTGTGGAGGACCCGGTGCATCGTGAGCTCGCGGCATTGCCGCGGCCGCGCAAGAATTACCAATGGTATTACTCGACCCGCGAGGCCAATCCCGACATGCACCGCGCGCCGCAGGGCGTGCATGACTTCCTGCGCGCCTACTACCACCACAAGAGCGCGGACTGGAAAGGCAACAAGCCCTATCCGCTAGCGTCCTGGTCCGCGGGCGAGCTGGCGAAACTGCCAACCTATTACATCATGGATCTTGCCGAAGGGATGGCCGCCACTGTGGCGAAAGAGATGCCGTCGGCCGCCGAGATCGCCGCCAATCAATGGCTGCCGGATCACGAGCTTGCGTTCTACAGCGCCGAGTACGAGCGCAACGGCTTCCAGGGCGGACTGCAGTGGTATCGCTGCGGCACCTCCGGCGCCTTCGTTCCGGAGCTGCAGACATGGTCGGGCCGCACCATCGACGTGCCCTCCTGCTTCATCTCCGGAAAGCAGGACTGGGGCACCTACCAGCGGCCCGGCGTGTTCGAGGCGATGCAGTCGAAGGCCTGCAGCAAGATGATCGGCTGCCATCTGGTCGATGGCGCCGGCCATTGGGTGCAGCAGGAGCAGCCGGCGGAGGTCAGCCGGCTGCTGCTCGCCTTTCTGCGCAACGCCCAGGGCGGAAGGTGATTGACCCGGTAGCCAAGCCGCTCTATCTAGTTTAGAATAATTCTAAACTTGATGAGAGAGCGGCTTCCGTGAAGAACTTTGCCGATCTGACCGAGCGCGAAGTGCTGGCGGTCGCGATCGCCTCCGAAGAGGAGGACAGCCGCATCTACATGACTTTCGCGGAGGATCTCGCCGGACGCTATCCGGATACTGCCAAGGTCTTCGAGCAGATGGCCGAGGAAGAACGCGGCCACCGGCACCGGCTGCTCGAACTCTACGAGCAGCGTTTCGGCCCGCATCTGCCGCCGATCCGCCGCGAGGACGTAAAGGGCTTTTTGCGCCGCCGCCCGATCTGGCTGACCAAGAACTTGCCGCTCGACACCATCCGGAAGGAAGTCGAGACCATGGAGCTGGAGGCCGAGCGCTTCTATGCCAAGGCCGCCGAACAGGCCCAGGATGTTGGCGTACGCCGCCTGCTTGGCGATCTCGCCGAAGAAGAGCGACACCACGAGAACCTCGCCGTCCGGCTCACTGACGATATCCTGAAGCCCGACGTGCGCGCCGAGGAAGACCGGACGCGGCGGCGCATGTTCGTCTTGCAATATGTGCAGCCCGGGCTTGCCGGACTGATGGATGGCTCGGTTTCGACCCTGGCGCCGCTTTTCGCCGCCGCCTTCGCCACCCACCAGAACTGGCAGACGTTCCTAGTCGGCCTCGCCGCCTCGATCGGCGCCGGCATCAGCATGGGATTTGCCGAGGCGCTGTCCGACGATGGCTCGCTGACCGGACGCGGCTCGCCGTGGCTGCGCGGCATCACCTGCGGATTGATGACGACGCTCGGCGGCCTCGGCCACACCCTGCCCTATCTCGTTCCCGATGCGTGGCCCAACGCGTTCTGGATTGCGACCGCAATCGCCAGCATCATCGTGTTCTTCGAATTATGGGCGATCGCCTTCATCCGCTCGCGCTACATGGATACGCCGTTCCTGCAGGCAGTATTCCAGATCGTGCTCGGCGGCGCGATCGTGCTCGGTGTCGGCATTTTGATCGGCGCAGCCTAGAGCGCGATGACTTTTCTTCGAATCGTCATCCCGCTCTAGCTCTTTGTTTGAGCATGATCTTTTTCGGAGAACCGGTGTCCACTTTTCCGGATCATGCTCTAGCAATTCCTGTCAAGCATCGGTGCTGTCAGATCGGCGATGATCACGCGTCGCGATGATGTGTGATGCCTCACGCTTGCGGGCCTCAGGCAAAGCAATCATCATCCCTGCCGGACCAGTCATCACATTGGGAGTCTGCCTTGGCCAAATCGCAATGGAGTTTCAAGACTGCGGTCGAGATATCGGCGGCGCTCGCCGCAAAGCAGGTATCCGCCGTCGAACTGACGCAGGATGCGATCGGCCGGATCGAGCGTCACGATGCGAAGATCAATGCGGTCTGCGTGCGCGATTTCGATCGCGCGCTATCAGCGGCGCGCGCCGCCGATGCAGCTCTTGCCCGCGGCGAACAAAAGCCGCTGCTCGGCATCCCCATTACGGTGAAGGAGTCCTATAACATCGCCGGCCTGCCGACGACCTGGGGCATTCCCGAACAGAAGAATTTCACGCCGACCGAGGACGCACTCTCGGTCGCGCGGGTCAAGGATGCCGGCGCGGTGATCCTCGGCAAGACCAACGTGCCGCTCGCCCTCGGCGACTGGCAGAGCTACAACGACATCTACGGCACCACCAACAACCCTTACGACCTCGGCCGCACGCCGGGCGGCTCGTCCGGCGGATCGTCGGCCGCGCTCGCCGCAGGTTACGGCCCGCTCTCGCTCGGCTCCGACATCGGCGGCTCATTGCGCGTACCGGCATTTCATTGCGGCGTCTATGCGCACAAGCCGACCTACGCACTGGCGCCGTCGCGCGGTCACACGCCCCCTCCCCTGCCGCCGCTGCCATTCAATCGCGATCTCTCGGTGATCGGCCCGATGGCGCGTAGCGCGGTCGATCTGACGTTGCTGCTCGATGCGATCGCTGGCCCCGATCCGCTCGACTCCAGCGCCTACCGGCTCGAACTGCCGGCGCCGCGACATGCCGCGCTGAAAGACTTCCGCGTGCTGCTGATCGATACTGACCCGGTGATGCCAACGGATTCGGTGGTACGCGGCTCGATCGAAAAGCTCGCGGCCAACCTCGCCAAGGCAGACGTCAAGGTCGAGCGCCAGAGCAAGCTGTTGCCGGACTTCGCCGCATCGAGCCGGCTCTATATGCGGATACTGATGTCGTTCCTCGCCGCTTCTTTCGCGCCCGACCTCTATGAGGGGGCCAAGCAGGCCGCCGCGGCTCTACCGGAGAGCGATACCAGCCTCGCCGCCGAACGGCTGCGCGGCATCGCGCTCAATCATCGCGACTGGGTGATGGCCGACGGCGGCCGCACCCGGCTCCGCGCGCAATGGCGCGAACTGTTCAAGACCTTCGATGCGGTGATCTGCCCGATCATGCCGACGCCGGCCTATCCGCACGACCACTCGCCCGAGCAGGAGAAGCGCCGCATCATGATTGACGGCAAAGGATATGCCTATCCCGACCAGCTCGCCTGGCCCGGAATCGCGACGCTGCCTGGGCTTCCATCAACGGCGATTCCGACCGGCTTCGCGCCGGACGGATTGCCGGTCGGCGTGCAGATCGTGGGGCCCTGGCTGGAAGACCGCACGCCGCTGAAGCTGGCGGAATTGATCGAGCGCGAATTCGGCGGCTTCGTGCCGCCGAAGATGTTTGACGACTAGCGTCATGCGAGCCAACGGGTCGCGCGTACGCGCGCCCGATGACAGGCTCCGCGAAGCAATCCATCCACGCTCGCGGATGGATGGATTGCTTCGTCGCTTCGCTCCTCGCAATGGCGGGCGGAAAACTCGGTGCATGTAACGCCGTGACGTACAGCCGTCATTGCCGGGCTTGACCCGGCAATCCATCGCCAACAAGGACTTCTTTGCGGGAGATTGATGGATGCCCAGGTCAAGCCCGGGCATGACGTACAGAGAGTGCCTCAACTATCGAACATGATGACGCTGCGGAGCGTCTTGCCGGCTTTCATGTTGGCGAAGCCATCGTTGATCTCGGACAGTTTCAGCTTGGCCGAGATCCAATCTTCCAGGTGCAATTTGCCGCGCATGTAGAACTCGACCAGGCGCGGCATGTCGACGCGAAAATGGTTGGAGCCCATCGACGAGCCCTGGATGCGGCGCTCGCGCAGGAAATCGAAGCCGTGCAGTTCGATCTTCTGGCCGTACGGGATCATGCCGACGATGGTCGCGGTGCCGCCGGCTGCGAGCATGCCGAAGGCCTGCTCGGCGGTCTCCTTGCGGCCCAGCACCTCGAAAGAATGATGCACGCCGCCGCCGGTGAGCTCACGCACCTGCTGCACCACATCGCCATTCCTGGGATCGATGATGTCGGTGGCGCCGAGCTTGGTTGCGAGCTGCAGTTTCGCGGGATTGGTATCGATCGCGATGATGCGCCCGGCACCTGCGATCTCGGCGCCGTTGATCGCGGCCATGCCGACGCCGCCGCAGCCGATCACTGCCACCGTCTCGCCGGCTTGCACCCTCGCGGTGTTCACGACCGCACCATAGCCGGTGATGACGCCGCAGCCGATCAGGGCTGCGAACTCGAGCGGCATGTCCTTGCGGATCTTCACGATCGCATTCTCATGCACCAGCATCTGCTCGGCAAAGGACGAGAGATTGAGGAACTGGTTCAATTTCTCCGGCCTGTTCCATTGCAGGCGATTGGAAGCACCCGGCAGCATCTTCACGGTGGTATCAGTGCAGAGCACGGTACGGCCGGTGGTGCAGTTGTCGCACGTGCCGCAGAACACCGAGAGGCAGGTCACGACATGATCGCCCGGCTTCACATAGTTCACATCGGAGCCGACCTTCTCCACCACGCCGGCGGATTCATGGCCGAGCACGGCAGGCAGCGGATGCGGATAGAGTCCCTCTATGAAGTGCAGATCGGAATGACAGAGACCGGCGACGGAAGTGCGGATCAAGACTTCGCGCGGTCCGGGATTTGGCAGGCTGACGTCCTCGATCACGAGCGGCTTGTTGACTTCGTACAGGACGGCGGCCTTCATCGGTATTTCCCCTCTGTTGTTTTATTATGACGCGCTCTCTGCACCTCTCCCTTTGGGAGAGGTGCAGAGACAGCCTACGCCGCGAGAAGCAATTCGCCAACCTCGGCCATGCCGACGGCACGCTCGCCGAGCAGGTGATCGGTGATGGCGCGCGATGCGGTATTTTCCGCTAGCCGGAACGGATCGTGGGTCGCTACGCGATGATCAATCACCAGGCGCGATAGCAACAGCCGCCGTGCATCGCCGCACATCTCATGGATGCGCCCGCCTTCCCAGGCGAGAGTCACCGCGCTTGCCACGTGGTAAAGCAGGCTGGTCGCACGACGTGCTTCCGCTTCGTTGTCGATGCGGCTGGCAACCTCGCGTGCAAAGCCGATGGCGCGGTCGGTGAGTTCATGCAGACGGCTGCGCCAGGCCTGCGGCGCATTGGCGCTGTCATCGAGCCGCGCGTGGAGATCCGCGGCAAGTGCCGCGTCGGCGCCATGGCGGCCGACGGCGCGCTTCAAGGCATCGATCGCGACGATGTTGCCGGTGCCTTCCCAGATCGAGCCGAGATGCGCGTCGCGCAACAGCCGCGCGGTGGCGAATTCCTCGATGTAGCCGATGCCGCCGCGCATCTCCATCGCATCGCCACAGACTTTTCGCGCATCGCGGGTGGCGCGGAATTTCAAGGTCGGCGTCAGGATGCGGAGCAGCGCCGCGGCGTCCTGGCTGCCGGCCTCGGCGCGGTCGAGCGCATCGGCGGTCAGGAAGCTCATCGACAGCGCCTGCTCGGTTGCGAGCATGATCTTCATCAGTTGCCGCCGCGCCAGCGGCAGGTCGATGATGCGGCTGCCGAACACGACGCGGCCCTTCGCCACCGTCATCGCATCATGATACGCGCGTCGCATCAGCGCAGTCGACTTGACGCCATTGGATAGCCGCGACGAGTTGACCATCTCGGCCATCTGCACGAAGCCGCGATCGAGCTTGCCGACCGCATAGGCGATCGCGCCTTCGAGCTTGATCTCGCCTGACGCCATCGAGCGCGTGCCAAGCTTGTCCTTGAGCCGCACGATCCGGTAGCGGTTCTGCGAGCCGTCATCGAGGAAGCGCGGCATCAGGAACAACCCGACGCCACGCGTGCCGGGGCCGGCGCCTTCCGGCCGCGCCAACAGCATCACGACCTTGGCGTCCGCATTCGAGCAGAACCATTTCTCGCCATAGAGGCGCCAGTGATCGCCCTCCTGCACGGCAGTCGTCGTCAGCGTGCCGACGTCGGAGCCGCCTTCCTTCTCGGTCATGAACTGACCGCCTTGGGTCAGCTTTTCCATATCGGTCTGGGTCAGGCCATCGAGGTATTTTGTCTTGAGCGCCTCACTGCCGAAATTCGCGAGCAGCTTTGCGCAGCCGTCGGTGACGTTGATCGGACAGCCCATGCCGAATTCGGTCTGGTTGAACAGGAACGTGAAGGCGTGTTTTGCCACCACAGGATATTTATCCGGCCAACCCAAAATGCCCTTGCGGATCGACATCGCGTGAATACCGAACTCGCCGAACGCGGCCTTCTCCAATTCGCGATAGGCCGGGTGATATTCGATCCACTGCACGTCGCGACCAAACTTGTCGCGCTGGTGCAGCACCGGCACATGGCGGTCGGCAAGCCGCGCGCATTCATCGAGCGGGCCGCCGGCGAGCGCGCCGAGCCGATCGAGATGCGGCTCGATATGACGAAACAGCGCATCCGGCAGGTGCAGTCGCAGCAGGTCCTGAAGCGCCGGATCAGCCTGGTAGAAATTCATGCCCGAGGTGTCGGGCGCGAGCCGGCCCGGCTGGTTGGCCATATCGGCGTTTAGATGTTGTTTCAGCGGCTGCATTGAAATCTCTGGTTCGTTTCCTCATCTGTTGGAGGAGACTATCGCACATCGAATGCCGGGATGTCGCCCTGCCAAGCAAAATCTTCTCCGGCAGTTCAAGGAAAGCTCATGGAAACCCCAAAATACAAGACCGCCCTGATCGTCGGTGTCGGCGAAGGCCTGAGCGCTTCGCTGGCGCGGCTATTTTCGCGCGAAGGAATTCGCGTGGCGCTGGCCGCACGGCAGATCGAAAAGCTCGGCGCACTCTGCACCGAGACCGGCGCGCGGGCCTTTACCTGCAACGCAACGGACGCCGACGAAGTCGAACGTCTGTTCGGCCTGGTCGAGCGCGAGATCGGAACGCCCGACCTCGTGGTCTATAACGCAAGCGCGCGGGCGCGCGGCCCGCTGGTCGACCTCGTGCCGGCCGATGTCGCCAACGCCATCGCAGTCTCGGCCTTCGGCGGCTTTCTGGTGGCGCAGCAGGCCGCAAAGCGCATGCTGCCGAACAAGCATGGCGCGATCCTGTTCACGGGCGCTTCGGCCAGCGTCAAAGGGTATGCGCAATCATCGTCGTTCGCGATGGGGAAGTTCGCGCTGCGCGGACTGGCGCAGAGCATGGCGCGCGAACTTTCGCCGCAGGGCATCCATGTCGCGCATTTTGTCATCGACGGCGGCATCCGCAGCAAGACGCGCCCTGATCCGGAAGGTCATCCGGATTCGATGCTCGATCCCGACGCGATTGCTCTCAGCTACTGGAACGTGCTGCAGCAACCGCGCAGTGCCTGGACCTGGGAAGTGGAGCTGCGCCCCTGGGTGGAGAAGTTCTAGCGCGGTGCGTAGCCCGGATGGAGCGAAGCGTAATCCGGGGATCTCGCGCGCGGCAGCTACAAATCCCGGATTGCGCTTCGCTCCATCCGGGCTACGCGCTAAACAACAAAAAGAAAAAAGCCCGGTTCTGGGGCGGCCAGAACCGGGCCAGTGATCAAACCGCAAGCGAGGAGAAAGCGGCCTTGTCGGCAGCAGCGAGCCGCCAACTGGCACATGGGATATCCTGCGGTTCGATAGCGATGTGTTTCGCGAAGCGCACCAGCTTCCAGTCGCCCGGGCTGTTGGCGAAGGTGTAACCGCCTTTTTTTGCCAGCCCGATCATGGCGTCATTGGAACGCAAGGTGTCGCCGAACAGCCGTGCAGCGCCGAGCGCGGCGGCACGGCATTCGAGATTCTTCAACAGCGCCCGGCCGATGCCCCGGCCCTGCCAGCGGTCGTCGATCGAGACGCCGAACTCGATGCTCGCATCCTCCGCATGGAAGGCATAGCGCGCTTCGCCGACGATGATTTCGAAGCCGTCGACCGTCACGGTGGCGACGACGCTGAACTGCTCGCGCTCGCCGACATGGACAAAGTTTTCCAGCACGTTCTTCGGCAGCTCGCGCATGGCGCCAAAGAAGCGATTGTAGCGGGAGCGGGTCGAGAGCGAGCGGAAGTAATTCTGCAGTTCCTCCGCATCGCGCGGCTCGACGAAACGCACGGTGATCTCGTCGCCGCTGCGCGAATGCAGCACGTCCGAATACTGCTTGAGATCGTCGAGACGCAGGCTGGTCATGACACGCTCTCCGGAAAAAATGAGCCGGCGTCCCTCCACAGAGGCGACGCCGGCATTGGCGTCACCTCATGCCCGCCAGAAGGGTTTCTCGGCTTCATAAGCGACATCGCTCCAGGACTTGCCGATGTCGTGGAGATCGCGCTCCGACCATTGGGCCAGTTCGCGGCGCATCTCATAGCGCTGACGCCAGACGTGAAGGGTCTCGCTCAATTGGGTCAAAGCCTGTGCGAACAGGCCCTGTCCATGATGATTTATCATCGATTCATGGGTGCAAGTGGACATGCTCGGCTCCTATAGCTAAAATCTGTTACCCGAAATATCTGCGCTGTTGTGGCCTTGCACAAACGACACTTTGTGCCGCATCACATGAGATAAACTCATATATAAGGAGAGATGCGGGAGATGACCGCCAGGCTGCCTTCGCTGAACGGATTGCGGGCCTTCGAGGCCGCGGCGCGGCACCTGAGCTTCACCCAGGCCGCCGCCGAGCTGAACGTGACACAGACCGCGATCAGCCATCAGATCAAGCGGCTCGA
The DNA here is from genome assembly GCF_059512385.1 of Bradyrhizobium sp. Crot121. Lineage (NCBI taxonomy): Bacteria > Pseudomonadati > Pseudomonadota > Alphaproteobacteria > Hyphomicrobiales > Nitrobacteraceae > Bradyrhizobium > Bradyrhizobium sp. Crot121. The sequence goes on along the minus strand of NZ_JCAMOR010000025.1, from coordinate 40,787 downwards.
GCAGGAGCTCGGCGTCCGGCTGTTCGTGCGGCAGAACCGAGCGCTGACGTTGACGCCAAAAGCGGCCGAATATCTCCCCGGCGTCCGCGCCGCCTTCAACGACCTGAAGCTTGCCACCGACCGGCTGCTGCGGCGCGAGGACGACCACGTGCTGACGGTCTCGACGCTGGCCTCGCTCGCCGCAAAATGGCTGCTGCCGCGGCTTTCCACGTTCCAGGAGGCGCATCCCGGCATTGACGTCCGCATCACCACCTCGACCAGCCTGGTCGACTTCCAGCGCGACAATGTCGACGCCGCGATCCGCTACGGCCGCGGCCAGTGGCAGGGATTGCGCGCCGACTGGCTGATGGCGGACGAGCTGTTTCCGGTCTGCAGCCCGTCCCTGCTTAAAGGTGAGAAGCCGCTGAAATGCCCTGAAGACCTCCGCGGCCACGTGCTCTTGCACACCAGCAACGCCAACAGCGACGACTGGCGGCTGTGGCTGACGGCGGCCGGGCTGCCGGCCGACCTCTCAAAGCAGCCGGGCATCACCTTCGACCTGATCTTCATGACCATCCAGGCCGCGATCGACGGCATCGGCGTCGCCATGGGCCGGACATCTTATGTGCAGGACGACATCGCCAAGGGGCGGCTGGTGGTCCCCTTCAAGATCACGCTCCCCGCCGATGCCGGCTTCTACCTGGTCTCGCCGCAGGCGCGCGCTGATTCGCCGAAGCTCGCGGCATTCCGGCAGTGGATGGTGGCCTCGGCCCAAGGCAAGGCCTGAAGTCCTGAAAAACCTGCAGATTTCCGGGTGACCGACGCGTTTGCGGGTTGGTCGCGCCGCATAGCTGTGCCAAATTGCCGCGCAGACGAGGCTTTTCGTCGCAGCCCGGGGAGAAAACGCGCATGGCGCCAACGAGTACGGCAGAGATACCGCAGATCAAATCGCGCATCGGCGCCATCCTGCGCGCGACCAGCGGCAATTTCCTCGAGCAGTTCGATTTCTTCCTGTTCGGCTTCTATGCGAGCGCGATCGGCAAGGCGTTCTTCCCGTCCGACAACGAGACCGCCTCGCTGCTCAACACGTTCGGCGTGTTCTGGCTCGGCGCGCTGATGCGCCCGGTCGGCGCGATCGTGCTGGGGGCCTATATCGACCGCATCGGACGCCGCAAGGGCTTGATCGTCACGCTCGCGATCATGGCTGTGGGCACAGTGGTGATCGCGATCTGCCCGACCTATGCGACGATCGGCATTGCCGCGCCGGTCATCGTGCTGATCGGCCGCTTGCTGCAGGGCTTTTCCGCGGGCGTCGAGCTCGGCGGCGTCTCGGTCTATCTGTCGGAGATCGCTACTCCCGGCAACCGCGGCTTCTACACCTCATTCCAGTCGGCGAGCCAGCAGGTCGCGATCTTCGTCGCCGCGATCGTCGGCTATGTCCTGAGCGAGATAATCCCGCCGGCGACGGTGGCAGCCTGGGGCTGGCGCATTCCGTTCTTCATCGGCTGCCTGATCATCCCCTTCATCTTCGTGCTGCGGCGGACGCTGGAGGAAACGCCGGCGTTCCTCGCCATGAAGCGGCATCCGACCGCATCCGAGGTGTTCGCGTCGGCGCTCGCGAACTGGCGCATCGTGATCCTCGGCATGATGATCGCGATCCTGACCACCACGACCTTCTATTTCGTCACCGTCTACACGCCGACCTTCGGCAAGAACGTGCTGAAACTGTCGACGCAGGACGCGCTGGTGGTCACGCTGCTGGTGGCGGTGACCAACTTCATCTGGAACCCGGTCGGCGGCGCGGTCTCCGATCGGCTCGGCCGCAAGCCGGTGCTGCTGACGATCGCCGGGCTTTCCTTGGTAACCGCCTATCCGGCGCTGCACTGGCTGGTGGCCGCGCCGAGCTTCGGCAAGATGCTGGCGGTCGAGATGATGTTCTCGTTCTATTTCGGCGTCTACAGCGGCACCATGCTCGGCTGCCTGGTCGAGATCGTGCCGTCACATGTGCGTACCACCTGCTTCTCGCTGGCTTTTGCACTGGCGGCAGCGCTGTTCGGCACCTTTACGCCGTTTGCCTCGACCTGGCTGATCGACCACACCGGCGACAAGGCTTCACCGGGCTTCTGGCTGATGTTGGCGGCAACGCTCGGCATCATCGCGACCTTGACCGTCTATCGCCGCGGCGAGAAAGTCGAGACGCGCGAAGCGGTCGCCGCCTGATGGAAGATTGCCGGGGGGCGCGAAGCCGTAGGGTGGGCAAAGCGCAGCGTGCCCACCATCGCGAGCAGCATGAAATGGTGGGCACGCTGCGCTTTGGCCACTCTACGACACTCTCGCCTCCGTTGTCATTCCGGGGCGCCGCGAAGCGGCGAGCCCGGAATCCATCCGGCCGCCAGTACAAGCGGTGAAATGGATTCCGGGCTCCCGCGGAGCCTGTCATCGGGCCGCGCTTTGCGCGGACCCGGTGGCGCGCCCCGGAATGACAGCGAGCTATAAATCCACCACCACGTAATCGCTTTCCACGGAGACCGCGATCGTCTCCGCAACGTACGGCCCCTTCACCAGATTCGTGCCCGGCTCGACCTTGACCGGATAGGCCCGCGCACGGAAGCGCTTGGGCTCGCAGTAGGACTGGCCGGTGCGGATGTCGAATTCCCAGCCGTGCCAGGGACAGCGGATGATCTCGCCGAGCTTCGTGTATCCGATCTCGCCGGGATCGGACGATTGCGCGAGCCCGATCAGCGGTCCCTCGCACAGCGAGGCACCCTGATGCGGGCAGCGGTTCAGAAGGCCGAAGAACTCGCCCTTGACGTTGAAGACCGCGATGGGCCGGCCGTCGATCTCCAGGAACTTCCTCGTGCCCGGCGGCAGTTCATTCACCGGGGCAACCACATGCCTCGCCATCAAGAAAGTCCGTACAGCTTGCGCGCATTGTCGAGATAGAACGCCTGCTTGTTGGCGTCGCTGACGCCGGCCGGCAGCACGCGCGAGGGCTCGTCATAGTCCCAATGCGGATAATCGGTCGCGAACAACAGCCTGTCCCAGCCGATCCATTCGATGGTCTGGAACAGATGCTCGCGCCGCTCCGGATCCTCCATCGGCTGCGTGGTCCACCAGATGTGGTCGCGGATATAGTCCGACGGCTTGCGCCTCAGATGCGGCACCTCGGCATGCAGGCGCTCGAACACCTTGTCGAGCCGCCAGGCCAGCGACGGCGCCCAGCCGAAGCCGGCCTCGACCATCACCATCTTCAATTTCGGGAAGCGCTCGAACACGCCTTCGAGCACGAGGCTCGCCAGCGCGGTCTGCTGGCACTGCGAATGGCCGACCATCTCCTCGATGTAGAAGCTCGGCCAGCCCGAGGCGGTGATGGGATTGCCGCCGAAGCCGAAGGCATGCACACCGACCGGAAGCCCGGCTTCCTCCGCCGCCTCATAGATCGGCCAATAGCGGCGCTGGCCGAGCGGCTCGACATTGCGGCTCAGCAGCAGCACCTGCACGAAGTTCTTGTCCCCTGCGCGCCTGCGGATCTCCGCGGCCGCAGCCTGCCCGTCCTCATTGGCAACGACGACCGAGCCCTTGAGGCGCTGGTCCTTGCTGGTCCATTTCTCGATTTGCCAGTCGTTGATCGCGGAACAGATCGCCGCCGCCAGATCCTGATTTCGGATGCCCTGCCCGGTGTTGAGCGGATTGAGCACGCCGAGCACAACATTGTTCGGATCAAGATGCTGTTGCTGCATGAAGGAAAGCGAAGAGCCCTGTGGACCGCCCTCCGGCGGATAGGCGTCGCGACGCGACGCATTCGGCTGCGCCTTGGGATAGGGCGGACCACCCATCATGCCCTGATAGGCGTGGACGCCGAAGGTTTCGAGATGTGCGTGCCAGCGCTTGGCGAGGAATGGATAGAGCTCAGTCTGGGTGGCGCGCGCCGGATGGATGTCGCAATCGGCGATCGCGGTCTTGATGCTGGCAGACCCAGCCTCCGGACGTTCACGAATCTGGATATTCATGGCGCCACCTCTTTCACCGATTGCTTCAAGCGCGTGTAGGTTGCGAGCGGATTGTCGATCATGATCTTGCGGACCAGGTCGGGCGAAATCCCTTTCGGCAGCGCCTCGTCGCCGTCGAATTGCCAGTGCGGATAGTCAGTCGAGAATAGGAGCAATTCGTCCGACTGCATATGATCGAACAGGCGGTTCAGCGTCTCGCCGTCCGGCGGTGCGTCGACCGGCTGCAGCGAGAAGCGGATGTTGCTGCGCACAATCTCCAATGGCGCGCGGTCGACCCACGGCGTTTCCATGCGGACGCCGCGCCAGAACTTGTGCAAGCGCCAGAGATAGGGCGGCAACCAGGTGAAGCCGCTTTCCAGCATCACCATTTTCAAATTCGGGTGGCGGGCGAACACGCCCTCGATGATCAGGCTGGTGAGTTGCGTCTGGAACGCCTGCGCCTGCGCGACATAGTCCTCGATGTGGTAGGAACCCCAGCCGACCGAGGTCGGCGGGTTGTGATAGGCGCTGCCGGCATGCACGCCGATCGGCAGGCCCAGCCGTTCCGCCGCGGCATAGATCGGCCAGTAGTGCCGCTTGCCGAGCGGCATGTCGCCCATGACCAGCATCAGCACCTGGACGAAGCGCGGATCTTGCGCGCAGCGCTCGATCTCCTTCACGGATTTCTCGATGCTTTGCACGGGGATCACGATCGAGCCGCGCAGCCGATCGTCCTTGTCGAGCCATTCCTTGGCGAGCCAACCGTTCAGCGCGCGGCAGAAGGCATCAGCCATGTCCTCGCTGAACACCATCTGCACGCCATAGAGCGGATTGCAGATGCCATAGGCGACAGCGAATTTGTCGAGCGCCTGGCGCTGCATGTCGGCAAGATCGGAGCCCGGCTTGCCCTGCGCCGGCCGCCAATCCGGCCGCGCCGAGATCGGCGAATTGACCGGATAGGATTGCGACAGCAGATCCGTCATGCCGCGCGTCGTCACCTGGTCGCGCCAGTAGTCGTTCATGTACGGCAGCAGGCTGGTCAGATGAGGCACGGCGGGATGCAGATCGCAATCCACGCCACCCGCGATCGGCGACGTCATGACGTTTCCTCGTTTAAGCGCGTGCGCCGCGCCCGTTGATTGCTCTGCATTCAAGCAGGCCTGCCTTTGGCCCGCAACTCGGCAGGAGCCGAAGTGGTGTGCTAGGAAGGCAGGACGCCCCGGAGAATTTTCATGGCAAACAACAAGAGAGGCGGCCGATGAACGAACTGGTGTCCATTGCGGAAAAGATCGCCGCGAAACTGATCGAGCGAAAGCAGACGATTGCAGTGGCGGAATCCTCGACCGGCGGCCTGATCTCGGCCGCGCTGCTCGCCGTGCCCGGCGCTTCGGCCTATTTCATCGGCGGCGGCGTGATCTACACCCGCGATGCGCGGCGCGCGCTGATGGACATTCCCAACGAGACGATGAAGGGCATCCGCTCGGCATCGGAACCTTACGCAAAGCTGCTCGCGAGCCAGATCCGCACGCGCCTTGCGACCGACTGGGGCCTCTCCGAAACCGGCGCGGCGGGCCCCACCGGCAATCGCTACGGCGACGCGGCGGGCCATAGCTGCATGGCGGTGGCGGGACCTGTGGAGACGGTGATCACGCTCGAGACCGCGAGCTGCGACCGGCAAGCCAACATGCAGGCGTTTGCGAAGGCGGCGCTGAGTTTGCTGTTGGAGAATTTGTCGCGGTAACGGGGCGTGTGTGGCCGCGCCGGTGGCCTCATGGTTCGAGACGCCCGCTTCGCGGCTCCTCACCATGAGGGTCAGGCCTGTCCCATCCTTCAGGACCATCCCCTCATCCTGAGGAGCCGCGCAAGCGGCGTCTCGGAGCATGAGGCCCCGCTGCGCAACTATCACTTCTCCCGGAACGAGCGCATGAACTGGTCGCTCAAGGGCTTCATCAAATAGGACAGCATGGTGCGGTCTCCGGTCTGAACAAAAGCTTCGACCGGCATGCCAGGGATGATCTTGACGTCTCCGAGGCGCTTGATCTCGTCCGACGGCATCGAGACGCGGATGGTGTAGAAGCTTTGCCCCGTGCGCTGGTCGGTGGTGACGTCGGCCGAGACGCGGGTGACGACGCCGCTGATCTCCGGCGTAGTGCGCTGATTGAAGGCCGACAGGCGCAGAAGCGTCTTCTGGCCGATCTGCAGCTTGTCGATATCCTGCGGATTGACCTTGGCCTCCACCGAGAGAGCATCAGCCTGCGGCACGATCATCATGATGGCATCGCCCGCGGTGATCACGCCGCCGACGGTGTGCACCGTCGACTGCAGCACCATGCCGTCCTGCGGTGCGCGGATATCGATGCGGCGGAGCTGGTCTTCGGCGGTCACCTTGCGCTCCACGAATTCGCCGATCTTGTCGTTGGTCTCGCGCAGATCCTTGGAGACCTCGGCCAGCATGTCCTTGTCGACCTGGATGATCTGCAGCTCGGTCTCGGTGATCTTGCCCTTGGCCTGCGCGCGGGCGGCGATGTATTGCGCACGCTCGCCGGCAAGCCGCGCGGCGTCGCGCTCGAGCGTGGTCAGCCGCGTGAGCTGCACGAGATGCTGGTCAAACAGCTGCCGGACGCCGACCAGCTCCTTCTGCACCAGCTCGATCTCCTTGTCCTTGGCAGCCTCCTGCGCCTTCAGACCCTCGATCTCCTCGTTGAGCTGGGTGACGCGCTCGCGCAGTTGCGCCTTCTGGCCGATGCGGCCGTTGACGCGGACCTCGAACAGCTTGGTTTCGCTCGCCAGGACGTCGCGGACGTCGGGATCCTCGGCGCGGCCGGCCAGGGCTTTCGGAAAGGCGATCTTGTCGCGGCCCTGTTGCTCGGCCTCCAGACGCGCCGCGCGCGCATAGAGCCCGTTGAGCGTCTTGACCACGATCGCAAGGCTCGCTTTCACCACCGTCTCGTCCAGCCGCACCACGATATCGCCGGTCTTGACGAGATCGCCGTCGCGCACGCGGACTTCGCCGACCACGCCGCCGGTCGGGTGCTGCACCTTCTTGACGTTGGAATCGACCACCACCGAACCCGGCGCAATCAAGGCGCCCGAGATCGGCACAGTAGAGGCCCAGCCGCCGAAGCCGCCCGCCACCACCAGCACGACGACGAGGCCCACGATCAGATGCAGCCGGATCGAGCGTCGCGCCCCGCGCAATTCTTCGCTCATGATTTGGCTCCCGCGTCGGAGACGATCTTGATCGGCGGCGCCGGCGCGACGCGCGGCTGCAGCACCTGCGCCAGCACGGTTTCCTTCGGGCCAAAGGCCTGCATGCGGCCTTCCTTCAGCACCAGGATCTGGTCGACACCCTCGATCCCGATCGGCCGGTGCGCCACCACCACCACAATGGCGCCGCGCTCGCGCGCCGAGCGCACCGCCCGCGTCAGCGCCTCGTCGCCTTCGCTATCGAGATTGGAGTTCGGCTCGTCCAGCACGATCAGGAACGGATCGCCATAGAGCGCGCGCGCCAGCGCGATCCGCTGCGCCTGGCCGGCCGACAGCGCCGTGCCGTGCTCGCCGACTTGCGTGTCGTAGCCCTCGCGCATCTTGATGATCATCTCGTGCACGCCGGCCTCCTTGGCGGCGGCGATGATGTCGTCCGACTTCGCCTCGGAATCGAAGCGACAGATGTTCTGCGCCACCGTGCCCGCGAACAGTTCGACGTCCTGCGGCAGATAGCCGACGTAGCGGCCCAGCACGTCCGGCGACCATTGGTCGAGCGCGGCGCCATCGAGCCGCACCTTGCCGCGAAACGGCATCCAGACGCCGACCAGCGCGCGCACCAGCGATGACTTGCCTGAGCCGCTGGGACCGATGATGCCGACGCCACTGCCGGCTTCGAGCGCGAACGCCACTTCGGCCACGATCACCCGCTGGTCGCCCGGTGCCGCAAGCGAGACGGCCTCGACCGACAGCCGTTTGGTCGGCGCCTGCAGCAAGGTCTGAGTGCCGGCCGGCGGCATCTGCTGCAGCAGGCGGCTGAGACGCTCCCAGCTCTGCCGCGCGGCGACAAACGCCTTCCAATGCGCGATCGCGAGATCGATCGGCGCCAGCGCGCGGGCGCTGAGGATGGAACCCGCGATGATGATGCCGCCAGTCGCCTCCTGGAAGATGACGAGATAAGCGCCGACCGCGAGCACCGCGGACTGCAGCATCATGCGCAACACCTTGGCGACCGCGCCGAGGCCGCCGGCGACGTCGCTCGCGCGCTGGTTGCCCGCGAGATAATTCTCATTGGCCTCGCTCCAGCGCCGCTGCAGCCGGCCGGACATGCCCATCGCAACCAGCACTTCGGCATTGCGGCGGCTCGACGCGGCGAGATCATTGCGACGGGCGGCGAGCGTCATCGCCTCCTTGGCAGGTCTGCGCGACATGAATTCGGTGACCAGCGTCAGCGTGATCAGGATGATCGCGCCGACCAGCGCGGTGACGCCGAGCAGCCAGTGGAAGGCGAAGCAGATCGCCATATAGAGCGGCAGCCACGGCAGGTCGAAGAACGCGCCCGGCCCCTGGCTGCCGAGAAACGATCTGACATTGTCGAGATCGCGCAATGGCTGCAGGCCTTCGGTGCGATTGCCCATGACGAGCGGCAGGCGCACGATGGTGTCGAACACACGCGCGTTGATCGCCTCGTCCAGCGAGGTGCCGATCCGCCCCAGGATCCGTCCGCGCAGGAGATCAAGCATCCCCTGCGCGATGTAAAGCCCGGCAGCGAGCACGACCAGGCCGACCAGGGTCGGCACGCTCCGGCTCGGCAGCACGCGGTCGTAGACCTCCAGCATGAAGATCGAGCCGGTCAGATAGAGGACGTTGATCACGCAGCTCATCAGGCCGACGCCGATGAAGGCGGCGCGGCACGCGCGCAACGCATCGCCGAGTTCGGAACGCCGGACGCCGGGAGCGGCTGCCATGAATGCTTATCTCTGCAAAAAGGGTCAAGTATTGACCACGTTTTACCGATGTTTGTGGCCAGCGTCTATTTATGTCGCGGCAGGCGCATTCTCGTTGCGTTAATTTCGGCACAGTTCCGCACCGCGCAACCGTCCAGGAAGGTTAATGACGGCCCGGCTTCGTAGCCCGGGTGGAGCGGAACGCGCAACCCGGGACAACTGCGTCGGCGTTGGCGAGTGGTCCCCGGGTTACGCTAGCGCTTCACCCGGGCTACGGAGAGAGACTTCGGCGAGCACGCAGCGCGCGATACGGTCCGGCGCCACCTGAACGGCGGCCGGCAACTGCTCGGAGCAGCGCGGCTGCGCCAGGCTGCAGCGCGGCGCGAAGGAGCAACTGGTCGGCGCGCGGTCAAGCGAGGGCGGCGTGCCCGGAATCGTCTCCAGCAGCTCCCCGCGCTTGGCACCATGGATGGTCGAGGCGAGCAGGCCCTTGGCGTAGGGGTGGACCGGGGAACGCACGATGCCGCGGAGACTGCCCTGCTCGACGATCTGCCCGGCATACATGACCGCGACGCGGTCGCAGATCTCGATCGCGACCCCGATGTCGTGGGTCACGAAGATCACGGACATGCCGAATTCGCGCTGCAATTCGCGCAGCAGCAGCAGGATCTGGATTTGCACGGTGGCATCGAGCGCGGTGGTCGGCTCGTCCGCGAGCAGGATCTTCGGCTTGCAGGCGAGCGCGAGCGCGATCATCGCGCGCTGGCGCATGCCGCCCGACATCTCGTGCGGATAGGAGTCGAGCCGGCGCTTGGCGGAGGGAATGCGCACCACCTCCAGCATCTCGAGCGCACGCGCCGTCGCCTCGCGCTCGCTCTTGCCCTCATGCCGCATCACGGTTTCCGCGATCTGGCGGCCGATGGTGTAGACCGGATCAAGCGCAAGCGCCGGCTCCTGGAAGATCATCGAGACGGTCTGGCCGCGAAAATTCGACAGCGCCTCGTCGTCCATCCCGAGCACGTCCTGTCCCAGCACCTTGACGCTGCCCGAAATCTGCGTCCGCTTCTTCGGCAACAGCCGCATCAGCGCGCGCAGCGTGACGCTCTTGCCGGAGCCGGACTCGCCGAGCAGGCCGAGCACCTCGCCCTCACGAAGCGACAGGCTGAGGTCATTGACGGCGTGCACCGTGCGTTCGCCGGTGAAGCGGATGTTGAGATTCCGGACTTCGACAAGATTGGTCATGCGAGCTTCGGCACCTTGGCGTGGAAATCGGTGGCCCGCTGGAACGCCGCGCCGATGCGAAGCAGCACGGCTTCCTCGAAGGAGCGGCCGATCAGTTGCATGCCGACCGGGAGCCCCGTGCGGGTGAAGCCCGAGGGGATCGCCAGCGACGGCAGGCCGAGATAGTTGACCGGGCGGGTGAAGCGCGTCAGCCGCTGGATCACCGCTTCGGCGCCAGGGCCGTTGCCGACATCGCTCTCGGCGATGGTGGGCGCAGGCACCGGCGCTGCCGGCGCGATCACCGCATCCACGCCGGCGACCGCGGCATTATAGGCGGCGAGCGCCGGACCGCGCCAGCGCATCGCCTCGAGATAGCTGACGGCGGGAACGGCGAGCCCGTTCTGCAGCCGCATCAACACCTGCGCGCCGTAATCCTGCGGACGCTCGATCATCCAGCGCTTGTGGAAGGCGGCCGCCTCGGCGGCAAGCACGAGCTGGGATGCCGAACTGAGCTGGCGCTGGTCGGGCAACTCGACCTTCATGACTTCCGCGCCCTCCCGCTTGAGAACGGCGATGGTCTCGTCGAGGATGCGCGCCACCTCGGAATCGAGATCGTCGACGTAGAATGCGGTGGGCAGGCCGATCTTGAGGCCTTTCAGCGAGCCCTTGGTCGCTTCCAGATAGTCCGGCACCGGCAGCGTCGAGGCGGTCGGATCCTCGGGGTCGCTACCCGCCATCAGGCCGAGCAGCAGCGCGCAATCCTCAGCCGTTTGCGCCAAGGGGCCGACGGTGTCGAGCGATTGCGACAGCGGCATTGCACCGGCGCGGCTGACGCGCCCGACGGTCGTCTTCAGTCCGGTGACGCCGCAGAAATGCGCGGGCATCCGGACCGAGCCGCCGGTGTCCGATCCCAGCGCCGCGGAGGTCAACCTTGCTGCGACCGCCGAGCCGGAGCCGGAGGAGGAGCCGCCGGTGATATGAGCTACGTTCCAGGGATTACGGACGGGGCCGTAATGCACATTGTGGCCGGTCGGGCCGTAGGCGAACTCGACCATCTGCAGCGAGCCGAGCCGGATGCTGCCGGCATCCTTCAATCGCTGCAGCGCGGTCGCCGTGGTCTTGGCGACAAAGTCACGGCGGATCAGCGAACCGCAGGTCACGACCTTGCCGGCCTCGTAATACATGTCCTTGTGAGCGAGCGGCACGCCGTGCAGCACACCGCGGCTCTTGCCCTTCGCGAGTTCCGCATCCGCTTGGTCGGCGGCGGCGAGCGCCTGTTCGGATTCGATCGCCAGGAAGGCATTGAGCTTGGGCTGCCATTCCGCGATGCGGTGCAGCAAGGCTCGCGTCACCTCGCGCGAGGAGACTTTCTTCTCGGCGATCGCTTTCGCGACCGCAGTCAGCGACATCAAGGCGAGTTCGCTGCTCATTTCGACACCTTCGCGGTCTGCGCGAGCAGGAAGCTCGCGGGCTCGAGATCGAACGGCAGCGTGCCGGCGACCGGCGCGAAGCCGGCGAAGGCCGGGCTGATCGAATTGGAAATGCGCGCGGCAGCTTCGCCGTCGATGGGAACGCCCGCGACGTCGGCCATCGCCGTAGCTTCCTTCGGACTGGGTTTCGTCATGCCGCCTCTTCCTCCCTTGCCGGTGCGCGGCTGTGCCCCGAGCCCGGAATAGCCATGTAGCACGCCGCCTGATGACCCGTACTATCGAGCGTGGTCAATTGTGGAGTGGCTTTTGCGCAGAGCGGCTCCGCAAACGGGCAGCGGGTGTGAAACCGGCAGCCCGGCGGCGGATCGATCGGGTTCGGCGGATCGCCCGAGATCGGCGGCACCTCGGTCCGCTTGTCCGGATCGGAGGATGGCATCGCAGCCAGCAGTGCGCGCGTATAAGGATGCGCGGGCTGGTCCCAGACCTTGTCGACCGGGCCGAGCTCGACGACTTCGCCGAGATACATCACCAGCACACGATCGGAGATGTAGCGGACGACATTGAGGTCGTGGCTGATGAAGAGATAGGTCAGGCCGAACTCGCGCTTCAAATCCGCGAGCAGGTTGAGCACCTGCGCCTCAACCGATTTGTCGAGTGCGGAAACGGCTTCATCCAGAATCACGAGCCGCGGCGACAGCGCCAATGCACGCGCGATGTTGACGCGCTGGCGTTGGCCGCCGGAGATTTCGTGCGGATAGCGATTGGCGAAGTTTTCCGGCCGCAGACCCACCTTGCCGAGCAGCTCGCGCGCCAGCGCGCGGGCGACGCTATCTGCCATGCCATGCACCTTCGGACCGAAGGCGATGGATTCCTCGATGGTGAGGCGCGGATTGAGCGAGGCGTAGCTGTCCTGGAACACCATCTGCATGCCCCGGCGCAATTCGCGCAGCGACAGCGCGCGGCCGACCTGCATGCCGTCATAGATGATCTCGCCGGAATCGCGCTTCATCAGGTGCATCAGGAGGCGTGCGGTGGTCGACTTGCCGCAACCGGACTCGCCGACGATGCCGACGGTCTCGCCCTTGGCGATTGCGAAGGAAACGTTATCGACGGCCCGCACGGTCTTGCGCGCACTGAACAATTCGCCGCGCACAGGGAAGTGCTTGGTCAGGCCTTTCACCTGAAGCAATGGCTGCGCGGCGCCACCGACGTCCTCGATCGGAGTGAGCATGTCGACTGGGTTACTCATGCGGGGCCTCCAGGTTCACCTCTCCCCACTGGGGAGAGGTCGGCGCGCAGCGCCGGGTGAGGGGGTGCCGGTCCCTCGATGGAGCGTAACCCCTCACCCGGATCGCATCTCGCGATGCGATCCCACCTCTCCCTTTGGGAGAGGTGGGGACCGCTGCGGAGATAGCTCTAGTCGATCTCATCGCTTTAGTTCCTGATGTCCATGGCGCTGCGCATGCCGTCGCTCAGCAGGTTGAAGCAGATCGAGACGGCGAAGATCATCACGCCCGGCAGCGCCGCGACCCAGGGATTGACGTAGATCGCCGTGCGCAGCGTGTTCAGCATCAGGCCCCATTCCGGCTCCGGCGGCTTGGTGCCGAGGCCAAGGAACGACAAGCCTGCGGCGAGGATCATCGATACCGAGATCAGGCCGGTGGCGTAGACGAAGATCGGACCCAGCACATTGCCGAGCATGTGCACGCGCATGATGGTGAGCGGACCGGCACCGGAGGCGCGCGCGGCTTCGACGAAATCCATGTTGCGTACGCCGGTGGTGACGCTTTCGGCAACGCGGGTGATCTGCGGCACGAACACGACGGTGAGCGATACGATGGAGTTGACGATGCCCGCGCCCAGCGCTCCGGAGATCGCGATCGCCAGCAGCACCGAGGGGAAGGCGTAGAACACGTCGATGGTGCGCATGATCGCGGTATTGAGCTTGCCGCCGACATAACCCGCGACCAGCCCGAGGCCGGTGCCGATCACGAAGGCCAAGATCACGGGCAGGATGCCGATGATCAGCGACAGCCGCCCGCCATAGACCAGACGCGACAGCATATCGCGGCCGAGCTCGTCGGTGCCGAGCAGATAGCCTGGCGTACCGATGTGGCGCAGGCGGCGGATCATCGAGCCCTGGTAGGGATCGGCGAGCCCGAGCCATGGCGCCAACAGTGCCGCTGCAAAGATCAGGATCAGAATGAGCGCGCAGGCCATGCTGACCTTGTCGCGCATGATGCGGCGGCCGACGGTGGCCCAATAGCCGCGCGCCTTCGTCGCGGGGGCTGCTTGCAGTGCGAGATCGGTGATCGTGCTCATCGCGCTAGCCTCGCTTGATCCGCGGGTCGATCGCGGCCTGCGTGATATCGACCAGGAGGTTGAGCAGCACGAAGAACAGCGCCAGCACCAGGATCGTGCCCTGCAACAGCGGCAGGTCGCGCTGGAAGATCGCGGAGTTGAGCAGCAGTCCCGAGCCCGGCCAGGAGAACACGGTCTCGATCAGGATCGAGCCCCCGAGCATGTAGCCGAGTTGCAATCCCATCACCGCGAGCGCGGTGGGGGCCGCGTTCTTGATGACGTGGCGGAACACGTTGGTCTCGCGCAGGCCCTTGGCGCGCAAGGCCTCGACGAAATCCTGCGACAGGATATCACCGGTCAGCGCGCGCACCGTGCGGGTGACGATGCCCATCGGGATCACCGAGCTCGTGACCGCAGGCAGGATCAGGTAGCGCAAATGATCCCAGTCCCACGCCCACGCACCGGAGCCGCCAGGACCAGCGCCGACCGCGGGCAGCCAGTTGAGCTGCACCGAGAAGATGATCACCAGCACCATGCCGAGCCAGTAATGCGGCACCGAGACGCCGGCGATCGCAAACGAAGTCGCGAGCTTGTCGATCCAGCTATCGCGGAAATAGCCGGCGATCAGCCCGAACAATAGCCCGAGCGTGAAGCCGATCATCGCCGCAAAAATCGCGAGCGTCACGGTATTGCCGACGGCGCGCATCACTTCCGACAGCACGGGCCGGCCGGTCGCGATGGAACTGCCGAGATCACCGTGCACAGCGCGCCACAGCCATAGCCCGAACTGCACCGGCAGCGGACGGTCGAAGCCATACGCGGTGCGCAATTGCTGCGCCAGCTCCTGCGAGGCGTCGGCCGGCAGCACCGCGACCAGGGGATCGCCGGGCGTGATGTGCACGAGCAGGAAACACACCAGCGCGACGCTGATGACGATCGGGATCACATAGACGATGCGTCTGGCGATATAGGTAAACACGAGCGTTACTCTGATTTGTGCATGCGTCTCTCATCCGTCATGGCCGGGCTTGTCCCGGCCATCCACGCCTATCCACTTGCCCCAGTTACTCCGGGGCGCCCGCAGGGCGAACCCGGAATGACAAAGCAAGAAGGGCGTGGATGCCCGGGTCAAGCCCGGGCATGACGAAGGATAGAGCAGTGCAGGCCTTACTGCGTCATCGAGACCGGCGAAAAATCGACGAACCAGCTCTTCGGCTGCACGAAACCCTTGACCTTCGGGCTCATCGCGCGCGGCGCAACGTCGTGGGCGACGTAAAGGAACGCCGCATCATCGACGGAGGCCGCATGCAGCTCGGCGAGCGCCGCATCGCGCGCGGCGGGATCGAAGCTCTGGCGGGCCTTGGTCACGAGTTCATCGAACTTGGGGTTATTGATATAGCCCCAATTGTTCGACACCGGCGGCGCCATCGACGATTGCAGGAAGCGCACCAGCGCGAAGAACGGGTCCATCGCCGCATAGGTGACGTTGGTGGCGTTGGAGCCATTGGCGGTCGGGTCCTTGGCACCGCGTCGCCAATTGGTGAACAGCGTGTTCCATTCGATCACGTCGAGCTGCACGTCGAAATAGCATTCGGCGAGCGCCTGCTGCAGATATTCGTTCATCGGCAATGGCAGCATCTGGCCAGAACCTGAAGCAGAGGTCTGGATCTTCACCGTCAGCTTCTTGTTCGGACCGTAGCCTGCTTCCTGCATCAGCTTCTGCGCGGCAGGCTTGTCATACTTGATCTGGAAGGTCGGATTGCCGCGCCAGGGATGGCCCGGCTCGAAGGTGCCAGTCGCGGGCACCATCAACCCGGCAAGCAGGCCGTCGCGCAGACCTTCACGATCGACACAGAGATTGGCGGCCTTGCGGACGCGAATGTCGTTCCACGGCGAGCCCTCGATGCGGGAGAACTGCCAGGGCCAGACATGCGGCTCTTCATTGCTGTAGAGCACGAAGCCGCGCTGCTTGATCTCGGGCAGCGCATCCGGCGCCGGCGCCTCGACCCAGTCGACCTGACCGGAGAGCAGCGCCGCAGTGCGCGCATTGGCTTCCGGCATCGGCAGCAGCACCATCTTGTCGACCTTCGGAACGCGCGCCTTGTCCCAATAGGCAGCGTTCTTGGCGAGTTCGAGCCGCTCGCGCGGCGTGAATTTCGTCATCTTCCACGGCCCGGTGCCGGAGGCGTCCTTGGCGAACGCGGCCCAGGCGGCCTGCGATTTCGCCTTGGCGTCGGCGCCTTCGGAGGTGTCATAGAACTTCTGCCACTTTGCCGGGCTCGCCATGAACAGATTGGTCAGGTTGATCGGCAGGAAGCTGTCCGGCTCCTTGGTGGTGAGTTCGACCGTCATGTCGTCGATCTTGCGGGCCGAGGCCAGCGTCGGCATGCGCGAGGCGGTGACGCCGACCTGGCTCGGATCGAACTGCGGTGCATCCTGCTTGAGCACCTTGTCGACATTCCAGACAACGGCATCGGCATTGAACGGCGAGCCGTCATGGAAGGTGACGGCGGGGCGCAGCTTGAAGATCCATTTCTTCTTGTCGGCATCGTCGACCTTCCACTCGGTCGCAAGGCCGGGAATGACGACGCTCGCCTTGTCTGATGACGACAAGTCCCACATCGTCAGCGCATCGTACATCGTGAGCCCGGTGAAGCGGTTGCCTTCGAAGCCCTGATCGGGCTGCCCGAGCGTGCGCGGAATATCGGCAGCGGTCATGCCGATGCGCAGCACCGTTTCGGCGCCGGCCGCGCGCGGCAGGCCCGCCAGCGCAATCGCCAGCGCTGCGGCCAGCGCCATCGTTCTGGTTTTCTCAGTACGCATCTCAAGGTCCCTTCTTCAACTTCGGGTGATTAATTGTTGGGCAATCGTATGCAATGCCTGTGCCAAGGGGAATAGTTCTGCAGGAAATCGCCCTTGGATGCGTCGATTCTTCTCAGTCCATGCTGCGGGACGGAAATATGTGCCTATTCTGGCATCAAGCTTGCTTGGTTGGCATCCGGTATTCGGAATACGTCAACGGAGCTTCAGTAACATGCGCACCCGATATTCGATTCTGCTAGCCGCTTTGGCGCTTGCCATCGGCGCAGGCTGGAGCGCCAAGCCGGCGCAAGCCGAATCCGTGGTGCGCTACGGAATCTCGATGGCGGATATCCCGCTCACGACCGGCCAGCCCGATCGCGGCGCCGGTGCCTATCAATTCACCGCCTATACGATCTACGATCCACTCGTCGCCTGGGAGATGGACGTGGCCGACCGGCCGGGAAAGCTGGTGCCGGGCCTCGCCACGGAATGGAAAGTCGACGACAAAGACAAGACCAAGTGGCGCTTCACGCTGCGCAAGGGCGTCAAGTTCCATGACGGCAGCGAGTTCAACGCCGACGCCGTGATCTGGAATCTCGACAAGGTGCTGAACGACAAGGCACCGCAATTCGACAAGCGGCAGAGCGCGCAGGTCAAGACCCGCCTGCCCTCGGTTGCGAGCTATGCCAAGATCGACGATTTCACCGTGGAGATCACGACCAAGACGGTCGACTCTTTCTTCCCCTATCAGATGCTCTGGTTCCTGGTCTCGAGCCCCGCGCAATATGAAAAGCTCGGCAAAGACTGGGACAAGTTCGCCAGCCAGCCCTCCGGCACCGGCCCGTTCAAATTGACCAAGCTGGTGCCGCGCGAACTCGCCGAGCTCACCAAGAACGACGATTACTGGAACAAGAAGCGCATTCCGAAGGTCGACAAGATGGTGCTGATCCCGATGCCGGAAGCATTGACCCGCACCAACGCGCTGCTCGCGGGCCAGGTCGACCTGATCGAGACGCCGGCGCCGGACGCCGTGCCGCAGCTCAAGGCCGCCGGCATGAAGATCGTCGACAACGTCACCCCGCATGTCTGGAACTATCATCTGAGCGTATTGCCCGGCTCGCCCTGGACCGACATCCGCCTGCGCAAGGCGCTCAACCTCGCGATCGATCGCGATGCCGTGGTCGGGCTGATGAACGGACTGGCAAAACCTGCCAAGGGCCAGGTGGACCCGTCGAGCCCATGGTTCGGCAAGCCGAGCTTCGACATCAAATATGATCTCGCCGCTGCCAAGAAGCTGGTGCAGGAAGCCGGTTACTCCAAGGAGAAACCGCTGAAGACGACCTTCATCATCGCCCAGGGCGGCACCGGACAGATGCTGTCGCTGCCGATGAACGAATTCCTGCAGCAGAGCTTCAAGGAGATCGGCATCGACGTCGACTTCAAGGTGGTCGAGCTCGAGACTCTCTATACACATTGGCGCAAGGGCGCAGCCGACGAGATGAACGCCGGCATCACCGCCAACAACATCGCCTATGTGACCTCGGACCCGCTCTACGCGATCGTCCGCTTCTTCCATTCCGGCCAGATCGCGCCTGTCGGCGTCAACTGGGGCGGCTACAAGAACCCGAAGGTCGATGCGCTGATCGACGAGGCCAAGCAGACCTTCGACACCACCAAGCAGGACGAGCTATTGGCGCAGGCGCATGCGCTGATCGTCGACGACGCCGTGCTGGTGTGGGTGGTGCACGACACCAACCCGCATGCGCTCTCGCCCAAGGTGAAGACCTTCGTGCAGGCGCAGCACTGGTTTCAGGACCTGACGCAGATCGGGCTGGAGTGACTCTGCCGTAGATAGCGTTGTCATTCCGGGGCGCGCGCAGCGCGAGCCCGGAATCCACCGGACCGCAGGCGATGGCGGAAAAATGGATTCCGGGTTCGATGCTTCGCATCGCCCCGGAATGACGACGCGGAGTCGTAGGGCGGGCAAAGCGCAGCGTGCCCACCATTTCATGCGGTGTCCGTGATGGTGGGCACGCTTCGCTTTGCCCACCCGCGCTACTTCGTCAAGAGCGCAAACGCGCCGTTCCAATCTTCCGGGGGCGGGTTCTCGAGAAAATGGCGGATGCGGGCTTCGTAGAGATTGTACAGACGCTCCAGCGCATGGCCCTCGTCGGTCTTGCGGCCGCGCTCGATCGCGGCGAGCGCGCCTTGCCAGTCGCGGCCGCGGTAGCAGGCCAGCATCTCGATCGTGAGATTGCGCAGGCGCTGGAAGCGTCCGGACTGCGCGATGTCATCGCGGCCGGCAATCGCATAGATCACCTCCGGCTCCTTCTTGCCCTTGACCATGATGAAGTCGAGTTCGAGGATCGCGAACTTCTCCTTCGCGGCGAGTGCAGTCTGCGACCCCACGATGATGGGAAAACCGTATTCCTTGGACTGTCCCTCCAAGCGCGAAGCGAGATTGACGCTGTCGCCGAGCACCGAATAGTCGAAGCGCAGGTCGGAGCCCATATTGCCGACCACGCAGACGCCGGTGTTGAGGCCGATGCCGACATTGAGCGGGATGTAGACGTGGCCGCCGGCGTCGGCCTCCTCCTTGCGCAGCCTGTTGAGCTCATTGATGCGCTCGAGCATGTCGATCGCGGCCTCACAGGCGTTGATCTCGTGCTCCTTGTCGTCAAGCGGCGCGTTCCAGAACGCCATGATCGCATCGCCCATATATTTGTCGATCGTTCCCTTGCGGGCGAGGATCGCATTGGTGAGCGGCGTCAGGAAGCGGTTCATCAGGGCGGTCAGTCCCTGCGGATCGTGCTTGTAGGATTCCGAGATCGTGGTGAAACCGCGGACGTCGGAGAACATGATGGTCATTTCGCGCTCCTCGCCGCCGAGCACGAGTTTCTCCGGCGATTGCGCGAGCTGTTCGACCAGCGCAGGCGACATGTACTGGGCGAATGCGCCGCGGATCTGCTTCCGCTGCTGCTGCTCGCGGACGAAGCTGGAGAAGATCAGCGTGAGATAGATCGCCGTGGTCGACATCAAGGGATAGGTGAAATCGATCAGCAGGCGGTGCTGCGTGTAGAAATACCAGGAGGTGCCTATCAGCGCGGTCGCGAACACCGCACCTAAGCCGACCAGCGTGATCGGCCCGAACAGCGGGGCGAATGCAATCACGAGCAGGCCGAACACCAGCGCGGTCGCGAACTCGAACGCGATGCCGTAGTTCGGCTGCGACACGCTGGCTCCGCTTAGCGCGCTCTCCAGCACCTGAGCATGAATCTCGACGCCAGGCATCGCGGGCGTGACCGGCGTGGTCTTGATATCGTTCAGCCCGACCGACGAGGTGCCGATCAGGACCAGCTTGCCCTGGATCCTCTCCGCCGGCACCCGCCCGTGCAGCACGTCGACCGCCGAGACGTAGATCGAGGGGTCAGCCTGGGCGAAATGCACCCAGAGCTGGCCGTTATGGTCGGTCGGAATCCGCAAGCCGCGGAGCGAGAGGCTCTTGATTCCGGCCTCGTCGGTATCGACCAGCACGGTGCCGGAGCCGGTCGCGACCCGCAGCACCTCGAAACTCAGTGACGGCATGGTCGCGCCTTGCGCCAGCATGATCATCGGCACGCGGCGGACGATGCCGTCGCGCTCGGGCCTGATCGTGAACAGGCCGCGGCCGGCGGCGGCCCCTTCCAGCACGGGGACGTTGCGCAGCAGGCCGGGGAAATCGAACATGAACGGCTGCGGCTCCTCGCCCTTCATGGCGAGCGGCGTCAGCGGCAGCGACTTGTCGAATTCGGCGACCACGAACGGCAGGCCGGAGGCGCCCAGCACCACGCGCGACTTGCCCATCGCCTCCGCCAGGATCTGGTCGTTGCTTGGCAGCGCCCGCAGCTTCGCTCTGGTCTCCTCGTCGAGATTGCGGATCGTGTCGGCGGCGGCATCCGGATTGAGCCGATCAGGCTCGGAGAACACGATGTCGAAGGCGACCACGACCGCGCCAAGCTTGGTCAGGTTGGTGACGAGATCGGCGATCAGCGTGCGCGGCCAGGGAAACTGGCCGAGCTCGGACAGGCTCTGTTCGTCGATATCGACGACGGTGACCGGCCTGATCGTCTTGACCCGGGGCTCGACGACCTGGAAACCGTCAAACGTCCTGACCCGAAGTTCCTCGATCGGCGGGGGATCGAGCACCCTGAGCGCGGCAAAGCCGATCAACAGCGCAACGCAGGCGAGCCGCGCGTAGCCGAAGCGCCGCTTGAACCACCTTCGCAATGCCTTCAGCCGCCTCATACCGTCTCGATATCACGCCCGCGTCGATTGATCACGCCGGGAGTTCTCCACGGGTGCGGTGCACCCAGGCGTGCGGGCCGGTTCGGTCAGACGCTGCCCGGCGGAAGGATGAAGTCGTTGGCGTGCAGTTGGGCCAGCGCGACGTTCTTCAGCAGGATGGTGTTGTGATCGTTGCCGTCGAGGTCGATCTGCACGTCATGGCCGTTCGGCGCGGCCGCGACGTGATCCTGGAACCAGGCGTTAGAGCTCTCCTGAGAGTTCGGATCGAAGGCGACATAGTCTAGCTCGATCTTGTCCTGGCCCGGCGTGAAATCGCCGATCGTCGCGTGGCCCATGGCATTCTGCTTGAAGACGAAAGTGTCGTTGCCGCTACCACCGAACAGCGTGTCGTTGCCGCCACCACCGGAGAGGATGTTGTTGTGGCCGTCGCCGATCAGCGTGTCGTCGAAAGCGGTGCCGCGCAGGTTCTCGATCGAGGAGAAGATGTCGCCTTCGGCCGCGGTGCCGGAGGTCGCACCGGTGAGCAGGTTGACGCTGACGGGACCGCTTGCGTGCGAGTAGTCCACAGTGTCGCTGCCCGGATCGTTCGGGCCGGCCGGACCGCCGAGGCCGTTGAAGACATCGGGATGATTGCTGGCCAGGAACACGTCGGGGCCAACGCTGCCGACATAATTGAAAGCGACAGCGCCGAAGACGTTGCCGACCGTGCCTGTTCCGGCAGACGGGCCGGCGCCGGACGGAGCGCCTTCTCCGGTGGGATTGAAGACGGCCTGGACGTTGATGTTCCAGCCATGGGTGCTGACCAACAGGTGCTCCGGCGTGGCCTGGCCCGGGTCTGTTGTGCGGAAAATATCGATTTCGTTGATGATGTTGGAGAAGGAGCTCGTCTGCGGATCGTAGCTGTAACCGCTTCCGACCATCTCGAATGTGATGCCTTTGTCGAAGTTGACGACGAAGGCATGAATGCCGTCAGTGCTAGCGAACTGGCTCGCCGCCAGATCGTCGTAGAACGAGCTGAAGTCGTAACCGCTGGGCGTGTGCACGCTGACCGCAACCGGCGTCACCACCTGGTCGGAATCGACGTGATCGACGACCACGGCCTGGGTCTGCGCCGGCGTGGTTGCGGAGGTGTGGCTGCCATGAACGACGCTGGTGGCCGTCACGGTCAGCGAGAATCTTCCGCAATAGTCCGGCGGCGTGGCGAGGGTCAGGTTGCCGCCGAGGTCGGCGGCGTCGATCCGCCACGTATCGTCGACGGCGTTGTAGACGCCGTGATTGAAGATCGATCCGACCGGCGCGCCCGATATCGTGACATAGGTCTCGTCGGGATGGGTGTCGCCGGCAATGGAAACGGCGATCGGGACGATGATCGGGGTGTGCTCCGGTCCCTCGACCTGATCGAACGTGCCGTTCGGGCCGACCGTCAGCATCGGGGCGACCGCGGTCTCGTAGTCCAGCGTCAAGTTCGCCGTCGAGCTCGCGCTCAGAGAGCCATCGGAAGCGGTGTAGGTGAAGCTGACCGGGCCGGCATAACCCGGGGCCGGCGTGTAGGTCCACGTGCCGTTGTGATTGTCGACGAGACTGCCGCCGCCGCTCGCAATACTGAGGCCGGTGATCGAGAGCGACTGGCTGTCGACATCGCTCATGCCAGCCAGAAGATCGGAGGCATGGATCACGTAGGATGCGTCTTCGGTGCCGCTCGCCAATGTCACCGGCGTTGCGACCGGCGCATCGTCGGTGCCGGTGATCGTCCACGACACCGAGGCCGGCGTGGTGGCGTGGCCGTCGGATACGCCATAGTTGACCGTCACCGTTGCGTGCTCACCTTGAGCCAGATGCTGGTAGGCGGCAACGCTCGGATCGAGCGTGAAGGAATGCGTGGCCGCATTGTAGCACACGCCCGCCGGCAACTGCGTCGGAACGTTCACAACCGTGAGCGTATCCTGGTCGGAATCGGACGCGTTGGCGAGCGCGTTGAGCGTGCTTTGGCTGCCATCTTCCGTCACTGATCCCGTGACAACGCCCGAGACCACCGGCGCGTGGTTGCCGATCTCGTTCAGCGTGACGGATACGGTTTGGGTGAGCGTGCCGCCGTGACCGTCGCTGATCACGACGTTGAAGGTCTCGACCTTGCTATGACCCGGTAAGCCGTCGAGCGCCTGCCGCACGGCGGCGGGATCGGCGGTGTAGGTCCAGACGAATTGCCCGCCGACACCGCCGATATCGGATAGCTTGACCAGCGTCAGCGTTCCCAGCGCAGTGCCGCTGCCGGTATAGCTGCTGGTGGCGGTATGGACATCGTTGAGGTCGGGATCGGCGAAATTGATCGTGCCGGTCGCGGTGAGACCCACCTCGCCGTTGTGCACCTCGAACTGATCGACGCCGTCGATGCCGGTATTGCCGTCGGTGGTCGGAAGGGTGAGCAGCGCGTCCTGGTTTCCGGATTGCGGCAACTCGTAATAATGCTTGCCGTCGCCGGCCGAATAACCGGCGCGCGCCGGGGTGCCGCCAAGGCCGTCGGAACCGCCGCTGGCGTCACCCGTGGTCCAATCGATATCGCCGTAGCGATACTGGATGTCGAAATTGCCGTTGCCTTGGCTGATCAGAACGAGCTGGAACGAATTCAGCTTGTCCGTTCTCTGATCGAAATAGCCGACATCATCCCAGGTGATGGTCATGACGCCGTCGGCCGCGTCGAGATCGTAATAGACGCTGCCATGGCCGCGGGTATCGACGTCGGCCCAGAACACCGCAATGATCGGATTGTTCAGGCCCGCGTCGATCATGCTGGGCGTATAGGCGTCGGTCGGCGAGCGGAAGGTGATGTTGCCGTTATTGTTGATGTAGAGCGAGGTGTAGTGATGGCCGAAGAAATTGATGCCTTGCTCGCCGAACACCGTGGTGATGTCGATCGCGCCGGAGGAATTGTCATCGCCGGGGTCGAGCGCGACCTCGCCATAACCATGCGCTCCACCCTGCGCTCCGGGAAGGTCCTTGATCAGGCCCGACCCCAGAAGTTTCGCGGCAACCTCCGGGCTGACATGGTCATACCCGCCGTTTGCGACGGCCACGTTGATCACGCCGCTCGTCACCGTTCCGGCCGCCAACATCGGCGCATCGTTGACATTGGTGAAGGCAATGCTGCCCGCCTTCACATTGGAGAGCAGTTCTCCGTCGCTAGCCTGGATCGAGAACGTCGGCGCGGCCTCGCAGCCGTCGTGAACGAAGCGGACGTGGCCTGCGGCGAGATCGGCCGATGTGAAGCTGGCGGTATTGATCCAGCCTTCGCCACCCCACACCTGGAACTTGCCATGCGTGACATTGGTGACCGTGAAGGTGAAGCTGGAATCGTCGAGGTCGGTGACGTTGATGTTCGCCGGCGTCAGCACCACGACGCCGCCCTCGGACACCGCGAGCGTGGCGTCGTGAACGACCGGAGGTGTGTCCGCCACCGGGATGGTCGGCGGAACGGCATTGTGGACGCCGATCGTGATCGGGATGGTCGTCGTGCCCCCATTATAGGTAAGCTTGATCAGGAATTGCTGGGTCGCCGTGTCGCCATAGACCAGCGCGCCAAAATCCGATTTGTTCTCGGCGAACGTCCAGTTCACGAAGTTGCCGTCGGCGCTGAAGCTCGCGTGCAGCAGACCGGTCGGATTGCCCGCCGCGTCGGTGACGGAGATCGAGACGTCGTTGATTCCCCCGGTGATGCCGAATTTTCCGCTTGTCGTCAGGACCGACCCCGAGTTGGCGGTCTGCTCGACGATCGCGTTGCGGCCCGAACTCGGATCGACCACGAAAATATCGCCGCCAGGCCCGTCCGCGGTGGAAAGGTTCGACGCGTTACTGCCGAAGGCGATGAACAGGCCGCCGGCGCTGATGGTTGCGCCGAGGTTGGAGGCAGCGTTACCGGACGCCCCATCGGCCGCGGTCGACACCAGCATGATCTTCGGATGGGCGGGATCGGTGAGATTGACCACATAGGTATCGGCAACCGAATTGTGGTCGTTCGACGTCAGCGCGGCATCGCTCGCGAAGATGATGAAATGGCCGTCGGGGCTGATGACGGGGTTGTAGCTGCTGCCGCCCGGGTTCGAAGTCTGGAAGACGATCTGGTGGGTCTGCAGGTCGTAGAGGTAGATTTCCGAGTGCCCGTTCGCATCGGCGCTTTGATAGACGACATAGCGGCCGTCGGCGCTGAGCGAGGCTGCGCTCGCGCCGACCCCCTGCGCGGTGTCCGCGATCGTGCTGATGACCCCGGTCGACCTATCATAGACGTAGAGATGGCCCGAGCTGCCTTCGGGATCGGCACCCCAGAACGCAACCACATGGCCGTCGGCGCTGATCGCCGGCTTCAGCAATGATCCGCCGGCGCCGGCATCGGCGGGCGTGATCGTGGTGAGGACGTGTCCCTGCCGATCGTAGACGATGATATTGCCGCCGTTCTCGACCGCGATCCTGCTGCCGTCGCCGCTGACCGCAGGCGAGGTGCCCACGCCGATCTGTATCGTCGTGTGGTACTGCGCCGAAGACGGATCGTTGTTGTAGAGGAAGATGACGCCGCTGGAGCTTTGATAGACGACGGAGTGGCCATCCGAGCTGATGGTCGGCGAACCATAGATGCTCCCGGGGGGCGAGATCACGATGGTGACGCCGGTCGCGCGGTCGAACAGATAGATGACGCCGTCAGGATCATAAGTGACGAACTGCCCGTCGGCGCTCATCACCGGCCCGAAATGATCGCCAGTGCTGGTGGTGGAGATCCTGGTGACCGTTGGCGGATTGACGACGAACGGGATCGACGGCTGCGACCCGATGGGCTGGGTGGGCTGGTTGTTCTGCTGCCCCGGAAGGCCCTGATCAAACAATGCCTGATTTGATGGACCGCCCGCGCCGGTTCCGTTGCCCGTATCCATCAGGACGGAAAAGGTCTTGGTGGAGCCGATGTTGCTGCTGTTGATGGTGGTGTTGAGCGCCGAGCGGAATTCGGTTGCCGGCGAATTGGGCGAGGTCGAGCTGCCAAGGTGCGCAAATTTCGTCTGCGGATTGGCGTTGTTCTCGGTGTGCTGCGGCAGGTTCGGGTCGATCGCCTTCTGGATCTCGTAGGTATTGAGCACCGCCTGGAAGGTCGCGAATTCCTGCGCGATCTCCGCTAGCGTCTTGGCGCTTTCCCGCGCGATCAGCTCGAAAGCCGCAGTCGGCGTCAGCGTCAGGATGCTGCCATTGCTGGTCACCGTGCCGATCAGAACGCCGCGCGTGTTGAAGACCTGGACAGCATGGACCTGGTTGTCCTGCTGATCGACGACGGAGATCTTCACCGTGCCGTCGACCGAGGAGATGTCGAGGATGACAGCGGTGCCGCGGATCCCCATGGTCGCGATCGGGGTCGCGACTTTCATGTCGCCGCTCCTGGCGACCTGGCCGGCGACGAAGCTGGCGGCGCCCTGCACCAGCGTGATCAGCGACGAGTTCGAATTGCTGCTGGCGTCATAGGTGAGCTCGTTCAGCATCAACCGCGCATTGGCGTTGAGGTTGAACGTGGTGCCGTCCTTCAGGACGAGGCCGAGCGTAGAGTCGCTGCCGGTCTGCACCACGTCGCTCTGATAGACCGCTTCGCCATTATGCAGTTCGACGGTGACGCCGCTGCGCACCACGCTGGCACTGCCGGTCATCTTGGCGATATGGCCGACCAGCTCTGCCGCCGGCGGCGCTCCCGCCTGCGCGTAAACCGTGTGCCCGGTCAGCGCGTCGACGACCTTCGGATCCAGCGACGCGCCCTCGGGGGAAACCAGCATCGGGTGCTTGTCGCCGTGGAAGTAGTTCGGCACCACGACGCGATGCAGCTCGTCGGTGATGACGAGATCGTTGCCGGATTTGTGGAAGTTGCCGGAGAACAGAAGATGCGCGTCAGGAACAGTAAAGCTGTCCGCGTGGCCAGCGCGGAACGAAAATGAATCAAGATCGATATGCGCGTTGGAAAGAAACCCCAGCCCACTCGACGCAACTGTGTCGTCGTACTTCAATGCCCCCACCAGAAATAGTTAATAAAAATGTAAATTTCCTTAGCCAAACCTACACATATCATTAGGAGAAACCACGCGAAAGCACGCACACCGAGTGCGAGACCCATCGGCAGCGTCGTCGGGAAGCCTTCGTCCAGCCTGGCGCGAAGCGGATTTGATCCGGCGCGTGCTGGTGCAAGAAGAACGCATGGAGCCCCATTTCAATTTGCAGAAAATTTTAGTGAATTCAATTACTTATTTCGAAGGAAGGATATTTCCGACTGCTGGCCATCCGCCCAACCTGAGCAACGTACACCGACGTTCGGGCGCCCAATGTGATGTAGATTACGGATCAAGGGAAAAGCTGCCCCGTTAGTCATATGTTCAGAAAGACCGGCCGCCTGATGCGTCCGACGACTTTAGATGCTGTTGCGCCAGCCCCGCCTGCGGACGCGCGCCTATTAAGCCAACATCAAGGATAAGACATCATTACCCCCGAAAAGGTTCGACCGCCGAGGTTGGCAAGATCGATAAAATTTTCGACGCTTTGGCGAGGCCGGCTTCAGCGTCTTCCGCATTTCTCCCGCTCGTCCGCATCTCCTTAAACAGATCGCAAGCGCTCTCGCACGATCCTCTTCCCACGAAACGATCTGGTCACGCGCTGGCGAAACGCCGCCGAGGCCCGGACAGGGGTGTCAGATGGGAATGTTCGGTTACGCGGGCGCGCTGCGCGCGCTCATGTTCGCCTTTGCTCTGCTTTGGCTTGCACCGGTGGCAGAGGTCAGCGCGGGGACGCTGCTGTCGCCGGGGGGCGCGGTCCTGATCAAGAAATCGATCGAGCCGTTCGGGCGCGCGACAGCCATCCTCTCGGAAGGCGGATTGCGCGACAAATGGCTCAGCCTGCAGCGCCGGCTCGCCGATGATCTGGTGCAGCTTGCGCTGTGCGAGGGCGACCGCGAGAGCTGCGTCTCGCCGGCCGCGCTGAAATTCCTGGCCGTTATCGACGGCGCGAAGGCCACAGAGGGCCGCGCCCGGCTCGGTGAAGTCAACCGCGCCGTCAATCTCGCGATCAGGCCCGCGGACGATCTCGTGCAATATGGCGCGATCGACGTCTGGGCTTCGCCGCTGATGACCTTTGCGAACGGCACCGGCGATTGCGAGGACTATGCCATCGCCAAATTCGTCGCGCTGCGTCTGGCCGGCATGGCGCCGGAGGACCTGCGAATCGTCATCATGCATGACACGCTCCGCGGCGAGGATCATGCCGTGGCCGCGGCCCGGCTCGATGGCCAGTGGCTGACGCTGGACAACCGCCGCATGATGATGGTGGCCGATACCGACGTCAGGAACTACCGGCCGACTTTCGTGGTCGATGAAGCGGGCGTCCGGCGCTATGCCGACATGCCGCTGGTGGCCGAGGCGGCGTTGCGTTATCCCGCGGACTAACCAACCGTCATTGCGAGGAGCGGAGCGACGAAGCAATCCATCTCTCCGCTCGTGGCAGCATGGATTGCTTCGCTCCGCTCGCAATGACAGCGATACTCAAAACGACAGGCTGTCCTTCGTCAGCACCCAGCGGCCGTTCTTGATCTGCTGCACCTGCGTGATGGTGTTGGCGAGGTGGTCGTTCCTGGAGAACTTGGTCGGCGGCGAATTGAAGATGTCGAGAAACTTTTCGCCCGACTCCAGCGAATCCAGCATTTTCTGGCCGGTCAGATCCTTGCCCGCCTTCTGCGCATAGAAGGCAAACGTCATCACCGCGTTGTAGCCGATGATCGCCTGCGTGTTGGCGTCGGTGCCGAACATCTTCTTATAGTTGATAAGCCAGTCCTTCACCTTGCCCTTGGCGGTGTCCTCATAGGGGATCTCGAACCCGGACGCCGCATAGAGGCCCTCCACCGCTTCCTTGCCGAGCGCCGGCACTTCGAGCACGTTGGTCGGCGTCGCGCCGAGGAAGGTCACCTCCCAGCCGAGCTTCCTGGCTTCGTTCATCGCGCCGATGGTCTCGCGGATTACGGTGCCGAGCACGACAAGGTCGCAGCCATCAGCCTTCATCTTGGCGACCTGGGCGCTGAAGTCGGAGGCGCCGCGCTTGTAGCTTGTGATCGAGGCCGGCTGCAGCTTCATCGCTGCGAGCTGCTGGGTGAAGCCGTCGAGCACGTTTTTGCCGTACTCGTCATCCTGATGCATGATGCAGGGCTTCTTCGGGTTCTTCTCCTCCACCATGTATTTGAGCGCGGCGCGCGTGCTCTCGACATAAGGCAGCAGGTTGTTGAACTTCAGCCGCTCCTGCGGCTTGCTCGGATCGAACTTGAAGGTGAATTCGGCCGCCGTCAGCGGGAAGAGCTGGAGCACCCCGGCGTCGAACAGTACATCCTGCGCGGCCAACACGGTCGGCGACCCCATCGGGCCGATCATCGCGAAGATCTTATCGCGTTCGACCATCTTCTGCGAGGCCAGCACGGCTTTCTTCGGGTCGTAGCCATTGTCCTCGAGGATCATCCTGATCTTGCGGCCGTTGATACCGCCGCTCGCGTTGATCTCCTCCACCGCCATCTTCATGCCGTTGGAGACCGGCACACCCCAGACCTTGATCGGCCCGGACAAATCCTGATGGGTGCCGATGACGATCTCGTTCGCCGAGATGCCTTCATTGGTGACCTTGGTTTGCGCTGACGCCGGCAGGTGGGTCAGCGCCAGCGCACCCACCGCAAGGCCCAATGCCTTGAACGCTTTCGACATAATGATCCTCCTCTCCATGGCCCATATCGAGCGAAGGACCGGGCCTGTTTGGGCTCCCTCGCCTTTTCTTCACCTCGCCCCGCTTGCGGGGAGAGGTCGAAATTCAAGCGCAGCTTGAATTTCGGGTGAGGGGGAGCTTCTGCGAATCCGTCTGTCACCGTCTTCGCGGATAGAGCCCCTCACCCCGACCCTCTCCCCGTAAGAACGGGGAGAGGGAGTAATAAGCCGTGCCTAGGCGACCGCGCGCTCGCCGTACATCGCCTCGATCTCGGCGGCATAGCGTTTGTTCACGAAGCTGCGCTTCAGCTTCATTGTCGGCGTCAATTCCTCATCCTCGGGCGTGAGCTGGCGCTCGATCAGATAGAATTTCTTGATGGTCTCCACGCGGGCGAAATTGGCATTCACGGCCTCGATCTCGCGGTGGATCAGGTCCTGAATCTCCCGCGCGCGGCATAGGCTCGCGTAATTGGTGAAGGGGATGTCGTGATCCTGGGCGTATTTCTCGACATTCTCCTGGTCGATCATCACGAGGCAGGTGAGGTACGGCCGTTTGTCGCCGATCACCACCGCATCCGAAACATAGGGCGAGAATTTGAGCTGGTTCTCGATTTCCGAGGGCGTGACGTTCTTGCCGCCGGAGGTGATGATGATGTCCTTCATCCGGTCCGTAATCTTGACGTAGCCTTCATTGTCGATGGTGCCGACATCGCCGGTATGCAGCCAGCCTCTGGCGTCGATAGTCTCGGCGGTCTTCTCGGGCTGGTTAAGATAACCCATGAACAGGAATTCGCCTCGGATCAGGATCTCGCCCTTCGGGCAGGTCATCACCTCGCCCCAGGGCGCGGCCTTGCCGACTGAGCCGAGCTTGATGCGCTCGGTCGGCATGATGGTGGCAACGCCGCAATTCTCGGTCTGGCCATAGACCTCGCGCATGTCGATGCCGAGCGCGAGATACCAGCGGATCAGGTCGGGCGCGATCGGCGCGGCGCCGGTGAGCGCTATCCGGCAGCGGTCGAGCCCGAGCATGCGGCGGATGTTGCGGAACACCAGCCAATAGGCCAGTTGGTTGGCAAAGCGCAGCGGCAGCGGCGGCGTCTCGCCTTCGAGCCGATAGTCGGTCATGCGATAGCCGGCCGCCATCGCGCGGCGATAGACCCAGTTCTGGAACGGGGTCGCATCCTTCAGCGCGATGGTGATGCCCGAATACATTTTCTCCCACACCCTGGGCACGGCGAGGAAGGCGGTCGGTTGCACTTCGCGCAGATTGTCCGGCACGGTTTCGGGGCTTTCGGCGAAATTCATCACCGATCCGAGCGCGACCGAGACGTAGTAGCCGCCGACGCGCTCGGCGACGTGACACAGCGGCAGGAACACCAGCCGCTCCTCGTGATCGGTCGACGGGTAGAGGTCATTGGCGTGGCGCATCTGATGCGTCACGCTGCGGTTGGCGTGCATCGCGCCCTTCGGCGGGCCTGTGGTGCCGGAGGTGTAGACGAGGATCGCAAGATCGCTGCTGGTCCGGCTTGCGATCATCTCGTCCCACAGCGCCTCATTGTCCTGCGCATGATTGCGGCCCAGCGCGGTGAATTCGGCAAGCGACATCACCATCGGATCGGAGAAGCCGCTCAGGCCCTCCATGTCGAAGACGACGATCCGCTCCAATGTCGGGCAGCGCGCGCGGCAGGCGAGCAGCTTGTCGAGCTGCTCCTCGTCTTCGGCGAAGACCACGCGGGTACGGGAATCATTGATGAGATATTCGACCTGGGCCGGCGAGTCCGTCGGGTAGATGCCGGACGAAACGCCCCCGGCGCAGAGGATGCCCATATCGGCATAGACCCATTCCGGCACCGCGTTTGCGATGATGGAGGCGACATCGCCGGGGCGAAAGCCGATGGCATGCAAGCCGTAGGCGATGTCCTTGGAGATCTGCAGCCACTCGCGCCAGCTTGTCGGCTGCCAGATGCCGAATTTCTTCTCGCGGATCGCGGGCCTGTCGCCGCGCGTCTCCACCGCCAGCAGAAAACTTTTCGCGATCGTGTCGGCGACCGTCAGCACCGCCGGTCCGGCCATGCCCGTTCCCTCCTCTCGTCGCCTGTCGCGACCGCCGGCTTTTGCGCCGATCTTTCCGCGACAGGCCTTCAATTTACCGCCAAGTCCCTCTCAACGCCATGTTTTCTTCTTTTTCCAACGTCGCTCCCCCCGCGCACCCGTCTCCTTGGCGCCGAGATAGAACTCCTGGATATCCTTTGAATGCATCAACCGCTCGCAGGTGTCGTTCATCACGATACGGCCGATCTCCAGCACATAGCCATAATGCGCCGTCTCCAGCGCGACCGTGGCGTTCTGTTCGACCAGGAGGATCGACATGCCCTGCTCTTCATTGACCCGGCGGATGATGGTGAAGATCTCCTTCACCAGGATCGGCGACAAACCGAGCGATGGCTCATCGAGCAGCAGCAGCGTCGGCCGGTTCATCAATGCCCGCCCGATCGCAAGCATCTGCTGCTCGCCGCCGGAGAGCTGGCCGGCCGGCTGATCAATGCGCTCTTTCAGCCGCGGGAAATAGCTGTAGACGCGCTCCAGATCGTCGGCCACGCCGTCGCGGTCCGTGCGCGGATAGGCGCCCATCATCAGGTTCTCGCGCACCGACAGGAACGGAAACACCTCCCGCCCTTCCGGCACGTGGCTCAAACCCAGCCGCACGATCTTGTCGGCCTCCATGCGCTGGATCGGCCTCCCCAAGAATTCGATCGAGCCCTTCTGCGGATCGAGGATGCCGGAAATCGTCTTCAGCACCGTGGTCTTGCCGGCACCATTCGCCCCTAGCAGCGTGACGATCCTGCCGCGGGGCACTTCCAGGCTGATGCCGCGGATCGCCATGATCGGCCCGTAATAGCTCTCGACGTTGCTGAGCTTCAGGATGGTCTCGGGCGTGACGGAGGCGATCATGGCGTCATGCTCCGAGATAGGCCGCGACGACGTCGGGATGCTGCTGCACGTCCGCAGGCGAACCCATCGCCAGCACGCGGCCGTAGTTCAGCGCGATGACGCGATCGGAGACACGGTTCACCAATGTCATGTCGTGCTCGACCATCAGCACGGTGATGCCGAGTTCGGATCTCATGTCGCGGATCCAGAACGACATGTCGTCGGTCTCTTCCACGTTCAGTCCTGACGATGGCTCGTCCAGCAGGATCAGCTTGGGCTCCGAGCACAGCGCACGAGCGAGTTCGATTACCTTGCGCACGCCGTACGGCAATCCGGAGATCAGCTTGTCGCGATAGGGCTCGAGATCGAGGAATTCGATCACCTGTTCGACGCGGCGGCGATGCACCTTCTCACTCGCGCGCACGCTCGGCAGGAACAATAGCTCCTGCCAGAGCTGCGTGGTGGAATGACGATGACGGCCGACCAGCAGATTGGAAAGCACCGTCGCATTCTCGAACAGTTCGATGTTCTGGAAGGTGCGGGCGATGCCGAGCTTGGCGATGTCGTAGGCCGGCTGCTCGGTGATGTCCTGATCCTCGAAGAAGATCTTTCCGGAGGTGGGCGGATAGATCCGCGAGATCAGGTTGAAGATCGAGCTCTTTCCCGCGCCGTTTGGCCCGATGATCGAGAGGATCTCGCCCTTCTCGACCGCGAAGCTTACGGCATCGACCGCCTTGAGGCCGCCGAAGTGAAGCGAGAGATTCTCGGCGCGGAAATAGCTCATCGGTTCCGCTCCGACTTCACATAGATCTTCTGCCGCTTGAAGGTGGCGCGCTTGTAGAGCGGGAAGAGCTGGAAGAAGAGCTTGATCTTCAGCCAGCGGCCGTAAAGACCGAGCGGTTCGAACAGCACGAAC
Source organism: Bradyrhizobium sp. Crot121 (assembly GCF_059512385.1). NCBI lineage: Bacteria > Pseudomonadati > Pseudomonadota > Alphaproteobacteria > Hyphomicrobiales > Nitrobacteraceae > Bradyrhizobium > Bradyrhizobium sp. Crot121. The sequence continues at coordinate 7,262 of NZ_JCAMOR010000025.1, read as the reverse complement.
AGCACGATGATGATGCCGTAGATCGCGCCCTTCAGGCCATTGGCGGAGGCAAACGCGGCGACTGAGTTCTGGATATGCGCGGCGCGCTCCTGGCCGGCGCCAAGCGTCGCAGCAAGGCCTGCGATCACGCCGGGCATGTCGTCTTTCAGATAGGTCAGGAACGGATCGATCATGACAAGGAAGATCGCGCCCAGCACCGCGCCGTGCAGGCTGAAGGTGCCGCCGATCAGAATCACGATGATGAACTCGATCGAGAGCTGCAGCGTGAACATCTCCGGGCTGATGAACGAGAGCTTGTGCGCGAACAGCACGCCGGCAAAGCCGGTGATGGCGGCGCTGATGGCAAAAGACTTCACCTTGTAGAGCGAGACGTTGATGCCCATGCTGCGCGCCGCCGTCTCGCTGTCGCGGATCGCGACGAAGGCGCGGCCGGTCGGCGAGCGCAAAAGGTTCAGCGAGCCGACGATAGTTAGCACCAGCACCGCAAGGCAGAGATAATAGAAGGTCGGCCCGTCGCGCGGCACTGCGGTGCCCAAAAAATAGAGTGTCTTGACCCGCATGCCCTCATTGCCATGGGTCACGCTCTCCCAGCGCGCCAGGATCTCCTCGACGATGAAGGCAAAGGAGATGGTGGCAATGACGAGATAGATGCCCTGCAGCCGCAGCGCCGGAAATCCGACGAGCGCGCCGACCACGCCGGTGAGCAGCCCGGCGGCCAGGAAATAGACCGGAAAGGGCACGTTGTACTGCTGCAGATAGGCAGCGGTGTAGGCGCCGATCGCGAGAAACGCCGCGTGCCCAAGCGAGGCTTGCCCGGTGAAGCCGGTCAGGATCAACAGCCCCACGCCGACGGTCGCATAAATGCAGACGAAGACGAGCTGGCTCATCAGATAGCTCGAGAGCACGTGCGGCGCGATCAAGAGCAACGCCAGCAACAGGCCATAGGAGAAGATGTAACCCGAATGCGGGAACAGTTTGATGTCGTCTTCGTAGTCGGTCTTGAACAGGAACCGCATGCTGCTCAAACCTTCTTGCGCACGTGAAGGCCGAACAGGCCTTCGGGCTTCAGCAGCAGCACCGCGAGCAGCACGATATAGGGTGCGACGTCCTTCCAGCCTTGGGGCAGATAGAAGCCGGCCATGCTCTCGATCACACCGATCAGCACGCCGCCGACCACAGCGCCAGGGATCGATCCGAAGCCGCCGAGGACGGCGGCCGGAAACGCCTTCAATCCCAGCACTAGGCCGACATTGGAGTGAATGAACGTAATCGGCGCCAGCAGCACGCCGGCGCAGGTGGCGACCGCCGCCGAGATCGCCCATACGATCGAAACCACGCGCTTGACCGGGATGCCCATGTAATAGGCGGCCAGCATGTTCTCCGAGCTCGCCCGCATCGCGGTGCCAAGCGTGGTGCGGTTGAAGAACAGATAGAGCAGCGCACACAGGATGATCGTCGCCGCGATCACCGACAGCTTGTCGTAGGCCAGCACGAGGCTGCCGATGCGCAGGACGCCCTGGCTGAACGGCGTCTCGATCTTGAAGTCGTCTGTCCCCCAGATGATGCCGGCGACCGAGCGCAGGAAATAGCCGAGCCCGATGGTCGCCATGATGACGGAGAACTGCGGATAGCCGAGGATCGGCCGCACCACCACCCGCTCCGCCAGCATGCCGAACAGCGCCATCGCCGCCACCGCGCCGGCAAAGCCGATCCAGTAATTGAGGCCGAGCATGCCGATGAAGGTGAAGGCGAAGAAGCCGCCCAGCATCATCAGGTCGCCCTGGGCGAAATTGACGACCTCGGTTGCCTTGTAAACGAGCACGAAGCCGAGCGCGATCAGGCCGTAGACGCAGCCAAGCGCAACGCCGCTCACGAGCTGCTGAACAAAGTCCAGCATCGCCTTCCCTCCCCGATGCACGGCAATTCTTGGCGACCGCTCGTTGCATCCCGCTTCCGCCCCCTCTTTTCGGGAGCGCTGGAAGCTGTCTATGTCCGGCGGCGATTTGAGCGCAAAGCAGGAACCAGAGTCAACAAAGCGCTGCGCCTGCCCTCTGGCATAATTGCGCAGAAATGCCGCAGCCGAACGTTCCCGCGCATTGCCCGCGATTTGCGGCCTGCGATTCACCGCGCCGAAACGCTTTTCGGCCCATGGTCCGCAACCAGACATCAACCTGGACCGTCCCCACATCATGCCATCAGATGCGCCAGCACTCGGAGTGCGAGGGTTAACCAAGCGTTTCGACCGGCCGGCGGTCGACGCGCTCGATCTCACCGTGCGCCCCGGCGAGTTCTACGCGCTGCTCGGGCCGAACGGCGCCGGCAAGACCACGACGCTGCGAATGGTCGCCGGCCTGCTCAAGCCCGACGCCGGCTCGGTATCGATCTTCGGCATCGATGCCCTGTCCGATCCGATCGCCGCCAAGCAGATCCTGGCCTGGGTGTCGGATGAGCCGATGATCTACGACAAGCTCACCCCCCTCGAATATCTCGAATTCGTCGCCGGCCTCTGGGGCATCGATCCCCGCCTTTCCGAACGCTCAGCCCAGGACCTCCTCGTCTCGCTCGGGCTCGAGCCGCATCTGCACGAGCGCTGCGAGGGATTCTCCAAAGGCATGCGCCAGAAGGTGGCGCTCGCCGGCGCGCTGGTCCACGACCCGCGCCTGATCATCCTCGACGAGCCGTTGACCGGCCTCGACGCGCTCTCCGCCCGCCACGTCAAGGGCCTGTTGCAGGAGCGCGTGCGCGCCGGCTCCACCGTGATCATGACCACGCACATCCTTGAAGTCGCCGAGCGCATGGCCGACCGCATCGGCGTCATCGCCAAGGGCAGGCTCGTGGCCGAAGGCACGCTCGCGGAACTGCGCCAGCGCAACGGCCGCAACGACACCAGCCTCGAAGACGCCTTTATCGCCCTGGTCGAGACCGAGGCGGCCGCCGCATGAGTTCGGCGACCGACCTCACCTGGTTCGCCCGGCACGAAATCCGCCTCGCCTGGCGCGAATGGCTGGCGATGATGACCGGCCGACAGGGCCGCCGCAAACGCGCGGTGATCGGCCTCGTCATTTTCGCCGCCATCCTGCATTTGCCGGCCTATGCGGTGGTCGGCCGTTTTGCCAACCTGACGCTGCCGCTCGACAAGTCCGCGCTGATCGTGATGTCGTCGACGATCTTCCTCGCCTGGGCGCTCATCCTCTCGCAGGCGGTCGAATCGGTGACGCGGGTATTTTACGCCCGCGCCGACCTCGATTTGATCATGTCCTCGCCGGTCCGGCTCACCAATATCTTCTCGGTCCGCATTGCCGCCATCGCACTGCAGGTCACCGGCATGGCGCTGTTGTTCTCGACGCCCTTCCTCGATGTGCTGGTGGTCAGCGGCGGACCGCGCTGGCTCGCCGCGTTCGGCGTCGTCATCGCGATCGGTCTTTCGGCCGCGGCGGTCGCCACCGCCCTCACGGTGGCGCTGTTCCACCTGATCGGCCCGCGCCGCACCCGCCTGGTAGCGCAGGTGCTGGCCGCGATCATCGGCGCCGGTTTCGTCATCGCGCTGCAGATCGCCGCGATCCTCTCTTACGGCACGCTCTCGCGTTTCGCCGTCCTGACCTCCGATACCGTGGCTGGCTTCGCGCCTGATGCCGGCAGCATGCTGTGGTGGCCGGCCCGCGCCATGCTCGGCGACGGCGAGGCGCTCTCGCTCCTGCTCGTCTTCAGCCTGATGCTGCTCGGCGTCGTGATCGTGGCATTCTCGCCGCGCTTTGCCGACGCCATCATCAGCATCTCGGCGAACCCGGCGATGGCCAGCCGAAAGGCCAAGCTGCGAACATTCCAGCGCGGCTCGCGCCAGCAGGCGCTGCGCTGGAAAGAGTTCATGCTGCTGCGGCGCGACCCCTGGCTGCTGTCGCAGAGCCTGATGCAACTGCTCTACCTGGCACCGCCGGCGCTGATGCTGTGGCGGAGCTTTGCCGATGGCTCCGCCGGCCTGACGCTGATCACGCCCGTTATCGTGATGGCAGCGGGCCAGCTTGCCGGCGGCCTCGCCTGGCTGACGATATCGGGCGAAGACGCGGCCGAACTGGTCGCGACCGCGCCGCTGTCGCCCTCGCAGGTGATCCGCGCCAAGATCGAGGTCGTGCTGCTTTCGATCGCGCTGGTGGTTGCGCCGTTCGTCATCGCACTGGCGTTCGCCTCGGTGCTGCAGGCGGCTGTCACCGCGCTCGGCGTGACCATCGCCACGATCTCGGCCGCCACGATCCAGCTCTGGTTCCGCGTGCAGGCCAAGCGCAGCCAGTTTCGCCGCCGCCAGACCTCCTCGCGTGTCGCCACCTTCGCGGAAGCCTTCTGCTCGATCGGCTGGGCGGCGACATCGGCGCTCGCGCTGGCCATGCCGATCGCGGCCGTCATCACCGGCGCCATGACGCTGGTAGTGCTCGCCACGACCTGGAAGATCAGCCCGCGGCGGGAATGAGCGTCGGCCTCTGTTCATGCGCGCGTTGCAAATGTGACGCGGGGCGATGCGACCAAGCCGGCATGACGGCAGCCGGTTTCGACGGTAGAGTAGCGAGGACGTCACCGCCGACGGACCTTGCCCATGTTGCGATCGATCCTCGCCGCCCTTGCCCTGCTCGGCTTCCTCAGCATCGCGGCCCATGGGCAGGACGCCCAGCGCAGCGAATGCCTGGCGATGGCCAATGCACCGCCGCGCGCCACGCCGGTCAGCCTGCGCCGCGTCGCCAAGGCCGACGAGGTCGGGATCACCTATGCCGGGCACTCCACCTACTACATCGATACCCCCGGCGGCATCCGGATCGCGACCGACTACAATGGTGCCTACCGCACCGGCCGCCTGCCTGATGTCATCACCATGAACCGGGCGCATAGCACGCATTACACGCTGTTTCCCGATCCGAAGATCCCGCATGTGCTGCAAGGCTGGGGCGAGAACGGTCAGCCCGCCCATTATGCGATGCGGATCGGCGATGTCTTCGTCCGCAATGTCACCACCGACATCCGCCGCACCTATGGCGAGGACTCCGGCGGCGAGATGATCAAGGACGGCAACTCGATCTTCATCTTCGAGGTCGCCGGCCTCTGCATCGGCCATCTCGGCCATTTGCACCACAAGCTCGACGAGAGCCATTTCGCGGCCATCGGCCGGCTCGACATCGTGATGGTGCCGATCGACGGCACCTTCACCATGTCGCTTTCCGGCGTCTCCGAAATCACCAAGCGGCTGCGCGCCGCCGTGGTGCTGCCGATGCACCGCTTCGCCACCCCGCTCGACGAATTCATGCGCCTGATCGGCCAGCAGTTCGAGATCGACCAGCGCAGCGAGCGGACGCTTAAGATTTCGCGCGACACGCTGCCATCGACTCCGACGGTGATCATCCTCGACGGCGTGTAGTTCACCTCGCCCCGCTTGCGGGAGAGGTCGAAATTCAAGCTTCGCTTGAATTTCGGGTGAGGGGGAGCCTCCGCGCACATCGCTACCATCGTATTTGCGGAGAGGCCCCTCACCCCGACCCTCGCCCCGCTTGGGGGGAGAGGGAGATCCTCGCTTACGCCCACTCGCCTTTGCGGAACACGGGGACGCGGCTGCCGTCGGTTCTGACTCCATCGATGTCGGTCTGGCTGGAGCCGATCATCCAGTCGATATGGATCAGGCTCTGGTTGCCGCCTTGCGCTGCGATCTGCTGCGGGGTCAGCTTGTCGCCGTCGATGAAGCATTTCGAATAGCACTGGCCGAGCGCGATATGCGAGGCGGCGTTCTCATCGAACAGCGTGTTGAAGAACAGCAGTCCGCTCTTGGAGATCGGCGAGGAGTGCGGCACCAGCGCGACCTCGCCGAGGCGGCGCGCGCCCTCGTCGGTGTCGAGCACCTTTTTCAAGACTTCTTCGCCGCACAAGGCCCTGGCTTCGACGATCCGCCCTTCCTCGAACCTGACCTGGATATTGTCGATCAGGGTGCCCTGATAGGACAGCGGCTTCGAGCTCACGACGTGACCGCTGACGCGGCGGCAATGCGGGGTGGTGAAAACCTCTTCCGTCGGGATGTTGGCGTTGCAGGTGACGCCGTTCTTGGCAACCGATGCGCCGCCTTCCCATTCATGGCCGTCGGCGAGCCCGATCGTGAGATCGGTCCCCGGTCCCGTATAGTGCAGCGCGTGGAAGCGCTGGCCGTTCAGCCATTGGGTTCGCTCGCGCAAGACTGCATTGTGCTTCTCCCAGGCGGCGACCGCACCGTCCTGGTCGACGCGGGACGCCGCAAAGATCGCGTCCGCCAGCTTCCCCACCGCGGTCTCCAAGGGATCGTCAGGAAAAACCTGCTTGGCCCAGGACGCGCTGGGATAGGCGATGATGTTCCAATTGACCTCGAAATTGACGATCTTTTCCAGCGCTGGCTGATAGGCGACCGAATTGGCCTTGCTGGCGCGCGCAACCTTGGTCGGGTCCTCGCCCGACAGCAGCATCGGGTTGTCGCCGACCACCGCCAGCCGCGCGGTGTTGGCGGAGAACGCCTTTGCCATGCCCTCATAGAGCCAGTTCGCCGCGCGATCGAAACCTTCATTATGGCCATGGCGATAGCGCGCCAGCGTGACCTCTTCGTCGGAGAGGATCGGCGTGACCAGGCCGGCGCCGGCCTTGTAGGCATGCACCGCGAGCCGCCGCACCAGCGGCAGCGCCGACGACGGCGCAGTCAGGAGCAGGTCCTGTCCCGGCTGCAATCCGAGCCCGACCTTGATGGCGACTTCGGCGAGGCGGTCGAGCTTTTCGGGATCGATTGCGGCGGAAGGGTTGCGTTGCGATGCGGTCATTCGGGATCCTTGAAATCGGTGGCTTTAGCAGAGATAGGCGATCGGCGCGGGCCCTTCAACGTTTCACCGAGGACAGCACCCGGTCGACCATTTCGGATGGAAGCCCGGGACGACGTGGGGAGAGCGGACCCGTAGGATGGGTAGAGCGAAGCGAAACCCATCAACTTCGGCGGCAAGGGGCACGAATGATGGGTTTCGCTTCGCTCTACCCATCCTACGATTGTCGTCCCCGCGAAAGCCGTAGGGTAGCCCACCATCCAGTGCTGTACTCGCGATGGTGGGCACGCTTCGCTTTGCCCACCCTACGGCGTCGCCGCAAGTCATGATTCAAATTTCAAACAGCAGTGGGGATGTGAGTTCGCGTTCTCGCGGCGAGTCACGCCCGAGCTTTGCATCACTTTCCGCCCTCCTCGAAGACAGAGGGCGCAGGGAAAGCCGGGTGCCGGTCGCACC